>JAIBCE010000366.1 GCA_019694315.1 Sandaracinaceae bacterium
CGCCGCAGTAGAGGTGACGCGTGGGGTGGCCCGCGCCGACGGTGCCCGCGAGCACCTGATCGATCGAGGTCCCGTAGCCGCCGTCGACCGCGGTGAGGAGCTTCTTGGCGCCGCCGGGGTGACTGCCTTCGTCGGCGGGGCCCATGGAGAGGCCGTTGAGGAACACGCAGCGGCTCTCCATGCCGCGCAGCGGCTCGAGGATCTCCGAGAGCGCGATCCCGCCGCCGTCCACGTGCGCAGGAAAGAGGCTCGGCTCGCCCTCCTGGCTGCGACCGGCGATTCCGTCCGGGAAGTAGAAGACGATGAAGCGGCGCGCCTCGCCGAGCGCACGCGCGGGAGACGCGCGGCCGAGGAGGTGCGCCACGGGCCAGGCCGCTGCGGCGGTGCCGAGGCCGCGGAGCAGCCGACGGCGCGTGAAGAACGTGCGGCGATCGTTCGGGGCGCTCATCGCGTCACCTCCGTGCGGGTCGCGAAGTCGGGGCTCAGCACCACGCCCACGAGCAGCTCTCGCAGATCGCCCGTGGCGCGGTAGCGCGCGAGCAGCGCGTCGATCGCGCAGTGATCGGCCACGCCCTCGGGGTAGCCGCGCGCGAACCGGAAGTACTGCTCCACGAAGCAGGCGGCGGGCTGCTCGGCCGACGCGAGGATCGCGCCGAGCTCGGGCATGGTCGAGAAGGGCGCGTCGCTGTGCGTGCCGAGGCCCTCCACGTCGCTCAGGCCTCCGCTCGTGTCGATCGCGCGACCTCCCTCGGTCGTGCGGAACGCGCCGATGCCGTCGAAGGCCTCGAAGCCGAAGCCGATCGGGTCGATGTACTGATGACAGCCCGCGCAGCGCGGGCTCGCGGTGTGCTGCGCGAAGCGCTCGCGCGTGGTGGCGCTCGGATCCACGTCGGGCACGCCGCCCGCGTCGGCCGGCGGCAGCGGGAAGCTCTGACAGAGCAGGCGCTGACGCACGAAGAGACCGCGACGGATCGGCGAGCTCTGATCGGAGTGCGCGGTCGTCGCGAGCACCGAGCCGTGGCTGAGCAGGCCCGCGCGCTGACCGGCGGGGAGCGTGGCCCGCACGAAGCTCTCGCCGCTCACGCCGGCGATGCCGTAGTGCCGCGCGAGGCGCTCGTTCACGAAGCTCTGATCGCTCGTGAACATCTCGCCCAGGCCGTGGCTCGAGTCGAAGACCACGTAGGTCACGAAGCGCCGCGTCTCCTCGCGCAGGTCCTCGCCGAGATCGGTGGACCACGTGGGATAGACGCTCGCGTTCTTGGTCTTGGCCGCGACCTCCTCGATGCCGAGCCACATCTCGGCGAAGTCCGCGACACGCTCGCGGGCGCGCGGATCGGCGAGGAGGCGTCGGGCCTCGCGCTCGCGGCTCGCGAGATCGACGAGCTCACCGCGCTCGGCCGCGTCGAGGAGCGCGTCGTCGGGCATCGTGCCCCAGAGCTGGTAGCTGAGCGCGCTCGCGAGCTCGTAGGCGTCGAGCGAGTACGTGCCGGCGGCCTGGGCGTGGCCCATCTCGGAGCGATAGAGGAAGGCCGGCGAGACGAGCATCGCGCGGATCGCGAGCTCCACACCTGCGTTCGCGTCGGTGGTGCTCGTGGCGAGCGCCTCGTAGCGAGCACGCTCCGCGTCGGTGAGCGGTCGGCGGAAGGCGCGTCGACCGAAGGTGCGCACGAAGCTCGAGACACAGCCGCTGCGATCGGCGCCGAGATCGCAACCCACGATCGCACTGAGCATCGGGCGCGCGGCCTCCACCGACACGCGCGCGGCCTTGAGCTCTTCGCGCACGTGCACCGGCGTCACCACGCCGCTCGGCGCGTCCGTGTCGAAGAAGTAGCCCTGCGTGCGCGTCTCGACGGGCAGCGACGCGGCCGGATCGATGGGCGCCGTGCTGCCGCTCGCGCCGCAGTCCACCGTGAGCACGGAGTTCTGTCCGCCGTAGCCGTCGTCGACGCGCGTGGGGTTTGCGGGATCGATCACCCACTCGGTGCCATCGAGCACGAATTTGTAGGGATACGTGCCGTTCGCGATCTCGCGCTCGAGCAGGTAGCTGCCGTCGGGCTGGCGCGTCATCGGCCACGCCGAGGGCGACCAGCCGTTGAAGGTGCCCGCCACGTGCACGCTCGTGACGCTGCGGCTCGGCGTGTAGCGGAACGTGCGGACGTTGCAGGCGCTCGCCATGCCCTCGTCGGTGGGCAGGCGCAGGAGCTCTCGCACCGTGGCGCGGTACTCGCGGCGCGAGAGCAGGCGCAGGCGTCGCGGCGAAGGAGGCACGCCGCCCTCGCACGAGAGCGCGCTCGAGGTGAACGCGCGCAGGATGTACTCGGCGAGCACGCGCGGACAGGTTCCGTCGCAGCGGTTGGGCGCGCCCTGGGGCATGCGCTCGTCGATGATCGACGTGAGCTCCTCGACCGTGCGCGGCGAGTCGACGAGCGAGGGACCGAGCCCACCCTCGCCGAGATCGCCATGGCACGATGCGCAGAGGCGCGCGTAGAGCTGCTCGGCGGACTCACCGCTCGCGCTGCCGGGGCCCGCGTCGAACGCGAGCGCAGCGTCGCGACCAGGGCCCGCGTCGGTGGGGGGAGGATCGCCTCCGCCGCAGCCCGCGAGGGCCGCGACGAGGAGGAGCGCGAGCGCGACGACGCGCGCAGGGGAGGTCCCGGACGGCATGGCCGACCAGCGTAACGCGAACCGCGCATCGACATGAGCCATGCTCGCGCATTCACCTGCACGCTCTGGCTCGCGCTCCGCCGGCGCTCGCCGCGTGGCCTCGGGACTCTGGCGTGTCGTGGTGATCCCACGCCGTCCTCACGTCGCGCCCCTCGCCTCTTCCGCGCGCTGAGGAACGCGCTCAGGATCGGGCGATGCGAACGCGCGGCGGCTGGGCCTTGCTCTCGGTGCTCCTCTGGCTCGGGTGTGATGGCACCGTCGCGCCCATCGATGCGGGCAGGAGCGAGGTGGATGCGCCCGACGGCGCCTCGCTCGACGCGTTCTCCGTCGACGATGGGGGCTCGCACGACGTCGGCTCGTTGGACGTGGGCACCGAGGACGTGGGCTCGTCGGACGTGGGCACCGAGGACGTGGGCACGCACGACGGCTCGACGCTCGAGGCGGGCTCGGTCGAGGACGCGGGCTCGTCGCTCGAGGCGGGCTCGATGGATGTCGGCTCCTCGGACGCCGGCGGCGTCTTCGACGCGGCCCGCGACGCGCCAGCGCCCATGGATGCGTCTCTGGACACGGCGGCGGATGCGGCCGTGACGACCTGCTTGGTGCTCGTGTCGCCTGCGGTCGCGAGCACCGCGGAGTCCTTCGTCGTGACGCTCGGCTCGAACGGCACGAGCTGCACGCTGCGCATCGACGGCTCCTCGCTCGCCGTGCCCTGCGCGATCACCACGGAGGTGATGGGCAGCCTCTTGTCGGTGGGCACGCACACGCTCGAGCTCCTCGTCGGCGACGGGCCCGCGGGGCCTGCGATGTGCGCCTCCACGGTGGAGATCACGCCTGGGCCGGACGCGGGCCCGGTGGACGCGGGGCCGCGCGTGACGACGTGCTCGCTCGCGATCTCGCCGCCGGGCGCGACGAGCGACGACGAGCTGACCCTCGACGCGGCGAGCAACGGATCGGCTTGTGAGATCGCGGTGGACGGCGGCGCGCGGCTCTCGGTGCCGTGCACGTTCTCGTATGCGTCGCGGCTGCCTGCGGGCGACCACGTCGTGGTGCTCTACGTGGGCTCGGGGCCCACGGGCCCCACGAGCTGCATGGCGAGCGCGACGATCGCCGAGGCACCCGACGCGGGTCCTCGCGACGCAGGCCCTGCCGGCACGGCGACGTGCGCGATCGACATCAGTCCTCCCACCGGCACCGTCGCGAGCACCTTCGCGCTCACGTGGGCGGCGAGCGGCACCACCTGCTCGCTCCGCTTCGATGGGACGGCGCCCCTCGCGGTGCCGTGTACGGCGACGACGACCGCGTTGGGCTCCACGTTCGGGCCCGGCATGCACACGCTCGAGCTCGTGGTGACCGCGGGGCCCGATGGGCCCACGTCGTGCGGGGACACGGTCACCGTCACGCCGTGATCGACGACGCCGCTCAGCGGAGCGCGTGGTGCAATGCGACACGCATCGCCTCGATCGGCAGCTCGTCTAGCGATCGTCCGAGCCAGCGCGCGAGCGCGGCGGCGCCCTGCTGGACCAGCATCTCGGTGCCGTCGATCGTGATGAGGCCTCGCGCCTCGCAGGCCGCCAGCAGCGCGGTGCGGCGCGGTCGGTAGACGAGCTCGGTCACCACCGTGTGCGCGGCGAGGGCCTCGAGCGGGAGCGCGGCGACGAAGGCATCGGCCTCGAGGCCCATCGTCGCGCTCGAGGCCTGGATCACGAGCGCTGCGCGAGCGAGCGCCTCCGCGAGCGGCTCGCGATCGAGGAGCGAGATCGCGCAGAGCGAGGGCCGGCCGTCCGCGAGCGGCAGGGCCTTGTCGCGGTCGCGCGCGGCGATCGTGATGGAGGCGCAGCCGAGACGCTCGCACACCGCGACGGACGCGCGTGCCGCGCCTCCCGCGCCGAGGATCACGGCGTGGCGCCCCGCGAGCGCGTCGTGGTGCGCCGCGAGCGAGGTGAAGAGGCCCACGACGTCGGTGTTCGTGCCGACGACGCGGCTGCCCTCGACCGAGAGCGTGTTCACGGCGCCCACGGCCCGCGCGTCGGCATCGACCCGGTCGCAGAGCGAGACGATCGCGACCTTGTGCGGGATCGTGACGTTCGCGCCTGCGAGGGCTCCGTCGCGCAATTCGCCCACGAAACTGGGCAATTCGTGCGGCACGACGTCGCGGGCCTCGTAGGTCGCGTCGAGCCCGAGGGCCGCGATCGCGGCGCCGTGCATCACGGGCGAGAGGCTGTGCGCGATCGGGTGACCGATCACCACGAAGCGCCGCGTCATGACGGCGAGGCGCCCACGGTGTGCTCGCGCGTGCGGGCGACGTCGCGCGAGGCGAGCACGAAGCCGAGCGCGGCGAGGAGGATGAGCGTGGAGAAGGAGTAGGGCAGGGCGCCCGAGATCTCGTAGAGCTTCGAGCCCACGACGGGGCCCGCCAAGCGGGCCAGGCCCTGCACGCTGGAGTTCACGCCCGCGACCGCCCCTTGCTCGGCGTCGGTCACACCGAGCGAGAGCGCGCTCGTGACGCCCGGCAGCACGAGGCCCTGGCCGAGGCCCTGGATCGTGAGCGCCACGACGAGGAACGGGAAGCTCGAGGCCACGACGAGCAGGCCCATGCCGACCATCGCGATCGGCAGGCCCACGAGCACGAGCGTGCGCGGCGCGATGCGATAGCGGCGCACGAGGAAGCCCTGCGCGAACACGGCGACGATCCCGTACGCGACGAGGCCCGCGCCGACCCACATCGGCGTCTCGTCGTGCGAGAGGCCGAGGCGATCCTCGAACGCGAACGCGATCGTCTGCTCCATCGCGACCGACGAGAGCGTCGCCACGAAGCCGACCACGAGCAGCGCGGGCACCTTGCGAGCGACGGGCAGGAGCGCAGGAGGCCGGTGCACCACGTTCTTGCGCGGCGGCTCGGGCAAGAGCACCAGCACGAGGACCGCGTTCGCGAGGGCGAGCGCGACCGAGAGCCAGACGGGCGCGAGCAGGCCCGCGAAGTGCGCGATGCCGGCGCCGAGGCCGGGCCCGAAGATGATCGCGAGCCCGAACGCGGCGCCCACGATGCCCATCGCGGCGGTGCGATTCGCGGCGTCGGACAGATCGGCTGCGTAGGCCTGCGCCGTGGGCAGGGTGGCCGAGCTCAGCGCACCACCGACGAGGCGGGCGCACACGAGGCCAGGCAAGAGCCACTCGTGCGGGATCGTCTCGCGCTCACCGAGCCACGCCACGAAGCCGAAGGCGCCGAAGCCGAGCGCGTAGCCGACGATGCCGGTCAGCAGCACGGGCTTGCGTCCCTTCGTCTCGCTGAGGCGGCCCCAGTACGGCGCGAACAAGAGCTGCGTCAGCGCATAGCCCGTGGACACGAGCCCGATCTCGGTCTCGCTCAGATGGAGCGAGCGGCCGAGGGGCCCGAGCACGGGGAACAGCACCGAGAGGCCGAGGATGCTGTTGAAGAGCGCGAAGAAGAGCAGGCCCATGCGGAGCGGCGGACTCTACGCGCAGCGTGGGGGCCGGTCGAACGTTCGAGCGCTCCGCGACCAGGGAGGTGGAAGCGGTCGTGGGGCGATCGTGAGAGACCGGCAGCCACGGGCGCGCTCATGGTCGCTGACGTTCCTCGGTGCGCGCCGCGATCGCCTCTCGGATCGCGGGCGCGAACGAGGTGCCGGGATGATCGGCCACGAGATCCGTGAAGCGACGCTCGACCTCTCCGTCGGGGGCGCCCGTGCGGATCATCGCGAGGATCGCGTAGGCCTCGCGCTCCTCGGTGAGCGCGCCCTCGGGGAAGCGCTGCCGGTGTTGCTCGAGGAGATCGAGGGCCTCGCGCGGATCCTCCTCCATCACGAGGCGGGCCTCGTGCACGAGCCGCATCTCCTGCGCGAGCGCATCCGTCGCGGGATCGACGCTGTCGCTCGCGGTGCGCGCCGCGCGATCGCGCGCGAGATCCGGCACGGGCGGGAGGTTCGGGATGAACGAGTCGCCTGCGTCGGGCAGCTCTTCGTCGATGGGCGCCACGAGCGGCGCGCTCTCGCGCGTGGGCTCGGGCTCGCGCCAACGCAGCACGAGCATCGCGAACGTCGCGATCACGCCCACGAGGAGGACGAGGGTGATCGGCGAGAACCCGCCGGCCTGAGACGACTGCTCGGACACGGCCGGGATCTAAACAGAATCGCCGAGACAGTGGATCCTCCGCGTCGAGGCGATTCTGGCTCGCGCCGATCCGGTGGAGCAGGCCCGCTCGCGGATCCGAGCGCGGAGGCCACCGATCAGTGCGAGCCGCGGAGCCTTCCGACGCCCGTGCCGACCTGCAGGCGCGCCCCCTCGGTGGTGGACGGCGGTGTCGTCGTCGCGGGTGGATCGGCGCGCTCGGGCGGTCTCTGCGTCGTGCGCTCCGGAGCGGGGTCGTGGCGCTCTTCGCTGCGCTCGGGCGTCCGCACGCCCTCCTGCTCCGGTCTCGGCTCGCTGGTCGCGGGCGGCACGATCACGGCCGGGGGATCGACGTGCGCGGGCTGTGTGATCTCGGGCGTCTCGGCGTGGAGGGTCGTCTGCATGCCCTGAGCCTCGCGCGTGCTCGGCGGGACGGCCTCGTCGCGGACCTGCGTGTGGCGCGGGCCATGGGCTCGTGGATCGGGCCCGAGGCGGACCTCGTCCGTCGGCGGTGGAGGCAAGAGCGCCGCTCGGGTGTCGGTCGTCGGCGGAGGCGTGACCGGTGTGCTCGGCGTGGTCGCAGTCGGCAACGCTGGCAGCGACGTGGGTGTGGGCGCCACGCTCGCCGACTGCATCGCGTAGAGGCCCGCGCCACCGCCGAGCGCGAGCAGCGCGATCGCCAGGGTCGCGACGAGCGGTGCGCTCGACCGAGGCGCTGGACGCACCGGCTCGACGCTCGGTGCGGGGCTCG
>JAIBCE010000040.1 GCA_019694315.1 Sandaracinaceae bacterium
AAGACCGCCGCCGCGACTGGACCTCGCTACTTCCTCGCCGCCTCGGAGGACTGGACCGGCGCGCCCGAGCGCGTGAGCCGCGCGCAAGCGACGACGCCGGGGCCCGCCACGCCGCTCGGGAGCAGCGCCGCGAACAGCAGCACGAGCCTTCCCCGCCTCGCGCCGCCGCCGGAGCGCCCCACCGCCGAGGCGCCGATCCCGCCCGCGCGAGACAGCGCGCCCAAGCCGGCGCGCGAAGAGGTCTCGGTCAAGGGCGCGCTCGTCGTGGCCTTGCTCGATCACCTCGAGACCGAGCTCGGGAGCGCGACGGCGAGCCTCACGATCGGATCGATCGAGCCGCAGCTCCGCGCGAAGCTCGAGGGCGTCATCCTGCCGATGGCGTGGCTCCCGCTCGGCCTCTTCGAGGCGCTCCTCGGCGCGGTGGATCGGGACCACCCCGAGAGCACGCGCGCCGGCGCGGCGGGTCGTGCCGCCGCGGAGCGCGAGCTCTCGACGACGCATCGGCTCTTTCTCCAGACCGCGACGCCTGCCTCGGTGCTCGAGCACCTGCCGCACCTCCATCGCGTGTACTTCTCGAAGGGAGAGGCGAAGGTCGTGGCCGCGACGGTCGGCACGAAGGTCGAGCTCGACGGCCTCGGCGTGGAGAGCCCCGGGCTCGTGGCGTGGCTCGCGGGCTTCTGGCAGCGGATGCTCGAGCTCGCGGGCGCACGCGACGTGAAGATCGTCGCCACGACGTGCCGCGCCCATCGCGACGAGCGGAGCAGCGTCACGCTCCGTTGGCGCTGAGCTTGCCAGAGGGGCCATGCGGCCCCTCCCCCGCGTGGCGGGGCCCCCACCCGCTCCACTCGCTGACGCTCGTGCTGCGCGCGGGGCCCCAGCCCCCGCTTGCACGCCTCGCGCTGCGCTCGGCGGGATCTCGATCTTCTCGGTACTGAGAGATGGAGAAAGAATCTCCGACTTCGAATCGGGCCGCGGGGGAGGGGGTCCGATGCTCAGACATACTCGGCCTTCGGCCTGCGTAACTCGCCCTGGACCCCCCACCCCCGCGTCCCTTCGGCTCTCGAGTCGATTGTTTCTCGGTCTCTGAGTTGGCCAGAGGGGCATGCGGCCCCTCCCCCGCGTGGCGGGGCCCGGCGATCGGACACCGCGCGCAAGCACGAAGTGCCGAGCACGCGGAGAACCCGCCACTCGCGGACGCTCGTGCTGCGCTCGGCGGGATCTCGATGTTCTCGGCCCCTATCGCGCGCGCCGCCCTTGCCCGTGCGACACTCGCGGCATGCCCTCGGCCTCGCTTCGCGCACCGGCGCTCGGTCTCGTCTGTCTCTCGCTCCTCGCCTCGTTCCTCCTCGGGTGCCCCGGCGGCGAGCGCCCCATGCTGGGAAGCATCGAGCGCACGACGGGGACCGTCTCAGAGACCCTGCACATCGCCATCCCGGTGACCAACCCGAGCGGAACGGCCATCCGCTATCGCTTCGAGCCCTCGGTGCCGATCCCCGCGCTCGACAGCGTCGCGTCGATCAGCGGCGGTCCCTCGGGGGGCGAGCTGCGCTGGACGCCGCTCGCGAGCCACGTGGGCACGCACGAGCTCGCGATCATCATCGAGTCGGGCTCGGGGGAGGAGTACGACCGCACGACGGCGCTCGTGGAGATCCTTCCGTCGAGCGACGCGGCACCGGTCTTCCTCGAGCCGGGCGCGGGCGGCACGTTCGATCTCGCGCGCGATCCTTGCGTGCGATTCCGCGTCGAGATCCGTGACGACGACAGCCCCGGCGTGGAGATCCGCGCGCGCGGCGAGCTCCCCGCGGGCGCGACGATCACGCCCGACGGCATGAAGAGCGCGGACGTGTCGTGGTGCCCGAGCTCCGATCAGATCGCCGCCTCGGAGCGCTGGACGATCGGGCTCGAGGCCGACGACGGCGATCATCCGCCGGTGCCGCACGACTTCGTCGCGGTGCTCCGCAGCGGGGGCGGCACGGGCTGCGACGGCGCCGCGCCCGACGTCACGATCACCTCGCCCGAGGGCGGCGGCCGCGTGACGAGCGGCACGGGCTACGACGTGGTCGTGAGCGCGACCGACGATCGCGGCCTGCGCGAGCCGCCCATCCTCTACTGGTCGACCGAGACGCCGAGCGATCCGTCGCGGCCCGACGTGACGCTCTTCGAGCAGGCCATCTTCGAGAGCGAAGGCGGCGACACGTTCCGCGCGCGCGTGCCCTCGCTCGGCCTCGCCGTGGGCGAGCAGCGCGAGGTCTTCTTCGTCGTGTCGGCGACGGACAACGACGACGCCTCCGGCACGGGCTGCGATCACCGCACCGACACGCTCCTCAGCTCGTTCTTCGCGGTCGGCGGCGAGGGCGGCTCCTTGCCCGTGTGCGCGCGCTGCGGGGCGTCGGTGGAGTGCAGCTCGGGCCTCTGCGCACCCTCGCCCGGCGGAGCGCGCTGCGTCGAGGCGTGCGTGGGGGGAGCCTGCTCGGGAGGCCTCAGCTGCGCGAGCGTCACGACGAGCGAGGGCGGCTCGACCGACGCGTGCGTGGGCGCCGGCGGCAGCGTCGCGGCCGCGTGCAGCGCGGTGTGCGTGAACGACGGCGCCGAGCCCAACGACACGGTCGCGGCGGCCACACGCCTCACGGGCAGCGCCTCGGGCCAGATCTGCGGCGGTGATCGCGACGTGTTCCAGATCTCGGGCGCGAGCGCGATGTCGCAGGTGACGGTGGTGCTCGACGGCTTCCGCTCGTCGGAGGGAGATCTCGATCTCCGTCTGCTCGATGGGAGCGGCCGGATCCTCGGCTCGAGCGCGGGCGTCGCCGACACCGAGACGGTCACGTACTGCGCCGCGAGCACGAGCTCGCTCTACGCGGAGGTCTTCGGCTTCCTCGACGCGCAGAACGCCTACGACGTGTCGGTCACGATCGATCCGGGCGGCTGCTGCGTGAACGACGCGAACGAGCCCGACGACAGCGTCGGCGCCGCGCGGCTCGTCGTGGGCACCGACTTCGAGGGCACGCTCTGCTACGACGACGACGACTACCGCGCCTTCGACGTGACCTCCGCGAGCCACGTCGTCATCACGGTGGTGGGCGATGGCCTCGCCGTCGTCGACATCGAGCTCTACGACGCTGCGGGCGCGCTCGTCGCCTCGTCCACCGACGTGGGCGGCACCCTCACGATCGACCGCATGCTCGCCTCGGGTCGCTACGCCGTGCGCGTGTTCGGCTACATGAACGAGGGCGACATGTACCTCGGGCAGATCACGATCACGCCGACGGGCGCGCGCTGCACGGCGACGCGCGACTGCGCCGCGGGCCAGGTCTGCTCGAGCGGCACCTGCGTGCCCGACGACTGCACGCCCGGCGGGGCGAGCTGCCCGTCGATGCACCTCTGCCCCGATCCGGGCCCGTCGACGGCTGCGAGCGACTGCGTGGCGAGCTGCCTCGTGAACGCAGACTGCCGCTCGTCGGAGGCGTGCAAGTGGTTCGTGGGTGGTCGCGGCTGCGCTGAGCGCGGCGCCGGCGCGCTCGGCGCGAGCTGCACGAGCTTCCGCGACTGCGGCGTGCAGCGCACCTGCGTGGACTGGCCGGGCGGCTTCTGCACGCGTGCAGGCTGCACGCGCAACTCCGACTGCGAGAGCGGCACCTACTGCGCCGACGTGGGCGGCGTCCGCGCCTGCGCGCTCGACTGCTCGACCGACATGACGCGCTGCCGCAGCGGCTACAGCTGCCGCGCCACCGCCGACGTCGTCGGCACGTCGCGCTTCGTGTGCGCACCATGAGGCGGCTCTCGAGCACGCTCGGACCGCTCGCGGCGTGCGCCGCGCTCGCGCTGGTCATGGCTGGCTGCCCCGAGGGTGACCCCGTCGTGGACGCGGCCCTTCCGCCGCCACGCATCCTCTCGATCGACGTGGCCTCGCCCGCGCTCGTGGGCTCGCTCCTGCGCGTGCGCGGCGTCGATCTGGATCGGCTGGGGAGCGATCCGACGCTCAGCGCGCTCGAGGGCTCGACGCCGCTCTTCATGCTGACGGAGGCCCCCGGCAGCGCGGAGGACGCGCTCGACTTCCGCCTCACGCGCAGCGCGGTCGACGCGCTCGGCGAGGGCACGCACACGATCGACGTGGTGGTCGAGGGACGTGGCCTCGTGAGCGAGCGCTACACGCTCGCGCTCGAGATCGCGAGCGAACTGCCCCTCGCGCTCGACGAGGGCCTCACGGGCACGGCGCATCGCAACGACGTCGTGGTGCTCCATGGTGCGGGCTTCGTGGGAGGCGACGAAGGAGACCTCGTGCTCCACGTCACGGGCGACTTCGCGCGCGATGGTGGCGGGACGAGCCCGCTCGATGTGTCGTTGCCCGTCGCGCAGGTGGAGCTGACCGATCGCGGCCGCGGCGTGGCGGTGCTCACGACCGACCTCGGCGGCGTGTTCCCCGGCGAGCTCACGGGCACCGCGCGCCTCGAGCGCACGCTCGCGAGCGGCGCCACGGCGAGCACCGACCCCCAGCCCGTCTCGCTCACGTTCCTGCCTCCCGAGCTCTTCTCGTTCGATGGCGCCATGGCCTCGGTGGGTCGCCTCGTCACCGTGCGCGGCGCGGGCTTCCTCGGCGGCGCCGATCGGCCCACCGAGACGACGCTGCTGCGCATCTCCGGCATGTTCACGCCGCAAGGTGGGGCCGCGACGCCGCTCTCGGGCGAGCTCGTGCCGCGCTTCGTCTCCGGCGCCGAGGTGCGCGTGGTGGTGGAGACCGAGGTGCGTGATGGGCTCGTCATCGCGCGGCTCTTCGGCGCGCAGCGCGGCGTGTTCGAGGGCACCGTCACCCCGATCACCATCGCGGGCCACGACGAGGTCTCGGGCGCGACGGCGCCGCTTCGCCTCGTGCTCGGGCCACCGGTGCAGGTGGTGCACCTGCGCTTCCTTCCTGGCTACTACGACAGCCTCGCGCGCTTCGGGCTCGCGTCGGCGGAGGACGACGTCGCCGACGCGATCGTGCGCCGCATGGAGGAGATCTACGCGGGCGTGAACCTCGACGTGCGCCTCGAGGAGCCCGCGGACTTCGACGCGACGGCGACCACGGCGGTGGAGATCGGCGGCCCCGATCCCAACGGAAACGGCCTCTTCGGCTACGACAACTCGGCCGGCAAGGACGTGGGCAACGTGCGCATGTTCGACGCGATCGGCGGCGCGAACGCCGAGACGCAGGCCGACGGATTCCCCGGCTTCGGCGGGGTGTTCGTGGAGTCGATGCTGTGGTGGAGCGCGCACCCCGAGCTGCCGGGCGAGATGCCCACGAGCGCGCCCGATCCCGATCCGCTCTTCGACGAGCTCTTCGATCCCGTGCGCACCCATCCCGTGACGCGCGCCGAGCTCGCGGGAGAGGCGAGCCCCGAGCGCAGCGCCGAGATCCGACGTGCGATCGATGCGCTCGGCGCGATCGTGGGAGAGACGTCGGCCCACGAGCTCGGGCACTCGCTCGGCATGGCGCAGCCCTACGGCCCCGTCACGGCGTTCCATCGCGACGACGACGGTGATGGGTGCGTCATGGATCGAGGCGGGGATCGTCCCCTGGCCGAGCGGGCCGCGCAGGCAGGCGCCGCGCGATCGAGCTTCTGCGACGACGAGCCCGCGTACCTCCAGGAGATCCTGGGGCCCTGATCGCCCGAGCCTTGATCGACGAGGCGCCCTCAGCCGCGGTAGCGGTCTCGGGCCTGGCCCTCGAGGTAGCTCTTCATCGTGCTCGGCACACGCAGGAGCCATGGCTCCACCACGCCGCGGATCATCGGCTCGACTGCGCCCATGCCGAGCGTCGCGCGGACGGCCCACGTCACGAGCGTGCGGGTGCGGTGGAACGACTGGAGCTCGAGGAAGCCCCGCGCGTCCTCGACGTCGTGGGGGCGGTCGCGATCGAGCTCGAATTCCACACGGCGACCGACCGCGTCGAGGTGCAGGCGCAGGCAGTAGCTCACCTCGATGCCCATCTGCGCCTGATGCACGTAGAGCACGCGCGCGCCGCCCTCGGGCCCCTCGTCGCGCGTGAGGTCGGTGCCGGGGAGCATGTACTGGTAGGCGTCGAGGTCCTCGAGCGCGCGCCACACCTCGGCCGTCGGCCGATCGATCACCTGGAAGCCGACGCCGCCGAGCCAGCCGTCGGCCGTGCCCGGGCGATGCGGACGCGACACGAGCTCGCCTCGCGTGAGATGCGCGCGCTCGTCGCTGGTGAAGGCACCGTGCTCCGGGTGCGTCGCGCGCTCCTGCGCGCCCGAGCCGCGCGGCCAGAGCGCCAGGACGAGCGCACAGAGCGCCGCGAGGCCTGCGAGCCGCGCCCTCCCCCACGACCACCACGGCTCCATGCGCATCGGGTCTCGATGGTAGCAGTCGTCAGGGCGCTTTCGACGAGGCCCTCCTTGCTTTCGACGAGGCCCTGGGCGAGCCGTCCGCAGCCTTCGCCTCGGCGCGCCGCGCCGCCCCGCTCGCGGCCCAGCTGCAGATGGGGCAGGCGTCGAAGTCGTGACGCAGCGCCGGACAGTGCTCGCGTCCGAAGAAGATGATCTGGAGGTGCAGCCGGTTCCAGAGCGCGCGATCGAAGGTCCGCTTGAGATCGCGCTCGGTCACCTCGACGTTCTTGGCGCTCGAGAGGCCCCAGCGCTTGGCCAGGCGGTGGATGTGGGTGTCGACCGGAAACGCAGGGACGCCGAAGGCCTGCGCCATCACCACCGACGCGGTCTTGTGCCCCACGCCGGGCAGGGCCTCGAGCGCCTCGAAGCTCCGTGGCACCTCGCCGCCGTGCTCGTCGACGAGCTTCTTCGCGAGCCCCACGAGCGCCTTGGCCTTCTGCGGCGCGAGGCCGACCTCGCGGATGAGGCCCCGCACCTCGTCCACGTCGAGCTTCGCGAGCGCCGCGGGCGTCGGAGCGCGCTCGAAGAGCGCCGGCGTCACCTGGTTGACCTTCTTGTCGGTGGTCTGCGCCGAGAGCACCACCGCCACGAGGAGCGTGAAGGCGTCGAGGTGATCGAGCGGGATCGGGGTCTCGGGATAGAGCCGCTCGAGGATCGCCACGATCCTCGCGGCCTTCTCGGCGCGCTTCATGGTGCGGTTGTAGCGAAAACCGGAGAGCGAGAGACAACCCTCCGACCTCGAATGGGGCCGCGCCGAGGGTGAGAAGATCGCGCGTTTGCGGTTCGCGGTGCCCTCGGATAAGCGTTCCGACCTTCGATTGGAGCCACGATGACTCCTGTGCGCCCGCTGTTCCTCACGCCCCGCTCGTTCGCGACCCTCGTCACCGCGTGTCTGGCCACGCTCGGCTGCGATGGGCCCGCGCCCATGGTCGATGCGGGGCCCTCGCCGCTCGACGCCCACGAGTCGCCCGACGCGCCGCGCGGTCCTGACGCGGCCGAGCCGGCCGACGCCTTCGTCGCGCCCGACGCGGCAGGCCCCCGCTGCACGGGCGCCGGCTGCGAGATCGTCGAGATCGCGCTGGCCTTCGAGACCAGCTGCGCGCGACGCGGCAACGGCGAGGTGCTCTGCTGGGGCCGCGGTCAGTCCGGAGAGCTGGGCGACGGCGCCTCGCGCCACCTGCCGGGCTGTACGCGCGTCGGCAGCAGCGATCGCACCGACTGCTCCGACAGCGCCGTGGTCGTCGCGCTCCCGATGCCGGCCCTCCGGCTCTACGCGCAAGGCGGCTTCGACGTGTGCGCCGAGGTCGCGGGAGGCGACTTCTACTGCTGGGGATCGCGCGGCTACCGCATCACCGACGCGATGATGGGCGATCGTCTGCGCCCCGAGCTCACGCCCACCTACCAAGGCGCGCAGAGCTTCGCGAACGCGTTCATCTACACCTGCTGGCTCGATGCCAGCGGCACGCCGTCGTGCATCGGCGACAACAGCGTCGGCGCGCTCGGCGTGGGCGACTTCGTGCAGCGCTTCGACCCCGCTCACCCCGTGACGCGCGAGGGCACCACGACGACGCCGCTCACGGGCCTCGTCGAGATCGCGACCTCGACCACGTTCGGCAGCACCACCTGCGCGCGCACGGCCGACCAGCTCTACTGCTGGGGCCAGAACGACATCGGACAGCTGGGCGATCCGACGCCGCACACGAGCTGCGTGGCGGGCATCGACGTCTTCGACTGCACCGAGGTGGCCACGCCCATCGACTTCGCCGACGCGGCGCGCATCCGCGACCTCACGCTCGGCTCGCAGCACACCTGCGCGCTGCTCGACGACGGCACGGCCTGGTGCTGGGGCCAGAACCGCAACGGCGAGCTCGGTCTCGGCAGCCCGGGCGCCCAGGACATCGACGCACGGCGCTCGCCCACCCTGAACCCGAACCTCGCGAACGTCGCCGAGCTCCAGCTCGGCGCGCGCCATGGCTGCGCCCGGCTCGAGGACGGAACCGTGTGGTGCTGGGGCTCGAACGATCTCGGCCAGCTCGGCGACGGGGTGCCCGATCACCCCGAGGACCAGTGCATGAACGGCAGCACACTCATCGACTGCTCCTCGGTGCCGGTGCAGGTCCCGGGCATCGACGACGCCACGGCGCTCGACGTCGGGCGCCAGCACACGTGCGTGATCCGCGCGGGTGGAACGGTCTGGTGCTGGGGCAACAACGAGACCTTCGAGTCCGGCCCTGGCACGCGCGATCCGGTCGTCACCCCGCAGCGCATCACCTCGCTCTGAGCGTCGCCTGTCGGTGTCGCGTCGAGCGTCACTCGCCGGTCAGGAACCGGCGGCCCCCTCCGGTGTCGAGGTCGATCATGAACCGCTCGCGCGCGCTCTCGCTCCTCTTCGTGGTCGGCTCGTCCCTGAGCTGCCTGGGCTGCGGAAGCTCCGAGGAGGCCGCCCCCGCTGCGCCTCCGCCCGCTGCGCCTCGACCGCCGCCCGTCGACGCGCTCGAGGCGGCGATGCGCGCCCGAGAGGAGACCGACGCGTTCGCGCTCACGCCCTACGAGCCGCCCTTCCGCGCGACCCTCGAGGAGGGTGATCGGCAGACCTTCTCCGCCGTGTTGCGGGATGGCTTCTGCTACAAGCTGCTCGCGCAGAGCGCCGACGGCGTGGCCGATCTCGATCTCTTCCTCTACGACCAGAACGGCGTGCTCGAGCAGCGCGACGCGCGCGAGGGCCCTCACCCCGTCCTCGGTGGCGAGCGCCCGATCTGCCCGCAGGAGCCTGGCATCCATCGCGCCGAGGTGCGCATGGTGCGAGGGCACGGCGCCGTGCTCGCACAGTGGTACGTGAACCAGTCGCTCTGACCGGCACCCGCCTCGGAGCGAGGCCGGCTCGAGGGGCGCGGGGCTACGGCTTGGCGGCCGCCTGCGACGGGGGCGCCTGCGACGGCTGCTCGCTCGGGCGCAGCGCGAGGGCCGCGCTGACCTCGCCGAGGAGCTGCTCGGGCGTAAAGGGCTTGCGGAGGAAGCGCTCGTCCGGCCGCAGCTCGCCTTCTTTGAGGGCGTCGAACGTGTAGCCCGACATGTAGAGCACCCGCAGGCCCGGGCGCGCCTCGCGGAGCTCCGCCGCGACCATCGGGCCCGTGCGCTCGGGCATGACCACGTCGGTGACGAGCAGATCGAGCGGAAAGCCGCTGCGAACGACGGCGAGCGCCTCGTGCCCGGTGCGAGCCTCGACGACGCGGTAGCCGCGCCGACCGAGGATGCGGCTCACCGTCTCGCGGATCGAGTCCTCGTCCTCGACGACGAGGATCGACGCGAGCGTGCTCTGCGTGTGCGCCACACGCGGTGGCTGAGAGGCCTCCGGAAAGAGCAGCGAGAAGCGCGTGCCGCCCTGGGGCTCCGCGCTCACGAGGACGTGACCGCGCGCCTCCTCGACGACGGTGCGCACGATCGCCAGCCCGAGGCCTGTGCCGCGCGCGTCCTTGGTGGTGAAGAAGGGCTCGAAGATCTTGTCGCGCGCCTGCGGATCGATGCCCACGCCGGTGTCGGCCACGGAGAGCACGACGAAGCGCTCGGTCGACGGACGCCCTGCGCGCCGGAGCTCCTCGGTGCTCGCCGGTCGCGTCTCGACGCTGAGCGTGCCGCCGTTGGGCATCGCGTCGCGCGCGTTCGTCGCGAGGTTCATGAGCGCCTGGTCGATCTGCGTGCGATCCACACGCACCGTGCCCACGCGCGGATCGTGGGAGATGCGGAGGCGGATGTGCTCGCCGATGAGGCGGCTCGCGATGCGACTGAACTGCTCGACGACCACGTCGAGGCGCAGCTCCTCGGGACGACTCTCCTGCTTGCGCGAGTAGAGCAGGAGCTGGCTCGTGAGGTTCCGTGCGCGCTGCGCAGCGTCGAGGATGGGCTCGACGTCGTCGCGCAGGCTCGAGTCGCCGGGCAGATCCTCGAGCACGAGCGATGCGTTCGCGAGGATGACGGTGAGGAGGTTGTTGAAGTCGTGGGCGATGCCGCCCGCGAGCCGCCCGATCGCCTCGAGCTTGGCGGCCTGGGCGAGCCGCTCGTGCGCCTGCTTGACGGTGGCGAGGCTCACCTCGAGCCGCTCGTTGTTCTGCGCGAGCTCGTGAGTGGACTCGCGCAGCTCGCGGGTCAGGCGCGTGGTGGCGAGGCCGTGGCGCACGTGGTTGCCGAGCAGCGTGAGGAACGGCAGGTGCTTGGGGCTCGGCGGCTCGGAGAAGTACGACGCGCGCGGGTTGGGCCGACACCAGAGCGCGAGGCCGACCACGCCCCGCGAGTCACCGAGCGGGAGCACGGCGAAGGCGGTCTCGGCCGCGGGCCTCGCGTCCTCGGCGGTCACGACGGCGATCGCCCACGGCAGCTCGGCGAGCGTGGCCACCACGGGATCGACGCCACGGCAGAGCTCGACCAGCGCGCTGGGGGCGCGGGCGCGCGGCACACCGTCGCCGCTCGTCCAGCCCTGCCCCTCCTCGTCCACGTGGACGAGGACGACGCGGTCGACCGAGAACCACTCCACGAGCAGGCGCGCCGCGCGGCCCGCGATGTCGAGCGCGCTCTCGTCGCCCGAGGACGCGAGCGCGAAGCTCGAGAGCGCACGCACGCGCGAGAGCTGCCGATCGGCCTCGAACTGAGCGCGCGTGAGCCGATGCTCGGTCTTCACGAGCAGGCTCACCTGACCATCCAGATCGTCGTTCTCGGCGCGGAGCTCGGCGACCTCGCGGCGCAGCCGCGCGATCTCCTGGTCGTCGGGATCTGGCGCGCGCTCGCTCATGCCTCGGGGGGATAGAGTGCCAGAAGGGCAACGGTGTAGTTGTGGTAGCGCGCACGCCCTCGGAGGGGCGCGATCTCGCCGTAGGTGTGGAAGCCGAGCCAGGGGACGTCGCCGCCGACGATCTTCTGCACGGGCTCCACGATCTCCTGCGCGGCGCACGATCCGAAGAGGAGCTTGCCGCGGCCAGAGCAGTCGAACTGGAGGACCAGCTCGGGCCTGCGCCCGCCCCCCTGCGAGAGCAGCTCTTCCGCGGTGTGCGCGGCCGACGCGCGCATGGTCTCCGGATCACGGCGCACGAGGCGGATCTTCGAGCCCTCCACGATGCCCCCGCCGGGGAAGAAGAGCGCGCCATCTTCTTTGCGCAAGAGGAGCGGCGTGCGCACGACGCTCGAGCCATCGGGATCGTCTTCCTCGATGAGGCCCACCGAGAGGTGCATGATGCCGTCGGCGCGGAGGTCCTGCGGGTCGCCCTCGAGGTAGCTGCGGAACCAGTCCCACGCGGGCTTTCCGTCGAGCTCGGCGACCCAGCCGTCGGTGACCTTGGTGACCGTGCGCGTGCGACCGATCGGCCGACAGCCGTGGCCCACCGAGACCGCCGCGCGACCGGGCCCCGAGATGAGCAGCGCCGAGATGGCGTTGGAGCGTACGCGCGTGCCGCAGAGCTGGAGGGTGCGGTCCATCCGCAGCGCGTCGGCCGACGCGCCGCCCACGATCGGAAAGCCCTTCGGCAGTCCCTCACCGAGCGCGTCGAGGAACGCGGTGCAGTTGCCCGAGAGGCCATCGGGGAACACGAGGAGCGCGAGCGGATGCGCGCGACCCACGGCGAGCGCCTGACGCGCGAGCTCGGTGCCTGCCTGCGCAGGCTCTGCGCCGTAGCCCTCGACAAGGAAGCCGTCGAACGTGAGGTGATCGCTCGCGAAGGCCATGAGGCCGAGCGCGTGGTCGATCTCGTCGCTGCGGCCCTGCGTGATCACGCCCTCCGCGGAGCATCCGACGATGACCGTGCTCGGACCGAGCTCGGCGAGCGTGCGGGCCACGGTGTCGTGATCGTAGCCAGACGTGGCGAAGACGAGCACCGCTTGGGGTGTTCTCCCGAGCCCCGCCTCCGCAGCGCGCCACGCCTCTCTCGTGGCGCCTTCCGAGTCCATCAGAAACGACTGCCCGATGGCGATCTGGCTCATGAGGTCTCCGTTCTATTCACGACGGAACGCGACACAATCGCGGTGCTCGCCGCGTGCAACGCATCGGCCGAAGTGAACCGGAGATGAAGCGCGATCGATCTCAGCCGTGAGCGGCTCGCAGCATCACGAACACCAGGACGCCCGTCACCGACACGTAGAGCCAGAGCGGATACGTCCACTTCGCGAAGCGCCGATGACGCGCGAGCTGTCCGCGCAGCGCGAGCGAGAACGTCCAGAGCACCATCGGGAACGCGAGCGCGGAGAGCAGCACGTGCGAGAGGAGGACCGCGAGGTAGACCGTGCGCATCGCGCCCTGGCCCGGATACGGCGTGTCGCCGTGCACGTAGTGGTGGAAGAGGTAGCCACCGAGGAAGAGCGCCGAGGAGCCGAGCGCCGAGAGCATGAGGGCGCGGTGCACGGTGGGGCGCTTCGCGCGGATCGCGAGCAAGCCGAGCACGATGCACGTGGTGGAGAGCGCGTTGAACGCGGCGTTCACCGCGGGCATGAACGCGAAGGCCGCGGTGTCGTCGGCGGGCGCGCGCAGGAGCAAGAGCCACGACAGGAGCCCGAGCGCCGCCACGGACACGACGACGTTGAGCGCGACGTAGAGTCGCTCTCGGCCAGGATCGACGGGCGTGCCTCGCGTCTCGGTGCTCATCGCGCCGGGTTTGGTGCCGAGGAGCGGCTCCGTCCAGCAGCCGCGGACATGCACACGGATCAGAGGCGCGCCGGGCCCTGCCTCGTCCAGCGCAGCTCGTCACCGACCATCGTGCCGATCGTGCAGTCGGGGTCGGGGCTCCAGTGACCCGTGATCGTGCGACCGTCCGGCGAGAGCGACACGAGCAGCGTGCCGTGCCGCTGCGGCGACTCGCCCCACGTGCCAGCGAAGCGGCCCTGACCGATCGCGCGCAAGACGAGCCGGCCCGCTCCCGTTCCGTAGGTGGAGGAGTACGTGCCCGTTCCGTCGGCACGGAGCTCGATCACACCCCAGTCGGAGCTCGACCACGTGCCGGCCAGCGAGGGCGCCGACGAGGACTGGGCCAGCGCGCGCGCAGCGCCACCCACGGACACGACGAGCGCCGCGAGCGCGAGCCCTCGCACGATCTTCGACCGGAGCATCGTCATCGGCACCTCGCTCGCGCCCATGGAGCGCGTCGTCGAGATGGTGACCGACGAGGACCGAAGCCACCATGGCCCCCACGGGCCATCCCTCCAGCCGATCCCGGCGCTCGGCTCAGCGGCGATCGCGATCGGAGAACGCCCCGAGGCGGATGAGGTAGTAGAGCAGCGTGAGCGCCGACGAGAGGGCGGCGCCCACATAGGTCATCGCGGCGGCCCAGAGCACGCTGGCCACGCCGGCCTGCTCGCGGGGAGAGCTCACGAGGCCGAGGTCCACGAGCGCTTGCTTGGCGCGGCTCGAGGCGTCGAGCTCCACGGGCAGCGTGATGATCTGGAAGGCCACCACGGCACCGAAGAGGATGACGCCCACCCACACGAGCTCCGTCATCGAGAGCAGAAAGCCCACGAACATGACGAGGAAGCTCAGGTTCGAGCCGATGCTCGCGAGCGGCACGGCCAGGTTGCGCAGGACCAGGGGCGCGTAGTGATCGCGGTGCTGGATCGCGTGACCCACCTCGTGGGCGGCGACCGCCATCGAGGCCACCGACTCCTCGTAGTAGACGGGCTCGCTGAGCCGCACCTCGCGAGCACGCGGATCGTAGTGGTCGGTGAGCGCGCCGCGCGCCGGCACGACCCGCACGTCGCGCAGACCGAAGCGATCGAGGAGATAGCGCGCCACCTGCGCGCCGCTCACGCCGCGGCCGTTGGCGACCTGCGACCACTCCGCGAACCGTGACCGCGTGGCCCACGCGGCCCACGCCGAGAGGAGCATCGCGGGCGCCAGCAGGAGGAAGTACAGCGGATCGAAGCCGATCAGCACGGTCGTTCCTTTCGTGTGTGCTCTGCCGAGGCAGGGTCGTGGCGCACGGTAGCCACGGTGCTCGCGCCGACAACCGGCCGTTCGTGGTTCTTCACCCTGGCCGAGCCCGATGCTTCTCGTGGCCGAGCCCGAAGCTTCTCCCTACCCGCGAGAAGCTTCACGTCGGCGCGTCGAGCACCTCGGCGCGCTCGATGCGATGCAGACGGAACTGACGAGGCTCGTCGCGCTCGAGATCGTGGCACTGGAGGAACGTCGTCGTGCGCTCGAGGATCACGCTCTCGAGGCGCACGGTCCGCACGCTGAGCACGTGATCGGAGCCGAGGTAGGTGATGCGCAGAGGGCGCCCCTCGAACCACGCGGTCTCCACGGCGCGGCGCACGGCCTCGTGGCTCGCCTGCGCCGGAATGCCCACGAACGTGAGGGATCGCGAGAGCGTGTCGAGCCGTCGCTGCGCGGCCGCCGGCAGCGCGGCGCGCACCTTGTCGAGGGCCGAGCCCAGCGTCTGCGTGAAGGGCACGAGGCGCAGCTCGGTGGCGAGGCGTCCGAGCACGAGGAGCACGACGGCCTCGCGGACGTCGAAGTTCACCGGCGGCAGCGAGTAGGCGCGATCGAGCGCGTAGCCGCCGCCTCGCCCGCGCTCGGCCGAGAGCGGCAGCTCCGCCTCGCGCAGGGCGTCGAGGTCGCGGTACATGGTGCGGAGGCTGACGCCGAAGCGCTCGGCGAGCTCCTCCGCGGTCACGCCCGTGCGACGCGCGCGCAGCGCCTCGGCGAGGGCGAACAGGCGTTCCGTCCGTTTCACGCCGCGCACGATGCCACGGTCGTCGGGCCGTGCGCAGCGCCTCGGCCGGCGACGCGGTGCTCGATGGATTCGTGGCGCCCCCTGCGCGAGGACGAGGACCCGCCGTGAGGGTGTACCCTGCTGATGTGCCTGCGCCCTCCACGGCTCCCTCGCCGCTCATGCTCCCGGACTCGGCGGAGCGGCTGCGCGCGTTCGTGGATCACGTGGGCGCGCCCGTCTTCGTGAAGGACCGCGCCTTTCGGTTCGTGCTGGTCAACCCGGCGCTCGCCGCGCTCGCGGGCCGTCCGCCGAAGGAGATGATCGGGCGCACCGACTACGACTTCTTCCCGGAGGATCAGGCCGACTTCTTCCGCCGCATCGACGAGACGATCTTCGCGTCCGGGGAAGCGGCCGTGGTGGAGGAGGAGTCGCTCACGGATCACGGGGGCGAGGTGCACATCCTCCGCACGGTGAAGGAGCCCGTGCGAGACGCGACGGGCGAGATCACCCACCTCGTCGGGATCATCACCGACGTCACGCGCAGCAAGCGCGCCGAGCAGCAGCTCCGCGATGCCAACGAAGAGCTCGAGCGGCGCGTGCGCGAGCGAACGGCCGAGCTCGAGAGCGCGCAGGCGGAGCTCTTGCGCAAGGAGCGGCTCGGGGTGCTGGGCCAGCTGACCGCCGGCCTCGCGCACCAGATCCGCAACCCGCTCGCGGCCATCGCCACGGCCAGCTCGATCCTGCGGAGGAAGCTCGCCTCGAGCGAGGACAAAGAGGTGCACCAGGCGCTCACGGCCATCCTCGAGGAGGTCTGGGGCGCCAATCGCATCATCACCGAGCTGATGGACTACGCGCGGGTGAAGGCACCGCTGCTCGGGCCCGTGGCGGTGGATGCGCTGCTCGAGGAGGTCCTCGGCGCGGCGCCGCCGCCGGTCTCGATCGAGGTCTCGCTGGACGTCGAGCCCGACCTCGTCGTGCACGCGGACGAGCGACAGGCGCGCGACGCGATCGCGAGCGTGTGCCGCAACGCGTACGAGGCGATGCCGCACGGCGGCAAGCTGCTCGTCAGCGCGCACCCGCAGGAGGACGGCGTGCTCGTCGCCATCGAGGACTCGGGGCCGGGCCTCACGCGCGACGCGATCAAGGGCCTCTTCGAGCCGCTCGTCACGAGCAAGCCGCTCGGCCTGGGCCTGGGCCTCGCCACCGCACGCCTCCTGCTCGAGAACCAGAGGGGCTCGATCCGCGCGGCCACGCAGCGAGGTGGCGGGGCACGCTTCGAGATCCGCCTGCCTGTGTCGAAGGAAGCGACCGAGGCGACGGGGTCAGGACGCGAAGGCGTCGGTCGCGTCGAGCAGCGCCGAGAGGATGCCCGGCTCGTACGCCGAGTGTCCCGCGTCGTCGACGACGACGAGCTTGGCCTCGGGCCACCGACGCGACAGCTCGTACGCGCTCACGGCGGGACAGACCACGTCGTAGCGCCCCTGCACGATCACGGCGGGGATGTGCCGGATCTTCGCGACGTCGTCGAGGAGCTGATCCTCGTGCGAGAGGAATCCCCGGTTCACGAAGTAGTGGCACTCGATGCGCGCGAACGCGAGGGCGAACGCGTCGCCCGCGGAGCGCGCGACGTAGTCGGGCTTGGGCAAGAGGAAGCTCGTGCTCGCCTCCCACACGCTCCACGCCCGCGCCGCCTCTTGCCGCACGACCGCATCGTCGCTCGTGAGGCGCGCGTGGTAGGCGGAGATGAGATCACCGCGCTCGGCCTCGGGGATCGGCGCGAGGTAGTCCTGCCACGCCTCGGGGAAGAGCTCGCTCGTGCCCCACTGGTAGAACCACTTCAGCTCCTTCTGGCGGAGCAGGAAGATGCCGCGCAGCACGAGCTCGCTGACCCGCTCGGGGTGCTTCTGCGCATAGGCGAGCGCGAGCGTGGAGCCCCAGCTGCCGCCGAAGACCTGCCACTTGTCGATGCCGAGGTGCGCGCGGATCGCCTCGATGTCGGAGACGAGGTGCCAGGTGGTGTTGTCGACGAGCGAGGCGTGCGGCGTGGAGCGTCCGCAGCCGCGCTGATCGAAGAGCACGACGAGGTAGCGCGAGGGATCGAAGAAGCGGCGCTGCTTGGGATCGCAGCCGCCGCCGGGACCGCCGTGGAGGAACACCACGGGCTTGCCGTTCGGGTTGCCCACGGCCTCCCAGTAGATGCGGTGGCCGCTGCCCACCTCGAGCATGCCGGAGCGGAACGGTTCGATCTCGGGATAGAGCGTGCGCGTCATAGGGCGCGGAGCTTCGCGTCGCGGCGCGCCGGTTTCAAGCGCGAGGCGCGACGGAGCTGGGCAGTGAATCGGGGGCGCCCGAGCGCGTCCGAGCTGGCCCATGGATTCGTGTACGCTCGGAGGCTCCTGGGAGGGCTCGCGCCTCGCCGCGGGCCGCCAGCCAGCCCCCGACCTCGAGACGCGCATGAAGGCAACGACAAGCACGAACGGACTGGTCACGAACGGACTGGTCTCCACTGGCGCCGAGCGCGCACGCAGCACAGGGCCCGCCGCGTCCGCGCTGTGGTGCGGGGTCGTGGCGTTCGTAGGCCTCGCGGCCGCGGCGCTCGTGCCGAGCCGGGTGCAGGCGCAGTCGTTCTACGTGATGGTCGTCGAGTGGGAGGGTGTCTCGGAGAGCAGCGCGAGCGGGCTCGAGGTGGAGCTCCCTGCGATGGCGCGGCGCTGCGCAGGGGCTGGCTCGTCGCGAGGCATCGCGGTGGGTCAGCGCGTGGCGCTCGTCGATCTCCAGACGGATGGGACCGTGAGCGACGTGGAGGTGCGCAGCGACGACGTGAGCCCGTCGGCGGCGGAGACGAGCTTCGGGCGCTGCCTCGAGCGGGCGCTGCGGGCGCGGCGCTACGAAGCGCCGGCCAGCACACCGGCGATCATCGAGATCGCGTTCGAGTACGCGCGCACGGTGCCCGAGGCGCACCGGCCTGGCGGCAGCGGCGTGCGGCGCGGGCCGCGGGCGCGCCGGCAGCGGCACCACGCGCAGGGCACGGGGCTTCCGCCGGAGCGGGTGCGAGAAGTCGCGGGGCAGCACGCTGCGGAGATCGAGCAGTGCGTGCACAGCTCGGTGACCGGCTCCGAGACGCTCGCGGGGCGACTCGAGCTCGAGATGACCATCCTGCCGGACGGGCACGTGGAGATGGTGAGCACGGTGAGCTCGACGACGCACAACGCACGCTTCGACGAGTGCGTGTCGGCCAACGCGCGGACCTGGCTCTTCCCCGCGCCGGGGGCGCGCGTGGCGATCCGGTACCCGCTGGTGATCGCGAGCGAGGTCTCGCCGCGGTGAAGCCGCTCTCGGCCCGCCAGGGCCTGCCACGCGCTCGCGTGTGAGGGCCGAGGCGAAGGACGAAGCGGAGGAAGGACACCGTCCAGGACCTGGACGGTGCTCGAGGCGGGCTGGCCGGAGCTGGGCTCGGTGGCGCGGGCGGGCGCGTCTCGAGACGGCTCGTTCGTGGGGAATTCGGGATCACGGGTGCCTCGGCCGCGCCGCCTCGCCGCCGCGGTGGACCCGGCCTGGCCTGTGTGCGCGGCTTGCAGAACGAGGGGCATGCGTCGCATCGCCCACGTCGCCCTGCCGCTCGCCCTCGCCCTGCCTGGCTGCCTCGCGCAGGCGCCGGACGAGTGTGACGGCCCCGACGATCCGGCGTGCGGCCTCATCACGAGCGGCGTCGCGCGGCCGGGCGACGACGCGCCGAGCGCGGACGCGCTGGCGGCGGGCGCGGCGATCGTGCACTACGACGACGTGCCGGCTTGGGACGGCGGCGCGCACTGCTCGGGGGGGATCACGGCGGGTGGGCGGGCGCTGTCGAGCTACTTGCGCGGGCACTTCGACGGCATCTCGTCGATCGGCGGCTACTCGTGTCGGCCCAACACGGCGAACACCGCGAAGATGAGCGTGCACGGCTCGGGGCGGGCGCTCGACATCATGATCCCGACGGTCAGCGGGGGTGCGGACAACGACGTGGGCGATCCGATCGCGAACTGGCTGATCGCGCACTCGACCGAGATCGGCGTGCAGTACCTCGTGTGGGATCGAACGCAGTGGAGCGGGTCGCGGACGAGCAGCCGGGTGCGGCCGTACACGGGGCCGATCCCGCACATCGATCACATCCACGTGGAGATCACGCTGCCGGCGTCGCGCGAGGAGACGGCGTTCTTCACGGGGGGCACGACGGATCCGTCGCCGACGCCGCCGCCGCCGGCGACGCCGCCGCTCGACGCGCGCATCGTGGCGCAGGGCTCGGACGCAGCGGCGGACGGCACGGGAGCGGCGCAGTTCACGGCGTGTGCGGGCGCGCCGGTGACGTTCTGGTTCGAGGTGGAGGCCACGGGCAGCGCGTCGTGGGTGGACTGGAACGACACGACGCCGGGGGCGTGGGGACACGCGGTGCGCTTGGGCGTGCCGACGGACACGCCCGATCCGCTGGTGGGCGTGGGGCGCATCTCGCTCAACGACGCGAGCAACGTGGACGTGCACCCGGCGTCGTGGAGCCCGGCGGGCGGGGACTGCAGCGATGCGCCGACGTGTCGGCGGACGGTGTTCCGGATGAACGGGCACGCGCCGAGCGAGCCGGGCATCTATCGGACCACGTGGCGCATGGTGGACGAGACGCGGGCTTGGTTCGGGCCGGAGATGTGGCTGAGCTATCGAGTGACCGAGTGCGCCGCTGCGGCGCCGGACCCTGTGGTGGTGGACGAGGACCTGGACGGCTCGCCAGCGGGCGTGGACTGCGATGACGCGGATGCGGCGGTGCACCCGGGGGCGCAGGAGATCTGTGAGGACGGGGTCGACTCGGACTGCGATGGCGTCGAGCCTGCGTGCGATACGCCGATCCTACCGACGGGGTCGCCGGACATCGATGATCCGGGCTTCGACTGGTCGCATGGGGAGACGGTGCACACGGGGGCGACGCGGCATCGGATCCAGTCGAGCTGCAGTGCGGCGGTGGGGCGTACGAGCTCGCTCGCGCCGCTCGCATTGATCGGCCTCGCCCTGCTCCTCCTCCGCCGCCGATGACGGGGGTCAGACCGTGTCAGGAAGGCACGGTGCAGGACCCAGTGTGCGTGGTCCGCGTTCGCGGACAAGTGGTTCGTCGCACACCGCCACGGCCCCCTCCACCAGGCCCGCCGGCGCTCCATCGCCTCCCCAGCCGCGCCAACACGTCCAGCCCGCTCGACTCCTGGGTCGGCGGGCACACCTCTCCCGTCGCGCTCCGCGACAGGCTCGCTCTCGGGATCGAAAACGTCGGCTACGTCATCACCGCCGCCCTCTCGATCCACGGTGGACGCGTCCCGGCTGGGAACGCGCAAAGGACGCCCGTCGCTCGGAACCTCGCCGACGCCACGCGATACGCCGCCAGCATCACGGTGTACGCCTCGCGGTACGCCTTCACCGCGCTCCCATCCCCATGCGCCCACGGCTTCGGGCTCCGCGCGCTCCGGTCCGGCGGTCGCGAGAACGGGTCGATCCTCGCGTACCCGCTCGGCTTCGGCAGCCGACGCCACTGCCCGCTCGCGCGTCGCTCCGCCGCCATCGCGGCCTCGCAATCGCGCACGCTCCGCTCGTGCGCCCGTCGCGCCTCGCCCGCCTCCCGCTCGCTCAGCCGCTCCCACGACGCCGGCATCGCAACCGGAATCGACACCCTCATCGTGTGGTCCCGGATCGTCGTCTTGCCGCCGCCCCCCTCGCGCCACCCCGCCTCGTCGAGGTGGGCGACTTCCACCGTGGTCTTGCCCTCGCACACCGCACGAAAGCTCGACAGCCCCGGCCACTCCTCCGCTCGCTCCACCAGCCCGTGATGCACGGCCTGCGTGTGCGTGTACGTCATCCGCTCCGCCAGGTGCGCCTCGTCGAGGATCGGCGTGATCTTCGGTCGCCCCTTCACGAAGTGCCCGTCGCGACCACGGAGCTCGTTCACCCGCACCGCCAGATCCTGGTCGAGCTCCTTCATGAAATCCGAGATGTCGAGCGCGTCCTCGTCCGTGTCCACACCGAGCACGAGGTGGAAGTGGTTCGACACGAAGCAGAACGCCAGGATGCGAATCCTCGAGAACTTCCGCGAGGCCGCGGCGAGGGCGAGCGCCACTCGAATCACGCAGTCCGCATCCGGACGCAGCAGCATCTCGTCACCCACACACTTCTGCACCACCTCGTACGCCCGGATCCCAGGCGCCCACCATCGAACCTTCGCCATGACCGTCGAGCCTCCCGCGCCCCTCGCGAGCGCGCGGCCTCCCACCTGCACGCTCCGCTCCGGCCTCTGGCCGCAAGAAGCCAAGGGAATTCGCGTCTCCGCTGGCGGACTGGCGGAGCCCTGGCGGCGCAATTCCGCCAGGTCTCGTGAGCGAGACGCCTGCATCGACCGCCGTCATACTCGCGCCCGAATGACGACCCGCACCGCCTTCGTCGCGCTCTCCTGTCTCGCCATCGCGTCGTGCGGCGGCCGCGATGCACCGCCGGACGCCAGCACCGGCATCGATGCAGCGAGCTCCGACGACGCCTCGCGCGCAGACGACGCCCCACCCAGCACCGATGCCTCGCTGCCCGACGACGTCCGTCGCACGCCCCTCGGCCCCGACGCGCGCTACTGCGAGCTGCTCCTCGCCTACCCGAGCACGAGCGTGGTCCGCGTCGAGGTCTGGGGTACCCAGGGCCTGAGCGACTGCCCGATGGCCGAGTGGGAGGCCATCGACGCGACCGCCGTGCGCGCCTCCACCGGCGCCGCGCTGGTGATCCGCAACGGCCCACGCCACTGGCTCCCCGATCGCACCACCGCCGAGCTGCCGGATCGCTCGCCCATGTACTTCGGCGCCCTGCTCTTCCAGCAGCTCGCCTCGATCGAGCTCCCCGCAGGCACCACCACGTCCGCGCCGTACACGGAGCGCACGATCCTCCGCAACGCCCACTTCGAGATCGACGCAGGCCGCGAGGTCTACGAGCTGCTCGCCCCCGACGGCTCGATCTACGTGATGCAGGCCTACGCGCAGATCGTGGACCCGGCGCTCAGCTCGGGGGACCTGCCGGGTCTCGGCACGCGCCTCTCTCTGCCCGTGGGGTGGAGCTACCGCGCACGCACCCTCGACGCGACGCTCGTGCTCGACACGCCCGGCATGGCGACGGTGCTCCAGGACGAGCTCCAGAATTCCTACTCGCGGTACGTCGACGGCGGCCCGTGAGTCGCGTCGAGCGACAGGCGTCGAACGACGATCGATGCTGGACGATGCTCGCGATCGGGAGGCGAGGCTCAGGGCTCGCTCATTCGCACGAGGAAGCCTCCCGTGGTGGCGCGCAGCGCGCTCGGAGCGAGCGTGAAGCCGGCGTACGCGTCGCCCGCGATCCACACGTCGCCGCTCGGCGCCACGGCGATCGCGTCCACACCGCTGTACTGCGAGCTCCACGAGTGCGCCCAGCGGAAGGTCCCATCGCGCGCGTGGCTCGCGACGAAGGGCGCGCCTCCGATGGGCAGCATCACGGGAGCCTGGCCGCTCCCGAGGGAGACCATGCCCCCGATCCTCCCCGCTTCGTAGACGTTGCCGGCGAGATCGGTCGCGATCGAGAGCGCGTAGATCCGCTCCCGGTCGAGCAGGATCGGCGCCAGTGAGGGTGCGCCCGTCTCGTCGTACTGGGTGAGGATCGTCAGGCCAGTGGTCCCCGAGGTAGGCGTCGCGCTGTCCTCGAGGGCGTACGAGGTGCACTCCTGGCCCGCGGTGCTCGATCCCTCCCCGGACACCGCCCACACGACGCCGCTCGCCGCCGCGACGTCCGTGCGGAGCGGCCAACCACCGCCGCTCGGCGAGACCGCGAGCGAGACCCGCGCGACCCAGTCGGCCTCGAGCGTCGCGGACAATCCCACCACGGCGTGGAGCGAGAAATGGCCCATCGCCGACTCCACGTCGGGGCTCGTCACGCCCTGGATCGTCGTCGTCCGACCCGACGCGAAGCTCGATCCCAGCCCCGCCACGAGCCGCGTGTCCGCGAGCGCGATCCCTCCGCTCTCGTAGCGCCCCGTGCCATGCCCATCGACGCTGGTGAACGACGTCCCGCATCGCGCGTGGAGGAGGATCGCGAGCCGTGGCGAGCCCACGATGGGGTTGGCGATCGGGAACGTCATGCCCGTGCGGACGGAGGTCGCGACGAACGGTGGGCTACCGCTCGAGGAGGCGACCTCGACGAAGACGTCCTCACCGATGTGGACGATCGAGCCCGTCGAATACGCGGTCGACACCGACTCGTCCCCCATCCCGTCGATGACGATCACGTCGCGCACGTCGCCCGTGTCGACGTCGACCGCCGCGAGGAACACGTCGCTTCCGACCACGCCGTCGTCGGACCACGCGAGCCCGCCACCGCTCGCCTCGACGAGGCCCGTGCTCTGATCGGCGAGCCCGACGACATACAGGAGCGGCGCGCCCGCATCCGCCGCGCCCGCAGCGACCTCGCCGACCTCGACCGCGTAGGCGGCCACGTAGTCCGACGCGCTGCCTCCACGCCACGAGCGCGCCCACACGAGCGTCCCGTCGGGGTGGAGCCGCGCCACGACGAGGCCTGGCTGCACGGCCACACCGAAGAACGTCGCGGCCAACGTGGTCCGACCCGCCACGTACACGTCTCCCTCGGGACCGAAGCCGATCGCGCCGATGCTCGCGTCTGCGCCGAAGCTCGACACCCACGCAGGCGCGACGCTGCTCGGGATCCTCACCGCCGCGTCCGGAGTCGGTCGCGGGCCCGCGTCGTGAGGCCCCGCGTCGTGAGGCCCCGCGTCGAAGAGCCCCGTCGCCGCGTCGATGCCACCTGCGTCGCGCAGCTCCGCGCCGGGCTCGTAGGCCCTCAGATCGGTCGGAGCCACGTCGGGCGAGACGCACTCACCGTCGACGCAGGTGAGGTCGTCGAGCTCGCACGCCGCGGCACGGTCGCGACACGCATCCGCGAGGAAGACCGGAAGTGCCAGGCTGAGATGGTCGAGGAAGCCCGTCCGGACCCGCCTGCGCACGAGCACCCGACCCGACGCGTCGAGGGCCTCGACGTCGAGCTCCACACGCGCGTGGGCGTCGCGTCCCTGCGGCGCCACACCGAAGGAGAACGGCACGCCCACGCCCGCGTCCCACGCGTGCTCGTCGGGCGGCGCAGTGAGATCGAGACGACGCGCCTGGGCCCGGAAGCGCACGGCGTCCACGAGGTCCGAGTCCACGATCACGACGAGCTGCGTGGCAGGGCGGGAGCACGCAGAGGCCAGAAGCATCGCCCCCGCCGACACCAGGTGAGTCCAACGCGCCATGATCGGACGGACGATACTGCATCGCAGGCGTGCCGTGCCCGCTCGCCGCTCGCGTCAGTGACAGTGGATGAGGAAGCGGTAGCTCGAGCACGCGGTGCTGATGTCGGCGTACTCGTCTCCCACGAACGGCGTGCCGCAGTGACCGATCGGCTCGTCCCACGTCGCGCCCGTCGCGAGATCCGTGTAGCCGCCGCCGTAGCTCATCCACACGTCCACGGGATAGTCGCGACTGTGGTTGTGCCAGTCGATGTAGAGCGTCTGATCGGCTGGCACCGAGACCTCGAGCGGCGTGACCGTCATGCGGCACGTGTTGTCGACCTCGATGTGCACGTGGAGATCGGCGCGCGGCGGCGTGCCCGCATCGGGCGAGACGAACGCGTCCGGACCTGCGAGCGCGTCAGGACCTGCGAACGCGTCCGGTGACGACGCCTCGACGGACACGAAGGCATCGGCCGACGAGAAGGCGTCATTCGACACGACAGCGTCACTCGACACGACAGCGTCACTCGACACGACGGCGTCATTCGACACGACGGCGTCGATCGACACGGCGGCGTCGCCCGTCGTCGCCGAACCGTCGACGAGGCTCGCGTCGTGATCGCGACCCGCATCGTCGCTCGAGGCCGGATCGTCGCAGCCCACGAGCACGAGCGCGGGGATCGACAGCACGAGGAGGCGAGGCGGAGCGCGCATGACGCGGGCGAGCATGGTCCGTGTCACGCTCGGCGACCATGCGAGACGAGTGGGCCGAGCACTTCTCCGAGCGAGCGCGCGCGTACTGGACGACGGAGCGCACCGCCGAGCTCGTGCGCGACAAGACGCTCGCGGTGCTGCCTGGCGAGGCCCCCGAGCTCCTGCGCGCGCTCGGCATCCTCCACCGCGACGGCTCGATGCCGCCCGCGGAGCGACGCAAGTTCTTTCAGATCAACCACATGGTCGCGATGCTCGGGCCCTCGATCCGCGAGCTCGTCGCGATCGATCGCGGCGGCGCGCCGCTCCGCATCGTCGACGCCGCGTGCGGCCGCAGCTACCTCACGCTCTTGCTCGCGCACGCGATCCCCGCGCAGCACGGGGTGCCGGTGCAGGTGCTCGGCGTGGATCGCAACGCAGACGTGATCGCCGAGAGCGAGCGGCGCACGCGCGCGGCCGCGATGACCCACGCGGTGAAGCACCACGCCTCTCGCCTCGATGCGCTCGACGTGCGGGAGGCCTTCGCGCGGGCCTTCTCGCTGCCGTCGGAGCCTGCGATCGACGTGCTCGTGGCCCTCCATGCCTGCGACACCGCGACGGACGACGCCATCGTGCTCGGCACCGCGCTCGACGCCACGCTGCTCGCGCTCGCGCCGTGCTGCCAGGCCGAGCTGGCGCGCGCGTGGAGCGAGCTCTCGACCGACCAGCGCGAGGCCTCGCCCGATGCGTTCGCGCCGATCCGACGCACGCCGCACCTCCGACGCGAGGTCGCGAGCCTCGTCACCGACACGATGCGGCAGCTGCTCCTGCGCTCGGCCGGCTACGAGTGCTGGGCCCTCGAGCTCGTGCCCACGGAGCACACGCCCAAGAACCTCATGCTGCGCGCCATGAACCGCCACGCGCCCGACGCGAGCGCGCGCGCAGAGTACGACGCGCTCAAGACCGCAACCGGCGGCGCGGGCATCGGTCTCGAGGCGCGGATCGCCGGACGCGCGCCAGGTCGAGGACAGAGCGCGTAGAGGCGGGTGGGCTCTCGACGACGAGCCGCACCAGCGTCGGCACGACGCTCCCTGTCACCAGCGCGACCTGCACCGCGCCCTGCGCCGTCAGAGGGGGTGCATTCACAGGGCCGTGCAGGGTCCGCGCGGTTCCTCCCAGTGCATGAGGGGCGCACAGCGCGACTGGCCGGCGTGGTCGGTCGGGACGTCGCAGATCTCGGTGGCGCCGGTCGTGCGACGGAAGGTCACCGAGTAGCTCCAGTGGCCCCACACGTTCTGGGCGAATTCATTGCAGTAGTTGCAGTCCGCGCCCGACGCGTCGCGCTGGGTCTCCCAGATCCCCGTGTAGATCTCGATGGCCGTGTCGCTCGGCCCGTCGGTGACGCGCAGGTGAAAGAAGCAGCGCGGGTAGTAGTTCTCCCACCGCACCGTGCCGTCCTCGCCCGTGACGAGCTCGGCGGGAGGCTCGGCGGCGCCGCGGAGATCACAGGGCTCGTGCTCGAGCGCCACGTGCGCGCCCGGCAGTGGTGCGCCCGCCTCGTCCTCGACGCGCACGTCCACGTTGATCGCCCATTCGTACTCCTCCTCGCACGTCCACTGGTGGTTCTGCGTCACCTTGAACGCAGCGCCCCCCATCGGAGGCTCCGACGACACCGTGACGAGCGTGCGCGCGTAGGGAGTCATCGCGGGGTCGGCGTAGAGCTCGAGGCAGCTCGTGCCGGCCGCGAGCGGGCCCATCGACCAGGACCACACGTGCGGCGTGCCGGAGACACCGATCCAGCGCGCCTCCGGCTGCGGCGTGCCTGCGACGACCCGGACGCCGACGTTCGTGTAGTCCGGCGCCGCGGTCGCGAGCACTCGCATCGAGCCGCCGACCCAGGGCAGCACGGGCTCGACGCGAAGGCTCGCCTCCCCTCCGAGCGGCTCGCACGGAGGGAGCGGTGCGTCGGGCTCGAGCGCGCTCGCCACGTCGTGTGTCGCATCGACGGGAACCGCGTGGGCGTCCGCCGCCGCGCGTGTGTCCAGCGAGGTCACCGCGTCCATCGGGCCTGCGTCGCGGCGCGGAGCGCCCAACGTGGTCGAGCAGCCCAGGGCTCCGAGCGCGACGACGACGACGCCAGTCCTCCGCATGAGCGAGCCCACGCTCCTCGGCCGTCCTCGGCCCGACGAGCCTCCGAGGTTGCTTTGACGGCCGCCCCGAGAACGCATGGGCAGAGTCTCGCACGACCACGCGCCGGTCGACACGCCGGCTCGACCCTTCGCGCTCGCGTCACCCTCCCGAGCCGCGTGCCACTATCTCGGCGATGTCCGCCCTCCCCGCTGGTCACCGCGTCGTCGTCCCCGCGTTCGCCGAGTCGCCGCTCGAAGGCGTCGCGGCCGCGACGCTCGAGCCCATGGACGCGCCCGATCCGAGCACGCTCGCGCGCGGTGACGTGATCGTGCGCGTGAAGAGCGCCGCGGTGGGCTGGGTCGATCTGCTCATGACGAGCGGCCAGTACCAGCACATGGCCAAGCCCCCCTACACGCCCGGCATCGAGTGCGCCGGGACCATCGCGTGGGTCGGCCCCGACGTGCGCGACCTCGCCGTGGGTGACGACGTGATCGTCGATGGCTTCCTCGCGGGACCGCGCTCGCTCGGCGCCTACCAGCGCTGGGGCGGCTTCGCGACGTACGTGGTGGCGCCCTCTTCCGCCGTGGTGCCGATGCCCCCCACGCTCTCGCACGATCAGGCCGCCGCGCTCCTCGGGAGCTACGAGACCGCCTACCACTGCCTCGTCACGCGCGGCCGCGTGCAGGCCGGCGAGACCGTGCTGATCCACGGCGCCTCGGGCGCCACGGGCCTCGCGGCCGTGCAGATCGCGAAGCTCCTCGGCGCGCGCGTGATCGCGACCGGACGCTCCGAGGCCAAGCTCGCCGAGGTGAAGCGCGAGGGCGCCGACGACGTGATCGTGCTGCGCTACGGCGCGCCCGACGCGCAAGGGCACGCGGCGCTCCTGCCGTTCCGCGACGAGGTCAAGGCGCTCACCGGCGGACGCGGCGTGGACGTGGTGTACGACGGCGTGGGCGGCGACATCTCGCTCGAGAGCCTGCGCTGCGTGCGCTTCGGCGCGCGCTTCTTGATCGTGGGCTGGGCCTCCACCCCCGACGTGGCCAAGGGCAAAGGCGAGCGCGGCGCGCCGCGCGCCAACGTGCTCCCCACGAACCTCGTGATGATGAAGAGCCTCGACGTGCTCGGCTGCCCCACCGCGATCTCGAGCGTGATGGATCCCTCGAGCCGTCCGCCGCGCATGCGGCAGATCCTCGCGTGGGCGAGCGAGGGCAGGCTCGCGCCGCGCGTCTCGCACACGTATCCCCTCGCGTCGTTTCGCGAGGCGATGATCGCCAAGTGGAACGGCGAGGTGCTCGGCGGCTGCGTCCTGCACCCGTAGCGGACTTCGTCAGCGCGGTCGGCGAGGCTCCGCTGGAGGCGGGAACGCGCGCTGTGGCACGCTCGCGCCGCGATGACCGAGCCCGCGATCCCCACCGTCGATCTCCTCCACCTCCACGGCACGAGCAGCGAGCAGCGTGAGGCGCTCGAGGCGATCCGCGTCGGCTACGGCCACTACGGCCTCGTCTACGTGAAGAACCACCTCGTGTCGGACGTGGCCGCGCTCTACGACCGCTTCCAGGCGTTCTGTGATCGCCCGCTCGCGGACAAGCAGACCTACAACCGCGGCGACCTCTGGTACCAGCGCGGCTGGACGCCCCCGAACACCGAGAAGGCCGTGGTCGCAGGCGGACAGCCCGACTTCAAGGAGTGCTGGTTCGCGGCGCCCGAGCACCTCGATCCCGAGCTCGTCGCGCAGTACCCCGAGGTCTGCGCCGACAATGTCTGGCCGAGCGGCGACGACGCGTTCCCCTCGCTCTACACCAAGGCCGGCCACGAGCTGCACGTCGCCGGCCTCGCGCTCCTCAAGGGCGCGGCCCGCGCGCTCGAGCTCCCCGAAGACGCCTTCACGGCGCGCTGCGTCGGCGGTCCGCACATCTTCCGCATGCTGCGCTACCTCCCGCTGAACGAGGCGCAGACGCGACAAGACATCCTCTGGGGCGAGGAGCACACGGACTTCAACCTGCTCACGCTCCTGCCTGGCGGTCGCTTCCATGATCCGAGCGGGGCGGTGGCCAAGGCGCCCGACGACGGCAGCGGCCTCTATCTCCGCACGCGACCCACGAAGGAGCACCCCGAGGGTCAGCGCGTGCGAGGCACCGCGCCCGCGGGCTGCATCGTGTCGCAGGTGGGCCAGCAGCTCGAGATCCTCACCGGCGGCACCTTCCTCGCGACGCCGCACGTGATCACCGCGCCCACGACGCCGGGCTGGTCGCGCCTCTCGGCCGCGCACTTCGTGCACCTCCACAGCCACCAGATGCTCTTCCCGCTCGAGCGCTTCCGCACCGCCGAGACGGTGCGCGCGTACAGCCCGCCCGTGCTCGCGGGCACCTACGGCATCAAGACCCTCGTCGACATCGGCCTCGCGCCGAGCGCCGCGCTCGACAAGCTCGGCTACCGTCACTACGACCGCCTCGCCTCGATCCGACAGCGCGAGGACGGCACGCGGTGAAGCCGCTCGTGCGGACGGGCGCACGCTGGCTCCTGACCGTGGCGATGGTCGCGGTCGGCATCGCGCACTTCGCGAACCCCGCTCCGTTCGTCGCGATCATGCCGCCGTTCATCCCGTTCCACCTCGCGATGGTCTATCTGTCGGGCGTGTTCGAGATCGCGCTCGGGCTCGCGCTGATCCCGAAGCAGACGCGCGTGCTCGCGGGCTACGGGCTCGTCGCGCTCTACGTCGCCGTCTTCCCGGCCAACCTCTACATGGCCGTCGCGGGAATCTCCCCGACGGGGGAGCCGATCGCGCCGTGGATCGCCTGGGCGCGCCTGCCGCTCCAGCCACTGCTCATGCTGCTGGCGTGGTGGGTGGGGGGCGACGGCGCGACGAAGCCGGACGCGGTCTCTCAGAGCGTGAGTCACTTGGATTGACTCACGCTCTTCGTTTCTTCCCGAGGTCTGGCCGTGCTCTCAGCGATAGCCGAAGGTCGCGCTCGTCGACCACGGGCTCCAGCCCGCCGACGTCCGCGCGCGAACGCGGAAGCGATAGGTCGTGGCGTGCGTGGCGGGATAGAACGTCTTGCTCGGCGTGCTCGAGGTGTACGTGTAGTAGGGCACGAAGCTCGCTCCGCTCGCGACCTCGATGGCCAGCTCGTAGCTCGTGGCGCTCGCGACGGGATCGCAGCGCAGTGTGACGGCGTCCGTGGTCACCGTGCCGCCGCTCGGCGAGAGGTTCGTGGGCGCGCCCGCGGGCGCAGGATCGCTCGGCGCAGGATCGCTCGGCGCAGGATCGCTCGGCACAGGATCGCTCGGGGCAGGATCGCTCGTCCCCGGCGCGACGGCGCCCGCGCCGAAGAGCACCGTGGCCCACGCCGAGGGAGCGCCGCCATCGACCGCGACGCGCCACCGGTACGCGGTGCTCGCGTACGCAGGCCAGAACGTGCGGCTCGAGGCGCTGCCCGCGTAGTCGTAGTAGTGGGCCCAGCCGGTGGCGGCGCCGTACTGGATCTCGAACGCGTAGGTGTGCGAGCCCGAGAGCGCGCCGCGCGTCATCGTGATCGAGGCGCCGGTCACGCGCGCACCATCGGCGGGCGAAGGCGCACCGAGGCCCGCAGGATCGCTCGGGGCAGGATCGCTCGGGGCAGGATCGCTCGGCGCAGGATCGCTCGGCGCAGGATCGCTCGGGGCAGGATCGCTCGGGGCAGGATCGCTCGGCGCAGGATCGCTCGGCGCAGGATCGCTCGGCGACGCGCCGGGCTCGGGCGGACGACCGCTCACCGCGCCGCGCTGGAAGTACGACCACGACGACCACGCGCCGGTGCCCGCGGCGTTGGTGGCGCGCACCCGGAAGCGATACGTCGTGTCGGAGATGCTCGGCGAGAACGAGCGTGCGCTCGTGGTGCTCGTGTACGTGTAGTAGGTCGCGTAGCGCGTGCCGTTCCACGCCTCGACCGCGAGCTCGTAGCTCGTGGCGCCCGGCACCGAGTCGCTCATCACGCGCACGTCGAGCCAGCTCGCCACGCGCTCGTAGCCCGTCGGCGAGAGGTTCGTCGGTGCGGCCGGCACGCCAGGCGCGGCCGCGGGCAGGCCCACGTGCGGCCGGCTCGCGGGCACCATGACGGGGATCGTGTCGAGGTCGACGTCGATGCCGCAGAGGCGCAGATCGCCATCGAATTGCTTGGCCCACGGGGTGCCCCACGCGCCCACGCGCTGCGAGGGATAGGTCGCGAGGCTCGGATCGTGATCGTAGTACGCGTACCAGAGCGGCAGGTCCGTCACGACCTCGGAGCGGCCCATGTGCTCGTTCCACCACCAGCCCCCCGTGTACACGCCGCACGGGTAGTCGCCGCACGCCTCCGCCGCCTGCGCGACGCGATCCTCGAGCGCGCCCGCACCGAGCGAGCCCGGATCGTCCTCCATGTCGAGCCAGAGGATGCCGACCGGATAGCGGCTCGCGAAGGCGATCGCGTCGCGGACCTGCGCGCGCACGTCCCGGCTCCACACGAGGTACACGTAGGCGTCGACGCTCATGCCGTGGTTGATGGCCATCTCCATCTGCTGCGTGGCGATGCCTGGCTCCTGCGTGCCCACGACGACGTGACGCACGCCGTGATCCCAGAAGCACTCCATCTCGGCGTCGGTCACGCGACCCGACCACACCGAGATATCCACGCCGAGCGTGGGCGCGCGGACCGAGCGCTCGCGGCTCGCTCCTTCCTGATCGCGAGCCGCGAGGCCCGCGGGTTGGCAGCCCGCGGAGAGCGCGAGCACGACGAGAGCGGAGAGGATGGCGAGAGAGCGGGACCGCATGGACGACCTCCGAGGAGGCGCCATCGCAACGGGCAGGCCAGCGCGCATTCGTCGGGTTTCTCGGGGGCTTGAGAGATCGAGCGCGGAGAGCCTGTGGAGCGCGCTCACCAGGGCCCCTGGTGACTCGACTCCACAGTGTCGAGCGCGCTCACCAGCCTCGGTCGGCGTGGTCGTCAGCGTCCGCATGAGGGCGCGTCCTCGCGCAACCTTCGCTCTACGCTCGATCGCGCGACGCGTCTCGTGACCGGCCCCGAATCAGAGCCGTCGCGAGCAAGGCGCGTCTCGGCGGCCCGGCTCCTGCAAAGCGAGCGCACGAGGTCTGTCCATGACGCGCACGCACGCCACGCTCGCCACGCTCGCCACGCTCGCCACCCTCCCCGTCCTCGCGCTCCTCGCCACGGGCTGCGCCGAGGGCCGCTCGATGACGCACACGAGCCGCAGCGACGCGGCCTTCGTCACGAGCGATGCGGGGATCGGCCTGGGCGGCCCCGACGCGACGAGCCCGCGACCCGACGCCGCGATCCCCTCGAGCGACGAGCCCGATGCGGCCGCGCCGCCCACGACCACGGTGCTGCCGGGCGTGCCGGCGCTGCGCTGCGGGCGCACCTACGATCACGAGAGCACCTACCTCCTGCGCGGCGGTGCCCCCGACTTCGCGACGATCCGGCACCGCGACGGCACCTCGCTGCCGAGCGACGAGGGCGGCGCCTCGTGCGGGGGAGCCGGCGGCTGCTCGGAGAACGTGACGCTGCTCGGCGACGGCGACGAGCTCGCGGGCGTGCTCGAGCGCGCGGCGAGCTTCAGCGTGCAGGGCGCGCAGAGCGGCGAGCCCGGCACTGGCTCGCTGCTCGTCACGGTGTGCGGCGAGGTGCTCGAGCCCATGTCGTACGCGAGCTCGTCCACGACGCTCCCGGGCTTCGTGAACGGGCCGCAGCCCGCCGCGCCCGTGCCCACGCTCGAGCGCTGCGAGGTGAGCGTGCGCGCCACCGGCGGCTGCGTGTGGGTGCGCGCGGTGACGGTGACGTGCCCGACGCCCAACCCCAACCAGCCCTGACGCGCCGGGGTCACTCCACGCCTTGCAACCCCCCGAAAACACAGGGCTCCTGCGGGCACTTTGACGCGACCCTCCGTTCGGGCAGGTCGCCGAGGTCCAGCTCGACCGCGTGAGTCAACGGCAGACGTAGCGGTCCGCCGTGAACGAGGCGCGACACTCCGCATCGCTCAGGCAGCCCACGTACTCGCACGCGCCCTCGCCGTTGCAGACATAGTTGTCCGCGTCGAAGGCCGCGCTCGCGGTCGTGCAGTCCATCGCGGAGGAACAGCCGTGCACGCAGTTCCGATCGCCCGTGGGGATCGGAACACCGACGTCTGGCGGCGTGACGTGGCGGCAGACGTACGCGGTGCTCGAGAAGGTCGCGGCGCACTCGGCGTCGTCGCGGCAGCCGGCGTACTCGCACACGCCTCCGACGCAGTCGTAGTTGTCCGCGTCGAACGCGGCGGTCCCGCTGCCGCAGTCGGCGCTCGTCGCGCACGTGTCGACGCACTGGCCAAGACCGCCCACGTCGCGGCACGCGTAGTCGCTGCGTGCGAACGCGGCGCGACACTCGTCGTCGTTCGTGCAGCCGGTCCACGTGCACACGCCCGCGTCACAGCGGTAGTGGCTCGCATCGTAGAGCGCGAGGCCGGCGGTCACACAGTCCGCTGCGGTGGCGCAGCCGATGCGACAGAGCGCGGTCGGCATGCTCGCCGCGTCGGGCCCGGGATCGACGTGCGCGTCGGTGCCCGGCGAGACGGCCGCGTCGAGGCCGGGCGGCGCGAGCGCGTCCGGATCGTGGAGGGCCGCGTCGACCCCTGGCGGCACGTACACGTCGATCGCAGGCGACGAAGGCGCATCGATCGAGTCACCCGCGTCGACGCGCTCACGGGCCGGTCCACACGCGGCGAGCGCGAGGACGGAGACGAGCAGAGCGCGTGATCGCACGAGCCGAGGGTAGCGCAGACACCTCGTCGCCCGTCGCGCCGGCCCACGGCCCTGGCGCCGGCGAGCCCGCGCATGTGACCGAGCCATCCTCCGCGCGCCGACGCGTGCTCAGGGACCGAGAAACAATCGACTCGAGAGCCGAAGGGACGCGGGGGTGGGGGGTCCAGGGCGAGTTACGCAGGCCGAAGGCCGAGTATGTCTGAGCATCGGACCCCCTCCCCCGCGGCCCGATTCGAAGTCGGAGGTTCCTTCTCCATCTCCCGAATCTTCGCGCCGCGCGAAGATTCTCGGAAGTAGTCGATCAGCGCGGGCGAAGCCCGCAGCCCAAACTTCCGAATCTTCGCGCCACGCGAAGATTCTCGGAAGTAGCAGATCAGCGACGCTTGAGGCCGTGCTTGGCGAGGAGGCGGCCGAGGTGGCCTCGATCGACGTCGGCGCGGCGCGAGGCCTCCGACACGTTGCCGCCCGACTCCTCGAAGAGCCGCGAGAGATAGCGGCGCTCGAAGAGCTCGATCCAGCGCTGCTTGGCCTCCGCCATGGGCACCGTCACGTCGGGTGCCTCCACCGTCTCGGCCTCGTCGCTCGTGGGCAGATCGCTCGGCGCGACCACGCCATCGGCCTCACCGAGCGCCACGAGCCGACGCACGAGGTTCTTCAGCTCGCGCACGTTGCCCGGCCAGCGATGCGTCGCGCGCTCCGCGAGCGCCCGAGCGAGCATCGCGGCGAGCTGTGGGTCCTCGCCCGCGCGCTCCGCGAGCGCCGCGTGCGCGATGAGCGGCACGTCCTCGAGGCGATCTCGAAGGGGCGGCACGCGCAGCTCGACGACGGCGAGGCGGTGATAGAGGTCCTCGCGGAACGAGCCCTCGTTGATCATCGCCTCGAGCGGGCGATGCGTCGCGCACACCACGCGCGCATCGACACGCTTGCGCGCGGTCTCGCCGAGGCGCTGCACGGTCCCCTCCTCGAGGAAGCGGAGCAGGCGCGGCTGGAGATCGATCGGCAGCTCTCCGATCTCGTCGATGAAGAGCGTGCCTCCGTGGGCGCGCTCGAGCGCACCGGCGCGAGCGACGAGCGCCCCGGTGAAGGCGCCGCGCGCATGGCCGAAGAGCTCGCTCTCCGCGAGAGAGCGCGAGAGCGCGCCGCCGTCGACGATCACGAAGGGCGCGCTCGCGCGAGGGCCGCCCTCGTGGAGCGCGCGCGCCACCAGCTCCTTGCCCGTGCCCGACTCGCCGCGCACGAGGACGGGCTCCGGGCTCGAGGCGAGGCGCTCGATCGCCGCGAAGAGCCGCAGCATGGGCTGCGATCGACCCACGAGCGGGCCGAGACGGTCGAGCCCCTCGTAGACCGGCTTTCGCAGGCGCTGTCGCTCGACCTCGATCCGCAGCGTGCTCGCGCCCACGACGAGCTCGGCGCCCGCGCCCACCTCCACCTCGATCACGCGACAGGCGCCGACCCACGTGCCGTTCTTGCTCCCGAGATCGCGCACGCGCACGCGCGCGAGCTCGAGCGACAGCTCGCAGTGCGCGCGAGAGACCGCGCGATCCTGGAGCGGGATCTCCGCCTCGGGCCCGCTGCCGACGCGCAAGGGACGATCCGCGAGGACGAAGCGCCGCCCTGCGTCGGGGCCCCGCACGACCACGACCGCGCCGACGTCGTCGACGACCTCTCGAAGAACATAGGTGGCGGTCGCGCTCAACGCGTCGAGCATACCCACGCGCCGCACGCGCCGCGCGTCAAAGCGCGCGACGGGGCACCGCTCACTCGAGCGGCACGACGAGACGCTCGGTGCGCCCGCGCTCGATCGTGACCGCGCGACGCTCGACGAGGCGTCCGTCGCGACGCAGCTCGATCACGTGTCGACGCGCAGGCAGCTCGAGCCGCCGCGGCGTCGTCCCGGCGGCCTCGCCGTCGACGAAGATCGACGCCCAGCCGCCCGTCACCGCCACGTTCAGCGTGCCCGTGCCAGGGCTCGAGCCCGCCGCGCGCGTCGTGCCTCGCTCACGCTCTCGCGCCGGCTCCGTCGTCCCGATCTCCGTCGTGGTGCCGACCGTGGCGATCGTGACGTCGGGGTTCGTCGGTGCCGTGATCGGTGCCGTGATCGGAGGCGCCGTGATCGGAGGCGCCGTGATCGGTGCCGTGATCGGAGGCGCCGTGATCGGTGCCGTGTTCGGCGCCGTGATCGGCGGCAGCGTGGTCACCGGAGGAAGCGACATCACCCGCACCTCCGGATCCCCCGGCCCGTGCAGCACGATCGCCAGCATCGCGATCGCGAGGAGCGTGACGATCTCCGCCCCGAT
>JAIBCE010000367.1 GCA_019694315.1 Sandaracinaceae bacterium
CCTGGTCGAGGGCGCCACATCTCAGTCACGAGGACGAAGCCTCTCAGACCGAACCGGCGACCCTCTCCCAGAACTGTCGGATGGACCCTCACGATCGCGAGGATCGCCCATCCGCTGTACATACAAGAGACCGAGATCCTCGGTCCCCCTGAGCCCCGAGCGCGCGCCGCAGGGCGCGCAGAACATCAGAACTGCGACCAGAGGTACTGGTTCGTGATCTCGTGGTGGAACTGGATCTCGCTCGTCTTGACGCGGCTGCCGAGGGCCTTGGGGCAGCGATCGGCCGAGGCGGACTTGAGCTCCGCGAACTTCGTGTGGACCGTCTCGCCGTAGAGCTCCTTCGCGAAGGCGCTCGTCTTGAACAGGCGGATGGCGTCGTAGACGTTGTCCGGGAGGAAGCGCGTGCGCGCCTTCTTGCTGTCGTCCTCCGACTCCTTGGGGCCCTCGAGGCCGGTGCGGAGGATCGTGTAGACGCTCATGTACGGGTTGGCGTCGGGACCCACCGAGCGGACCTCGATGCGGGCCGACTTCTCGTTGCCGAGCGGGATGCGGACCATCGAGCCGCGATCGATCGCCGAGGCCTTGATCTGGTTGGGCGCCTCGTAGTGCGGATCGAGGCGGCGGTAGGCGTTGACGCTCGAGTTGAGCGCGAGGCAGATGTCCGGCGCCGCAGCGAGGATGCGCCCGATGAAGTCCCAGCCCGACTTGCTGAGGCCGTCCTTGCCCTTCTTGTCGTGGAAGAGGTTCACACCCTTCTTCGAGAGCGACATGTTCGTGTGCATGCCGTTGCCGTTCACGCCCGTGACCGGCTTGGGCAGGAACGACGCCGTCATGCCCATCTGGCTCGCGACCTGACGTGCGAGGAGCTTGTAGAGCTGGACCTGGTCGGCGCCGATCACCGCGTCGGCGTACTTGAAGTTCATCTCGAACTGCGAGGGCGCGACCTCGGGGTGGTCCTTCTCGTTCTCGAAGCCCATCGCGCGCTGGCACTCGGCCGCGTGATCGATGAACGCGCGCAGCGCGTCGCCCGGCAGCGAGTGGTAGTAGCCACCCGTCGAGATGAACTCGAACGCGCCGGTCTCGTGGTAGTGGCGCTCGGCGTCCTTGCCCTTGAAGAGGAAGCCCTCGATCTCGTGCGCCACGTGGCAGACCGTCTGGTCCTTGGCGTAGAGCTTCTCGGTGTAGGCCTTGAGGCGGCCGCGCAGGTCGCCCACGTACGGCGTGCCGTCGCGCTCGAGCACTTCGCCGAACACCAGCACCTTGCCGGGCCCGAACACGTCGGACGGCAGCCAGTAGAACGCCGGCCAGTCGATGCCGAGGCGGAGGTCGGACTCCTGCTGCGCCGAGAAGCCGCGGATGGAGCTGCCGTCGAACGTGAGGTTGTCGGCGCTGCCGAGCAGGAACTTCTTGTCGTAGTCGAGCATGTGCATCCGACCCTCGAGGTCGGTGAAGCACACGGTCACGGCCTTGATCCGCTTCTCGTCGGTCAGGTACTTCATCCGCGCTTCGCGGACCTTGTCGACCTTCGCGCGCGAGATGCGCTGCTCCTTGGCCTCGAGGTTCAGCTGCTCGAGCTCGTCGTAGGGGATCTCCAGGAAGGAGCGAAGTGCCGTCGAGGTGGTTTCTGCGGGTGCCTTGGTCGCCACGGGAGCCTCCTGGAAGAGATCGAGTGGCGCCCTTCTGAACCCTTGGTTTCGCGATGGCAAGGCTAAAATCTTCGTCGCGAAGCCTTCCTGTGTGTTTCCGAAGCTCTAATTCTCGAACGGGAAGCCTTTTCGCGGGTCTGCCATGGCGAGGGCGCGGGCCGCCCGACGATCCCGCGCGCCACCCCGAGGCGGCGATTCGCGTGCGCCCCATTTTCGGTCAGGCTGTCGGTCGTGACGTGGCAGTGGATCGCCGTCGGCCTGATCGAGGTGCTCGCCGTGGGCTACCTCGTCTACCGCTTCGCCGGTCCGCGCCGTCGCCCGGCCGTGCTCCAGAAGCCCGACGTGAAGGCGAGCGCGCTCGTGCGGAAGAAGAAGAAGGCCTGACCGGCTTCGCCGCCCCTCACGCAGGCGTGTCGAGCGCGCTCCGCACGGCGGCGAGGAGGAGCGCGGACGTGAACGGCTTCTGGAGGAAGGAGCGTCCACGCTCGCCCGCGGGGGCGACGACGAGGCTCGCGGCGTAGCCCGAGACGAAGAGCACCCGGTCGGCCAACGAGCGCAGCCGGATCTGCTCGGCGAGCTCTCGTCCTCCCAGTCGGGGCATGACCACGTCGCTCACCACGAGGTCCACGGCGGGGTCCATGGCCTCGAGCAGCTCGAGCGCCTCCTGACCATCCGAGGCCACCGAGACGTCATAGCCAGCGCCTCTCAGCGTGCGCACCACGAGGGCGCGCACGAGGGCGTCGTCCTCCACCACGAGCACACGCTCCGAGCCTCGCCCCGCACCGTCGCTCGCGGGGGGGACCTCCTGCGCCGGCCCCCCTGCGCGAGGCAGGAGGATGCGGAAGGTGGTGCCGTGCCCCGGCTCGCTCGTGACCGAGATCGCGCCGCCCGCCTGCCTCACGGTGCCCCAGACCATCGCGAGGCCGAGGCCCGTGCCCTTGCCGACTTCCTTGGTCGTGAAGAAGGGCTCGAAGAGGCGATCGAGGACCTCGCGGCCCATGCCCACTCCCTCGTCGCCCACGGCGAGCTCCACGTACGAGCCCGCCCGTGCGCCTTGCACCGTCGCGGCACGCGCCTCGTCGAGCTCCACGTTCTGCGTGGTGAGTGTGAGACGCCCCCCGTGAGGCATCGCGTCCTTCGCGTTCACCGCGAGGTTCATGAGGACCTGCTCGAAGCGTGCGGGATCGATCACCACGGTCCACGCGCTCGGGTCGGTCGCGGTCACGATCTCGATCGTCTCGCCGAGCGTGCGGCGCAGGAGCTTCTCCATGCCACGCACGACCTCGTTCGGATCCACCGGCCGCGGCGCGACCACCGTGCGGCGCGAGAACGCCAGGAGCTGGCTCGTCAGCTCGGCCGCGCGTCGACCGGCACGGAGCACGAGCTCGAGATCCTCGCTCCCCTGCTCGGAGACCTCGCCCTCGAGCATCTCCGCCGACGTGAGGATGGCGGTGAGGAGGTTGTTGAAGTCGTGAGCGATGCCTCCCGCGAGCCGGCCGATGCCCTCCATGCGCTGGGCCGACAGGAGCTGCGACTCGAGCGCCCGCTCCTCACGCACGTCGCGGTAGATGAGCCTCAAGCGGCGGGGCGCGCCGGCCTCGTCGCGCACGACGAAGCCGCTGAGCAGCGTGGGGATCGAGCGACCTTCGGCGGTGAGGAGCTCGTGATCCGCGGGAGCCATCCAGGTCCCGGCGGTCAGCGCCGCGAGGCTCGCGCGAACGAGATCGGCGGAGGCGGCTGTGTAGAGCGACTCGAGCGGGCGACCGATCAGCCACGCTCGCTCGCGTCCGAGCACCCGCTCCATCGTGCGGTTGCACTGGAGGACGAGCCCCGTCGAGGCATCGACGGAGCAGAACATCGCGGGCGCGTCCTCGTAGGCCTCGATCGTGTCACGGAGCGCGTCCTCGGCCTGGGCGCGCCGGCTGTGCTCCAGCGCGAAGTCCTCGGCCACGATGTTGAGGCAAGCGACGAGCGCGTCGATCTCGTCGTGGGCGGGGCTCAGCGCTCCGCGCGCGTCGAAGTCCCGTGTCGCGATCCTCGAGGCGAGCTCGATCACCTGCTCGAGGCGCCCGCGCTGCGTGTCGTCGAAGTCAGCCACGCGCGCGACGCTCTTCGGTCCACGCACGCGCCCAGGCTCGCGCCGAGTCCGCGTCACCGAACATCTTCACGGGCACGCTCGGGCCCGAGATCCTCACGAAGAGGCTGATGATCGTGCGCGCCACCGGCGAGCGCACGACGAAGCCGAAGGCCGAGAAGACCGCCGCGGCCTCGGGTCCGGCGAGCACCTCGCGCGCCTCGCGGGTGCTCCTGCTCATCGGCCCCGACTCGGCGAGCAACGGCACCTTGCGCCCGCCCGAGAGCTCGAGCGCTGCGCGCATGCCAGCGCGGATCTGCTCGGCGGTCACACCCTCGACGTACGACTGGTTGCAGACCCAGTCTCCCTCGGACCACCAGCGGGCTGCGCCCGTGTCGATGATGCGAGCGCCCTCTGGAGGTGCGAGCACGAAGCCCTTCGGTCCCGCCTCGGTCTCGCGCGCACCTTCCGCCATCGACGTGGAGCGTACACCTCTCGTTCCGTCGGATCGAGCAGCACGGCAGAGGGCTGTCGCGAGGGCTCGCGGCGAGGGTTGCGGTCCTCGCGATCCGGCCCGAGCCTTCCGTCGTCATGCCGGCGATCGCTCCTGTGCCTGCCATTCGCATCGACGCCACGGTCCCCGTCGCGGCGCGCCGTAGCGCTTCGTACGTCCTCTACTGGATGACCGCCGCGCGGCGCCTCGCGCACAACCACGCCCTCCAGCGTGCGCTCGCTTGGTGCGAGGAGCTCGGCAAGCCGCTCGTGGTCCTCGAGGGCCTGCGGCTCGACTATCCGTACGCGTGCGATCGCTTCCATCGCTTCGTGATCGAGGGCATGGCCGAGCACGCCCAGAGCCTGCGCGACGCGGGCGTGGTCTACCTGCCGTTCGTCGAGCGCGAGGTGGGCACGGGCAAGGCGCTGCTCGAGTCGCTCGCGAAGGATGCGTGTGTGGTGGTCGGCGACGACTTTCCCGCGTTCTTCCTCCCTGCCATGCGCGCGGGCGCCACGCGCAAGCTCGCGGCGCTCGGCGTGCGCCTCGAGGTGGTGGACGGCTGCGGCCTCGTGCCGCTCCGTGCGAGCACGGGACCCTTCGGATTCGCCCACCAATTCAGGCGTTTCGTGCAGAAGACGTTGCCGGCGCACTTCGACGGCGCGCCGATGGCGTCGCCCCTCGCGGCGGGTCTGGGACGCGGCGAGGGCTCGCTCGTCTCCACCGAGCTCCGCGCCCGCTTCGGCTTCGCCACCGACGACGAGCTCGCGCGGCCGGACGCGCTCGTGGCGTCGCTGCCGATCGATCACACGGTGGGCGCGATCGAGGAGCACGGCGGCGATCGCGAGGGCCACGCGCGCCTCGCGCACTTCGTGAAGAAGAAGCTCGCGCGCTACCACGAGGATCGCAGCCACCCCGACGACGACGTGGCGAGCGGCCTCTCGAGCTGGCTCCACTTCGGTCACGTGGGCGCGCACCAGGTGCTCGCCGAGGTCGCGCGCGTCACGGACTGGAGGCCGGACAAGGTCACGAAGAAGGCGCACGGCAGCCGCGAGGGATGGTGGAACGCGAGCGACGCGGCCGATGGCTTCCTCGACGAGCTCGTCACGTGGCGCGAGCTGGGCTTCGCGCGCTGTCACCACACCGACGACTTCGCGCGCTGGGAGGGCGTGCCCGCGTGGGCGCGTCAGACGCTCGCGGAGCACCACGCCGATCCGCGCCCCGCGCTCCACACCGTGGAGCAGCTCGAGCGGGGCGAGACGAAGGACGAGGTGTGGAACGCGGCGATGCGCGAGCTGCGCGAGACGGGCCGCATCCAGAACTATCTCCGCATGGTCTGGGGCAAGACCACGCTGAGCTGGTTTGCCGAGCCTCGCGACGCGTTCGAGGCCCTCGTGCACCTCAACGACAAGTACGCGATCGACGGGCGCGCCCCGAACACGTACACGAACATCGGCTGGGTCTTCGGCGCCTACGATCGCGCGTGGGGCCCGGAGCGTCCGATCTTCGGCAAGGTCCGCTACATGACGAGCAGCGCGACGGTGAAGAAGCTCCGCATGAAGGACTGGCTCGCCACGTGGGGCAGCAGCAAGGGGCGAACGCTGTCGATGTACGAGGACTGAGGTCGAAGACCGAGGTTCTCGGCGTAGGGCGGGGGCTCGTCCCCCGCCTGGCCTTCGTCGCCGTGCTCGCGACTCCCCTCGGGCCTGCCGGACGCATTCGCGGAGACGCGGTGGCTGTGTGTGTGGGCGGTGTGCTCGGAGACGGTGCTCGCCGCCTCACGAGTCTCGGGGCATTGCCATTCACGCTGCGCGTCCGGTGAGGAATTCCGGAGGCTGCGCTGTTCGTCAGGTCGGTTCGGGCAGGAGGTTCCGGAACGGCTTGCGGTTCTTCCAGCGATAGGCGCCGAAGTCGCGCTGATCCGTCGAGAGGATTCGTCCGTGGCCGAGCTCCTCGGCGGCCACGACGAGCGAGGCGTCCGCGAGATCCATCGGGAGCGCGCGGTACTTCTTCATCAGCACCGCGATCCGTGGCAGGTGCTGGTCTTCGAGGGCGAGCACGCGTGCTGCGCCCTTGGTGATGCCTGCGAGGAAGCGCTCCTGCGCGTCTGCGCCGAGACGCCCGAGGAGCAGATGACAGGTCTCCGTGAGCACGGGCCAGGTCGTGACGAGGGGATCTCGGAGCTCGCGCAGCGCGCCCGTCGCGACGCGGTGGAACCGGTCGCGCGGGTTCGCGAGCGCGACGAAGAAGCCCGTGTCGGCGAGGATCACCGGCGCCTCTGACGCTTGGCCCGAGGCACCGCCCCGTACGTTGGCTCCGCGTCTTGCGCCGCCTTGCCCGACTCGAAGTCGAGGTACTGTTTGGCGTTCTCCGCCAGATCGCGTGGCCCCTCGGCGCACCCGAGGAAGCCGGCCTCTGCGAAGATCCCGTGCGCACCGACGTCCGAGGACACCAAGTGCTGGTGGTACTGCTCGATCGCGGTGACGAGCACCGCCGTGGTCGACTGGCCCGTCCGGCGACGGATCTCGTCGAGCTTGAGCGACACCGCTGCGTCGAGGCGGGCGTTGACCCGAGACATTGTCATACGAGTGTATGACGCGCGCGCCGCGAAGGCCAGACGTCTCTTGGCGGCGGCGAGTCCCCGAAACGCACCGGGGTGCCGCGGGGTTCGGTCTCCTCGCGGTGCGCCATACGAACGCGCGCAGGCGCGTGCTCCGATGTGCGCGGGGGCGTCCGGCGGGTAGTCTCGCCGCGTGATCGAGCGTCCCCACTGCGCGTTGGTCGCGCGCGACGCGGCCGAGCCGCTGGCGGGCACGGCGAGCCATGCGCGAGGGTGCATCGTCTTCGCGTACCCCAAGCGTCTCTGGCACCGGAACGCGCTCGCGTCCGCGGGCCTGCCCGACGCGCTCCTCGAGGCCTTCGCCGAGGCCGAGGGGCTCGACGTGGTCACGCGCTTCGTCTCGCACGAGCGCGCGGACGCGACCGAGATCACCTTCTACCCGCAGGGCGTGCGCTTCTCCGACGTGCGCCTCGAGGACGCGGCCGGCGTGATCACGGGCTACCTCCGCGGCGAGCGCGCCGACGGCGTGATCGCTCCGCGCCCGACGATCCTCGTGTGCACGCACGGCCAGCGCGATCGTTGCTGCGCGCGCTTCGGCCTCGCGCTCGTGCGCGCGCTCGAGGCCCGCGAGGGCGTCGAGCGCGTGGAGGTCCGCGAGGCGAGCCACCTCGGCGGCGACCGCTTCGCGCCCACCGCGATGATCGTCCCGCCGGGCCACGTCTACGGCCACCTCGTGCCGGACGACGCGCCTTCGCTC
>JAIBCE010000368.1 GCA_019694315.1 Sandaracinaceae bacterium
GCTGCCGGTCGAGAGTCGGCTCGACGCGATCGCGAGCCCGCTGCACGTGTTCGGCGCGTGGATGACGAGCGGCGCGTTCAAGCTCGTCGCCCACCTCGTGGTCACCGCCAGCGGCACGCAGATCACCGCGCAGAGCTGACGTCCGCGAGCACGTCGCGCACGATCGCCAGCGCGCGCTCGAGCTCGTCGTCGGTCACATACGGCGCGGGGCCGAGGCGGAGCACGTCGCCTCGCGCGTCGGTCATCACGCCGCGCGCCTCGAGGGCGCTCACCACGCGTCCCGCGTCGCTCACGCGGAGCGCCACGAAGCCGCCGCGACGCTCGTCGCGAGGCGTGACCACGTCGAGGCCCTCGAGGCCCGCGAGCAGACGCGCCGTCTGTCGCAGCGAGATCGCGCGCAGCGTCGCGAGATCGAGCCCCTGCGCATCGAAGAAGCGCGCCACGGCGCGCGCGCGGTAGTGGCTCGTCGGATCGTAGGTGCTGCCCGCGAAGCGATCGCATGGGCGCCGACCGTAGCCCACGGGTCGGCCGTCGCGCGGCGCGGCGAGGTGCGCGAAGTCGGCGAACCACCCGGTGTAGACGGGGCGTCCCTCGAACGAGGGCGGCACGCGGAGAAAGCAGTTGCCCTCGCCCCACTGCGCGTACTTGTAGCCACCTGCGGTGATGAACACGTCGGAGCCGCCCAGCTCGGCCACCGTGAACGGCACGACCTGGAACGCGTGGTAGGCGTCCACCAGCATCGCCGCGCCGCGCGCGCGCGCCTGGGCGGCGAGCTCCGCGAGGTGCGGCACCACGCTCGAGCTCTCGAAGAGCACGCTCGAGACGAGCACCGCCGCCGTGCGCATGTCGATCGCGTCGGCGAGCCGCGCGGCGAGGGACTCGATCGGCGAAGGCGCGACCCACACCACCTCGACGCCCTCCTCCGCGAGGCGCGACAGCTGACGATGGATCGTGTGGAACTCACCGCCGGTCGTCACGAGACGCGGCCTCGTACGCAGCGGCAGCGCCGAGAGGAAGCGGCTCACGAGCTCGTGCGTGCTGGCCGCGAGCGCGATCTCCTCGGGCGCACATCCGAGGCGCGAGCCGATCGCCGCCCGCACGTCGTCGGCGGCCTCGAAGGCCTTGCCCCACTTGTGATCCACGTGGAGGGCCGCGTCGTCGAACGCCTCGAGCTGCGCGGCGCGCGCGACGTCGGGCCACGCCTGATGCGAGTGGCCCGTGAGGAGGATGCGGCCCGGCTGGAGGAACGCTCGGTAGTGCGCCCGGAGCGCGGCGGGTTCGATCATCGCCGGCTCAGAGCGGGATGCACGTGCCGAGGAGGCACATGATGAAGCACTCGCCGCCGCCGCCGCACGTGCAGTCGCCGCCGGTGCAGCCGTCGGCCGTGCTGGAGTCGCACGCGCGGCCGCAGGCACCGCAGTTGTTGTCGTCGGTCTGCGTGTTCCGACACGTGCCCGAGCAGCACTGCTCCGAGCCCGAGCATACACGCCCGCACGCGCCGCAGTTCGCGACCGTGTCGGTCCGCGTGCAGGTGCCGCCGCAGCAGCTCTCGCCCGAGCTGCAGGCGCGCGCACCGGCGCCCGTACCGCACAGGCACTGGTCTCCCATGCACGTCGTGCCCGCGGGGCAGCTCACGGTGCACGAGGTCACGCACGAGCTCGCGGTGCAGGTCTGCGTCGAGGTGCAGGCGCGTCCGCACATGCCGCAGTGCATGCGGTTCGAGGTGGTGTCGACGCAGCCGCCCCCACAGCAGGCCTGCGTGCCGGTGCACGCCGCGCCCGCACCGCAGTGGCAGGTGCCGCCCGTGCACGTCTCGCCCATGTCGCACGCGGGTGTGCAGCCACCGCCACCGCCATCGCGCGGGACGTAGGCATCGACGCGCAGCGCCGTGTCGGGCATCGGCCCGGTGTCACGAGGAAACGGTGCGTCCAGCTGCACGACGTGCGCGTCCATGCCGACGCTGTGGCCGGCGTCGCGACCGCTTCCATCGCCGCCGCTCGCGCACGCGCCGAGCACCATCGAGCCAAGGAGCACCGAGACGGCAAGCCACGTTCGCATGGGGACCTCGACGAAGGCGGGCGCGTACGAGAAGGACCCGGAACGAAGTTCCAGGTAGAAGGAAGAGAAAGGCTAGCCTCCGCGCGATGGCAGGATCAAGGAAGCACGACCACTTGGTGGGCTACGAGCGCTCGAGCGCCGCCAAGCTCCGGGTGGGGCCCGTGACGCCGCCGCTGCGGGTCGTGCTCGTCGAGCCCGAGATCCCGCCGAACACTGGCTCCATCGCCCGGACGTGCGCGGCCACGCAGAGCGCCCTCCACCTGATCGAGCCGCTGGGCTTCCGCATCGACGAGCGCTCGGTGAAGCGCGCGGGCATCGACTACTGGCACCTCGTCGATCTCCACGTGCACGCCTCCTTCGATGCGTTCGAGGCCGCTCACCCCGACGCGCGCGTCCACCTCCTCAGCGCGAACGCCACGCGCTCGATCTTCGAGGCGGAGCTGCGCCCCGGGGATGCGTTCGTGTTCGGGCGCGAGTCCGTGGGCCTGCCGAATTCGCTCTGCGCGCGCTTTTCCGAGGCGATGTGGAGCATTCCGACGAGCGGGGCCGTCCGCTCGCTGAACCTCTCGAACGCGGTTTCCGTCGTTGTTTTCGAGGCTCTACGCCAGGCGGGCGGCCTCCGCGACGCGCGTGTCGTGGCTGATCCCCCACAGAAATAAGGCGATCCGGTGACGGAGGGGGGTTGCGTCGAGGATCGTCCGAGGCGACGCTGCCGCCTCATGACGCGTGGAGCGTGGACGATCGCGGTGACAGGAGCCTCGTTGCTCCTCGCGCTCTGCGCCGTGCGCGCCGCGCGCGCCCAGGATGCGACCCCCGCCCCCGAGGCGCCGCCCACCGTCACGGCGCCAGCGCGGCCCGAGGGAATTCGCTGGGCCAGCTCGAGCGGGCGGGACTGCCACGTCTTCCACGGCCGCCGCATGTGCGAGGGGCCGCGCCGCGTGCCGCTGCTCGACGGCGAGGCGCTGGCTCACGCGGAGTCGCTCGGCCTGATCGGCGGTGGCGTGGCGCGGGCTGCGACCGCGGCAGCGCCCCCGAGCCGCTGGGTCGACGCCGCGCGCACCGCGGGGGCGGCCGCGCCCGAGGATCTCCTCTGGCCCGTGCCCGAAGGCCGGCTCTGGCGGGGCTATGGGCCACGTCAGGGCTTCCGACGGACCCGCCACGGCCTCGTCCGCACGCGGCGACGCCACATGCACCAGGGCGTGGACATCGGGGCACGCCAGGGCTCGGTGATCGTGGCCGTCGCCGACGGGCTCGTCGCCTACAGCGACAACGGCATGAGCGGCTACGGCAACGCCGTGCTCCTCGTCCACGCGGACGGCGCGGTGAGCATGTACGCGCACTGCTACGAGACCTACGTGCTGCCCGGTCAGCTCGTGCGGCGCGGGCAGGTCATCGCCGCGGTGGGCCAAACTGGCATCGCACACGGCGCGCACCTCCACTTCGAGTACCGCGAGCGCGGCCAGACCGTCGATCCGTACCGGCGCTTCACGAGCATCCCGGAGCTCCCCCCGCTCTCGTCGTCGTCGCATCGGAGCCGAGACAGCCTGCCTCCTGGCTCCGAGGCCGAGCCCGACGTGGGCGAGGTGCCTGCCGCGCCGCCAGCCGAGCCGCCCTCGGACACGGACCACGACGCAGAGCCGTGAAGTGCGGTCATCGTTCGGGGGCTCCTCGTGAACCGGAGTTCACTTGGGAAGAGGGCCCCGACACGCGACCGGGCGCCAGGCAAGCGAGAAATCGAGCAAATCGGCGGCGGATCGCGCACGATTCGCTGGTGGCACGAACATCGCTTTGGGCAGCCACGCCACCATGAAGGAGTCGATCATGCGAACCCTCCGTACCCATGAACAGGCCGGTCTCAGCCTCGCGATGTTGGGGCTCGCTGGCGTCCTGCTCTCGGGCTGCCCCGTCTACTGGGGCGACGACGGCTGCCGCGCCGGGCGCTGCGCGCCCTGCGACGTGAACAGCGATTGTGCGGCGGGCGAGGTCTGTTCCTCGGGCAGCTGCGTGCCGGACGTGAGCTGCACGACCAGCGACGACTGTGGCCCCAGCGAGATCTGCGCGGGCGGAACGTGCGTCCCCGGCGAGAGCTGCCGCACCAACGGCGACTGCCCCGAGGGCGCGTACTGCGAGGACGCCTCGTGCGTGGGCTCGACGACGTGCACCGGCGACGCGCAGTGCACGGGCGGCTTCTGGTGTGACTTCCGCTCCACCTGCGTGCCCCACGGCCCGACCGACTGCCGCTCCGTCGGCGACTGCGGCGCCAACCAGGTCTGCGTCGAGAACCAGTGCGTCGACACTGGCGACACCTGCCAGCTCGACCGCGAGTGCCCTGGTGGCCAGGTCTGCATGAACAACGAGTGCACGGTGGTGTGCTCGAGCGATGGCGACTGCGCGACCGGCGACGCCTGCATCGGCTCCTTCTGCCGCCCGCAGCAGGACTGCTCGAGCAGCGACTCGTGCAACGCGGGCGAGCACTGTGTGGAGGGCCGCTGCCTCGTCGACTGCCTCGGCGGAAACGCCTGCGAGAGCACCGCGTACTGCGCCACCGACAGCTTCTGCCACCCGAGCTGGGAGCGCACGCCCTTCTGCACGATGGACTCGGACTGCGCCGATGGCCGCGTCTGCCGCGAGGGCGTCTGCCGCACGCCGTGCGCCACGACGCAGGACAGCGAGTGCATGGCCATCGACTCGCAGCTCCCGCTCTGCCGCATGGCCACCAGCGGCGACTACCTCTGCTTCGCCACCTCGGAGCTCACGATGCCCGAGTGCCGTACGGGCGCCGACTGCGGCTCGGGCCGCGACTGCGTCAACGGCCAGTGCCGCGCCCGCTGATTCACGACCATCTCTCGTCTCTCGACCGACTCCCGACTCCGACCGACACCTAGCTTGACGACGAGCCCCGGCACCTCGCTGGGGCTCTTCGTCGTTGGGGCCTGGAGCTGTTCGCCGCGGGGGCCTGCTCGCGGGATCGCGTGTGCGACGCGCCGCGATTCGATACGATGCTCGCGATGCGTCGCCTCGCGCTCTTCCTTGCCCTCGCGCTCCTCCCCCTCGCCCTCGAGCCCAGCCCGGGCCACGCCTACATCAACCAGGCAGACGGCACCGTCGTGCCGCAGAGCACACGCCTGCAGCAGTGCCTCGATCTCTCCGAGGGCTCCACGCTCGCCGTGGATGCCGTGGCGGACGCGGCGATCCTGCCGGAGGCGTACCGGCCCGTCTTCGACTCGGTGAGCGGCCACTACCGCGTGACCTTCACCGACATCGGCGAGGGCGCGGGCTTCCGCAATTCGTTCGGGTGGTTCTGGGTCGGCGAGGACGTCACGGACGCCACGCGCCTCCACACCGTGTTCGGCTGTCGCATCTACGGCACGTGCAACTGCCCGTGCACCACGACCCGCACGGTCACGATCGACTTCGACACGCAGCCCGGCTTCAGCGCGGGCCGACAGATCGGCTTCTGGCTCCGCTCGCCCGAGCGCCTCGACGGCTCGCGCGAGAGCGGCGCGTTCCCGACGGGCTGCCCCATGGACGTGGGCTGCGACCCGGCGGGCGCGAACGCGGACGACTCGTGCGGCGGCCGCCTCGACTCCAACAACCGCATCTACTTCACGAGCGCGGCGCTCAACGACGACGGCGACTTCGTGCACTTCCTCGTGCATCGCAGCGCGACGCGGACCAACACGTTCTACTTCGGCTTCGAAGATCTCTACCGCGGTGGCGACAACGACTACGAGGACATGCTCGTGCGCGGCTCGGGCCTCGTGCCCGAGTGCGATCCGCGTCCCGAGACCTGCAACAACCTCGACGACGACTGCGACGGCATGATCGACGACGGCCTCACGATGGCCTGCTCGACGATGTGCGGCACCGGCACGAGCACCTGTGTCGCGGGCGCGTATGGGACGTGCAGCGCGCGCACGCCGAGCACCGAGACCTGCAACAACACCGACGACGACTGCGACAGCTCGGTGGACGAGGGCCTCTCGCGGGCCTGCTCGAATTCGTGCGGATCGGGCACCGAGATCTGCATCGCGGGCACCTTCGGCGGCTGCACGGCGCGCACGCCGGCGCTCGAGACCTGCAACAACGCCGACGACGACTGCGACGGAACGGTCGACGAGGATCTCCGGCGCGCGTGCGCGAGCGACTGCGGCGCCGGCACCCAGACCTGCAGCATGGGCGTGTTCGGCGCGTGCACCGCGCCCGTGCCCGGCGTCGAGATCTGCAACGCCGACGACGACGACTGTGATGGGCGGGTCGACGAGGGCCTCGTGCGGGACTGCAGCAACGCGTGCGGCACGGGCACCGAGGTGTGCCATGGCGGTGTGTACGCAGGCTGCACCGCGCCCGCGCCCGCCGACGAGGCGTGCAACAACCTCGACGACGACTGCGACGGCACCATCGACGAGGGCCTCACACGCGCGTGCTCGACGGCATGCGGCGTGGGCATCGCGCGCTGTGTGGCCGGCATGTTCGTGGACTGCGACGCGCCGCTGCCCGCCGACGAGACGTGCAACAACGTCGACGACGACTGCGATGGCGTCATCGACGACGGCAACCCTGGCGGCGGCGGCGAGTGCGTGCCGCTGCCCGGGGGCGGCTACGAGCCCCCGCCCGACGCAGGCGCGGGCGGGGCCGACGGCGGCGTCGTGTGCACCGCGGGCACCGTGCGCTGCTTGATGGGCGCGCTCGTCTGTCAGGGCGCGACGAGCGGCGGCAACGAGGTCTGCAACTGCCTCGACGACGACTGCGACGGACGCGTGGACGAGGAGACCTCGAGCGATCCGCTCTGCCCCGGCGGTGCCTGCGTGGCGACGGAGTGCGCCTGCGCATCGCCTTGTGATCCGGGCGAATTCCCCTGCCCGCCGGGCCGCGTGTGCGACGAGACGCTGGGCGATCCTGGCATGGGGATCCGCGGCTACTGCGTGGCGGGCCGATGCGCGGGCGTCACGTGCGACATGGAGTCCGTCTGCAACCCCGAGACGGGCCTGTGCGAGAACCTCTGCACCGACGTCACCTGCCCGAGCCGCTTCGCGTGCGTGCGCGGCACGTGCGTGGAGGACAACTGCTATGGCCGCGGCTGCCCGTCGGGCGAGATCTGCCGGATGGACGAGACCGGCACGCCGAGCTGCATCGCCGATCCGTGCATGACGGTGAGCTGCGGCGCGGGCGAGTTCTGTCGGGACGGCGGCTGCGTGGCGACGTGCGACGTGGTGTGTGAGCAGGGCACGCTCTGCGTGGACGGCACCTGCGTCGACGACGGCTGCCACGCCAGCTGCGGCACCGACGCGACGTGCGTGGACGGTCGCTGCGTGCCGGACGTGTGCGGCTCGGGCTGCGGACGAGGGCGCGTCTGCCGCGCAGGCACCTGCGTCGACGATCCCTGCCGCGGCGTGAGCTGCCCCGGCTCCCTCCTCTGCAGCGACGGTCAGTGCATCGATCCCTCCATCCTCC
>JAIBCE010000369.1 GCA_019694315.1 Sandaracinaceae bacterium
CGCGGGACTCTGCGCCGGTCGCGAGTCCGAGCGCGCCGCCGCCCACTGCCGAGCGCGGATCGAGCGAGAGGATCGCCCGATCGTCGCTCGTGCTCGCCGCGATCACCGTGGTGCCGAAGAGCGCGCCGCCGCCCGCCACGCGGAGGAACGCGACGCCGTGCTCGTCGGTCGTGGCCGCGCCGAGCGCCGTGCTCGTCTGGTTCCACGCCGCCACGCGCGCGCCCGCCACGGGCGCGGCGCTCTGCACCGACGTGACCCACGCGAGGATGCCGTCGTCGGTCGCCACCGCGCTCAGCCCGAGATCGGTCTGCTGCACGACCGCCGTGGTGATGAGGTCCGGCTCGGCCGAGCCGGTCGGCGCGCCGCCCACCACGGCGAGGCTCCCGCGCGCGCCGCCGAGCGCGATCTCGCCACGGCCCCAGCGGTTGGGGCGGGCCGTGGGCGCGAGGCTCGCGAGCGGGCTCACCTCGGCGCTCGCTGCCGCGACGTAGATCGCGGGGTGCAAGAGCGCCGCGGCCTCGTCGCCGGGTGCGATGGCGCGCACGCGGAGCTGCCCCTCGGCGAGGTTGATCCCCGAGAAGGGCAGCGCGAAGGGCGCGCCGCGCTCGTAGCTGTGCTGGCCCGCAGCGAGGAGCACCTGCGCCGGGTGGCCTTGGCTGCGGATCGCGAGCGGAGGCGGCGCGGTCACGCGCACACCGTCCTCGGTGACGAGCGTGCCCACGCGCACCTCGTAGACCTGATCGGGCTCCCACTCGCCGCGGATGACGAGGTGCTGGCGGCGCTCGGCCTGCTCGCCCGACACGGCCACCTCGAGGCCCGCGAGCGCGGGGTGCACCGTGACCGACGCGGCGCTCGCGTCGGCGAGCGGGTGGCTCGCGAGCAGCACGAGCTCGGCCTCGATGTCGATGATCTCGCCGGGCGACTCGGTGTACGCGCAGCCCGCCGTGCCGTAGTCGCTGATCGTGCACCCGAGGCCCGTGAAGCGCGGGCGTGGCTGCACCGAGAACGAGTAGAAGCCTGGCATCTCACCGCCCCACGAGAGGTACGCGGGCGCGATCGCGAGGCCGATGCGCGAGCCCGGCTCGAGCTCGCGCCGCGGCATCACGTCCACGCGGAAGAGGCCGTCACCCTCCTCGGTGTCGTCGGTGGGGCGCGGGTGGTTGCGCACCTCGAACGGGATCGAGCGCGAGCCGCCGCCCGCCTCGTACACGAGCACCTGCCGCGCGAGCTCCGCCGTGCTCACGGCCGAGTTGAAGTAGAGCGCGAGGGGCTCGCCCGCCGAGAGGCGCGAGTCGTTGCGCACCACGCGCGGCGTGCCGTCGAGCACCACGAGGCGCTCCATCTCGTCGTCGTAGAGAGGCTCTCCCTCGAGCGACGTCATCTCCTCGGGGAAGCGGATGCGCGCCTCCACGTTGGCGTCGAACGCGCTCTGCGCCGGCACGAAGGTGAGCGTGCTGCGGCTCGTCCACGTGGCGGTGCCGGCCACCGGGCCGCGGCCCGAGACCGGCTCGAGGGGGATGGGCATGGACCCGAGCGGCCGGCCCACTTGCGACGCGCGCACCATCGGCCGATTGAAGCGGATCTGGAGCACGTCACCCCGCATCACGCGCGTGACGCCCTCCTCGGGCGAGAGCATGCCGAGCGACTCGGGCTGCGCGGCCGCGAGCAGCGGCGCGAGCGGCGTGCCCTCGGGCAGGAGCTCTTCGTCACCGGGGAAGGCGCTCACCGCATCGCCCACGTCGGTGGGCAGATCGAACACGGTGAAGCTCGGTCCCGCCTCGGGCGCGAACACGAGCAGGCCCGCCGCGACCGCAACGGAGCCGACCGCCGGGACCAGCATCCAGCGCCCGACGGCCCGCGGCGGCGGCGCCGGCGGAGCCTCGACGCTGCGGTAGGGGCCCAGGGCCGCGGGGGCCAGGCCTTCGTTGCTCTTGCCTCTCGGTTCGACGGAGCGCGGATCGGTGCTCATGCCCGCGAGGAAACCACGCCCCGTACCAACCCGGCGACCCCCGCCTTCCGAGTGATCCCGCGGATCGTGCGTGGCAGCACGGCCACAGCGAGCGTCCCCCGAGCCACGCCACGCGCCGGGTGGGCCCGCTCAATGGGCCAGGCAAGCGCGCATCACCTCATGGAGTGCCGCGAAGTCGGAGCAGCTCACGGCCGTGGAGCTCACGACGATCCCATCGACGTAGCAGTCACAGGCGCCGCCGGTGCACTCGAGCGCGTAGCTGTGGCCATGGCAGCGCACGGGGCTGCACGAGCAGCCGGAAGGCCCCCCCGTGCACGCGCCCACCAGACACTCATCGGCGTCGATGGACGCATCGCTCGACGCGCCCGATGCGTCGGGCGTGTCGAGGCTCTCACACGAGGTGCCGCACCCCGAGCGACCGTCGGGGCAGGTGAGGAAGCTCAGCCCTCGTCTCTCGCATGCCTCGGGCGGCTCGGCGGCGCACGAGGACTCGAAGAGCTCCACGGCGGACAGCACTCCGATCACGCCGAGGTCCTTCGCTGCGTCCAGCACGATGAGACCGCCGACCACGACGAGGGCGGTGCACCCGAGGCCGGTCAGGCAGATCCCTGCGGCGGCGAGGGTCGTCCCGGCGCCGATGCGGCCCAGCGCGACCAAGAGTCGCGCCCGGGCAGCGTCTCGTGCGCGGCGCTCCGCCTCGCAGTCGTTCGCGTACGCGACCGGCGCGAGCAGCTCGCTCAGCGGGTCACGTCGCGCCATGGCGCCACGCGGCCAGTGCCGATCGTAGACGGGTGCCAGCACCCGAAGGAAGCGCCACACCACGGGATCGGCGAGCATCGCGTCGCCGTCCGCGAACGCGCCCCAGTCGAGGTGCACGAGGTAGTCGATGTCCTCGCGCGTCATCGCGGCCTCGAGGGCGGCCACGCCCTCTGCCACGGGCGGATGCGCGCTCGGATCGTCGAGCCACGACGCGTCGGGGCGCGGGCTCGAGGCGGGGTCACAGCCCTGGAACAACCCACCAGCGAGCACACCAGTCACGGCGACCACCGCGAGCACGCTCGCGCTCCGGATCGTCTTGTCCATGCCTCGCTGGTAAGCATCTCGCGTGCGCCCACAACCGCGCGACGTGCGCTCGCGCAGCGAGAGAGGAAGGCCTCTCTCGAGACCCGACGGTTCGCACCGGGCCCTGTTTCTGCCCAACGGAACGGCGCCCTGAAGGACGCTGCCAGAGCGCCTCTCGACTCACAGCACCGCAGCGACCGCCCTTCCTGCACGAGGTTGGCGTCAGTGTCCCGTGCGCTCGCGGTGCTTGCAGCCCGGCCAGCAGCACGGCCGGCGCTTGCCCTCTTCGAGCTCTTCCTGCGTTCGGCGGATCCGACGCGCACGCGTCTGAGCCTGCTTCGCGTCCTCCACCCAGCAGATGAACTCGTTGCGACCTAGGGGGGTCAGGTCTTGCCAGAGCGCATGGACCTCGGGGCTCTCGAGCAGCGCCGCCCGCAGATCCGCAGGCAGATCGTGCACGACACCGCCCGACACGCGCTTTCTTGCCACGCAGGGCAGTACGCCACGAAGGGCTGTCGGACGCCAGCGTCGGAGGCGCGCCCCAGAGCGATGCGCGGAGCGCGTCAGCCCCTTCGTCGACGTACCACGAGCGCGTGTGCGAGCGAGCCGAGGCCGTAGCCCCAGAGCGCGAGCACCGCGATCCCGAAGATCGTGAGGCGGCCCCAGAACGGCATGAACCAGAGCTGCGTGGCCACGCCGATCGCCGCGCCGGTGACGTTCCACGCGCTCGGTCGGAACGACGGCGCGTAGAGGCGCGCCTCGCCGCGCGGGAAGAGCGCCGGGTAGAAGCACGACGCGAGCATCGGGTAGTCGGCCACGTCCATGCACGCCACGTGCGGCACGTGGAAGAGGCACAGCGTGGCCACGCCCAGCGCGCGGAGGCGCCGCACGCGCCACGCGAGGATCGGCACGAGCATCTCGATCGCGATCGTCCCCCACGCGGCCACGAGCCGCGCGAGCTCGGGCGGATGGCTCCCGAGATCGCCGTAGATCCAGAACGTCGTGAGGCCCTCCACCGCCGCGCTCCCCGAGAGCGAGCGCCCCGCCTCATCCACGCGCACGTCGACGAAGGCCGCGTTCCACTTGTGGAGCCCCGCATAGAAGTACGTGACGCAGGTGATCACCGCGAGGCCCTCGAGCGCCAGCCGATCGGCGCGCCGCGGATCGAGGCGCCCTTCCCTCGCGGCCAGCACGAGCCACACGATCGCGATCACACCGACCGACGCGAGCACGTGGCTCATGTGGTTGCGGATCCGGTACGGGTACGTGAGGTAGTGCGCGGCGTAGACGATCGCGAGCACCACGAGCCAGAGGCGCGGCGAGCGGGCGTCCCACACCTGTCGATGCGGCGCGTCGTGCGCGGCGCTCGCGCCCATGGCGAGCACCGCGAGGCCGAGCATCACGGCGAGGATCGTCGGCACCCACGGCGAGAGCGCGAGGTGCCAGCCCGGCGTCCACCAGTAGCGCTCCCACGCGGCGGGATCCCACGGCACGTCCTCGGCGGTGAGCTGGAGCGCGTGGCCGACGAAGCCGGGCACGAGCAGGAGCGCGACGAGGCGAAGGCGTGGGTCGAGCCGCGCGCTCACGGCGTGGCCTCGGGCGCGAGCGGGAAGTCCGTCTCGTAGAGGCGCACGGGGATCCACCCGATCGGCTGCGACACGAACGGATCGGCGCATGCGTCGGCGACCTCGACGAAGGGATCGTCGGGATGTGCAGCGCCCCACGCACCGGTGGGACGTGGCCAGTGACGTCGGTAGCGGAGCGAGACCGTGTGGCGCTCGCAGAGCTGATCCACCACCACGCGCACGGCGTCGAGCGAGCGGGCGCGCCCCTCACGCGTGATCCACCCCGAGAGCGCGCGGTCGCGGGCATCGACGGCCTCGCCCTCGACCCGCACCGCGTCGAGCTCGAGCACCACCCAGCGATCGAAGAGCATGTGCTGCCCCACCACGAGGTGGTTGTTCCACGCCCGCCCGTCGCCCCCCACGCCCCACTCGAGCGCGCTGAACATCGTCTGACACGAGTCGTCGCGCCCGCCCACGAACGGCAGCGCGTCGTTCACGATCCAGAGCAACGCCCAGAGCGCGATCGCGCCCCGCGCCCACGTCTGTCCCGATGCTGTCCATCCGCGTGCGCCCATGATTTCGGAGCGCCGTAGCGCGAGGCGAGCGAGCGTAACGCAAGCCGTCCACGGCAGGCCCCAGCGAGATCCCAGAACCGACTGGCTCGCGCCTTCGACGGTGCGTCCGTGAGGCACGACATCGTCGCGCTCTGTGGATCGGGGGGCCGACCAGATCAGACGCGAGGATGCAGAGGCTCACGCGAGTCTCCGTCGCGACGCGTACCTCCATGTTCCTGTTCCATTGGGAGCAGAAACGGACTGGCTCGCGCCTCCGACGGTGCGTCCGTGAGGCACGGCATCGTCGCGCTCTGCGGATCCGAGATTCGGATCAGACGCGAGCATGCCGAGGCTCACGCGAGCCTCCGTCGCGGCGCGTACCTCCATGTCCTTGCTCGATTGGATCTGGAAGGGACTGGCTCGCGCCTTCGACGGTGCGTCCGTGAGGCACGGCATCGTCGCGCTCTGCGCATCGGGGGGCGGATGCGAGGGGCAGATCAGCCGCGAGAATGCAGAGGCTCACGCGAGCCCCATTTCGGCGCGTACCTCCACGTCCTTGCTCGATGGGAGCAGAAACGGACTGGCTCGCGCCTCCGACGGTGCGTCCGTGAGGCACGGCGAGGTCGCACTCTGCGGATCGACGGCAGATCAGACGCGACGACGCCGAGGCTCACGCGAGCCTCCGTCGCGGCGCGTACCTCCATGTTCCTGTTCGATGTGGAGCTGGAAGGGACTGGCTCGCGCCTTCGACGGTGCGTCCGTGAGGCACGGGGTCGTCGCGCTCTGCGGATCCGAGGGCGGAGGGCAGATCAGACGCGAGGATGCAGAGGCTCACGCGAGCCCCATTGCGGCGCGTACCTCCATGTTCCTGTTCGATGGGGAGCAGGGAGGGACTGGCTCGCGCCTTCGACGGTGCGTCCGTGAGGCACGGCATCGTCGCGCTCTGCGGATTCGAGGGCGGCGGATCAGATCAGACGCGACGATGCCGAGGCTCACGCGAGCCTCCGTCGCGGCGCGTACCTCCATGTCCTTGCTCGATTGGATCTGGAAGGGACTGGCTCGCGCCTTCGACGGTGCGTCCGTGAGGCACGGCATCGTCGCGCTCTGCGGATCCGAGGGCGGCGGATCAGATCAGACGCGACGATGCCGAGGCTCACGCGAGTCTCCGTCGCGGCGCGTACCTCCATGTTCCTGTTCGATGTGGAGCTGGAAGGGACTGGCTCGCGCCTTCGACGGTGCGTCCGTGAGGCACGGCATCGTCGCGCTCTGCGGATCCGAGATTCGGATCAGACGCGAGCATGCCGAGGCTCACGCGAGTCTCCGTCGCGGCGCGTACCTCCATGTCCTTGCTCGATTGGATCTGGAAGGGACTGGCTCGCGCCTTCGACGGTGCGTCCGTGAGGCACGGCATCGTCGCGCTCTGCGGATCCGAGATTCGGATCAGCCGCGAGAATGCAGAGGCTCACGCGAGCCCCATTTCGGCGCGTACCTCCACGTCCTTGCTCGATGGGAGCAGAAACGGACTGGCTCGCGCCTCCGACGGTGCGTCCGTGAGGCACGGCATCGTCGCGCTCTGTGGATCCGAGATTCGGATCAGACGCGAGGATGCAGAGGCTCACGCGAGTCTCCGTCGCGACGCGTACCTCCATGTTCCTGTTCGATGTGGAGCTGGAAGGGACTGGCTCGCGCCTTCGACGGTGCGTCCGTGAGGCACGGCATCGTCGCGCTCTGCGGATCCGAGGGCGGCGGATCAGATCAGACGCGACGATGCCGAGGCTCACGCGAGTCTCCGTCGCGGCGCGTACCTCCATGTCCTTGCTCGATTGGATCTGGAAGGGACTGGCTCGCGCCTTCGACGGTGCGTCCGTGAGGCACGGCATCGTCGCGCTCTGCGGATCCGAGATTCGGATCAGACGCGAGCATGCCGAGGCTCACGCGAGCCTCCGTCGCGGCGCGTACCTCCATGTCCTTGCTCGATTGGATCTGGAAGGGACTGGCTCGCGCCTTCGACGGTGCGTCCGTGAGGCACGGCATCGTCGCGCTCTGCGGATCCGAGATTCGGATCAGACGCGAGCATGCCGAGGCTCACGCGAGCCTCCGTCGCGGCGCGTACCTCCATGTTCCTGTTCGATGTGGAGCTGGAAGGGACTGGCTCGCGCCTTCGACGGTGCGTCCGTGAGGCACGGCATCGTCGCGCTCTGCGGATCCGAGATTCGGATCAGACGCGAGCATGCCGAGGCTCACGCGAGTCTCCGTCGCGGCGCGTACCTCCATGTCCTTGCTCGATTGGATCTGGAAGGGACTGGCTCGCGCCTTCGACGGTGCGTCCGTGAGGCACGGCATCGTCGCGCTCTG
>JAIBCE010000370.1 GCA_019694315.1 Sandaracinaceae bacterium
TGGCGGTCCGCGGTCTCGATCCGGGCCCGCTCACGACGCGGAGGGCTGCTCATGGAGGATCAGATCCACGAGCACCCCACCGCATTCACCTCGGCGAGGAGATTTTTTCTCGCTCTCTCAGTTTTTTTCGCGCCTTCGGCGCGGTCGGGGGGAGTCGGCAACTCCCCCCCATTCCCCCCTGCTCGACGCTCCCCAAGCCTCGCTCTCTCGCGCGCTCCTGGGGTTGCTGCGCAACCCCGCCGCGTGGCGTCCCCGGCGATTCTTTCTCCCTCTCTCAGAGCACGAGGCCGTGCTCGTCCCACAGGTCGCCGAGCGTCGCGCCGAGCCGCGCGACGATGGAGCGGCGGACCTCGGCCTCGGTGGCGCACGCGAGGGCCTTCTTGGCGACATCCTCGCACGCGCGCAGATCCAGGCGCGCGCACACCGCACGGGCGAACGGGATCTCCGAGGCAGGCATCGAGAGCGCGCGCAGGCCCAGGCCCACGAGCACCGGGATCGCGAGCGGATGCGACGACATGTCTCCGCAGAGGCTCACGGGGATCCCTCGCGTCTGCGCCGCGGCCATCACGGGGCGGAGCATGCGCAGGAGGCCGGGCGCCATCGGCGACGCGAGCGAGGCGATGGTGGGATCGCCGCGATCGATCGCGAGCGCGTACTGTGCGAGGTCGTTCGTGCCGACGGAGAAGAAGTCGCACTCGTTCGCGAGCACGTCGGCGAGGACCACGGCCGAGGGCACCTCGATCATCGCGCCGAGCGGCACCATGCGGTGCGGCACGCGCGCCTGCGCGAGCTCGCGTCGCGCGTGATCGACGACGCGGCGCGCCTCGCGCATCTCCTCGACCGTGCACACCATGGGGAACATGAGGCGCAGCGGCGCCTCCTCGGCGGCCCGCAGCACGGCGCGGATCTGCGTGCGCAGCACCTCCGGCATCTCCAGCGCGAGGCGCAGGCCGCGGAGGCCGAGCGCGGGGTTCGGGGCCTGGGCGAGCTCCGCCAGCCGGCGGCTCGCGTCGAGCCCTCCGCCGCGCGGCAGCTTGTCCGCGCCGAGATCGAACGTGCGCAGCGTGACGGTGCGCGGCGCAAAGGCCCTGCCCACGCGCGCGAAGACCTCGGTCAGGTGCTCTTCGTCGGGGAGGCTTCCGTCGAGGTAGAGGAACTCGGTGCGGTAGAGGCCGACGCCCTCGGCGCGCTCGTCGAGCGCCTCCTCGAGCTCCACCTCGACCTCGAGGTTCGCGAGCAGCTCCACGCGTGTTCCGTCGGCGAGCGCCGTGCGCGCGTCGCGGCTCTCGCGGAGGCGACCTGCGAACGACCGATAGCGATCGGCACGATCCTCGGCGCTGGCGCGCGCCTCCGTGGTCGGGTCCACGTGGAGCTCGCCGCGCCGCGCATCCACGATGACGATCTGCCCCGTCTCGACGGCGCGCGTGGCGCCGCGGACGCCGACGATGGTCGGTACGTGCAGGGCGCGCGCGAGGATCGCCGTGTGGCCCGTCGCGGTCCCGAGCTCGGTCACCACCGCGAGCACCTTGTCCCGCGGAAGCGCCAGCAGCTCGGCGGCGCTGAGATCGCTCGCCACGAGCACTGCCGCCTCGGCGAGGGGCGGCAGCTCCGTGCCGGCGCCCGTGAGCATCCGGAGCACGTCCTCTGCGACGTGCTCCACGTCGTGCGCGCGATCGCGGAGGTAGCTCTCCTTGGCCTGTGCGAGCCGCCCCACCACGTCGTCGGCGACGGTGCGGAGCGCCCACTCGGCGCACTTTCCGCCGCGGATCTCGGCCTCGGCCGAGGAGACGAGGAGCTCGTCCTTCACCATCAGGAGGTGCGCGTCGAGCACGAGCCGGTGCTCGGCGTCGATCGTGGGATCCAGATCCTCGCGGAGCGCCTCGAGGCGCGCCCGCGACCGCGCGATCGCGGCGAGGAGGCGCCCGAGCTCCGCGAGCGCCTCGTGCGCGGCGATGCTCCGACGCGCGACCGGCACCGAGCGGCGATCGAAGACGACGGCGTGGCCGATCGCGACGCCCGGCGACGCAGGCAGGCCACGGAGGGCCCGCGCGGGGGGCACCTCGGCGATGACGATCGGGCGCGTGGGAGGACCATCGTGATCGTCGACGTCGCTCACGACGCCTCTCCGAAGCCGCTCTCGATGAGCGCGCCGATCGCCCCGAGGGCCGCCTCGGCGTCGGCGCCGCTCGCGTGGACCGTCACGGTCGTGCCGCGGCTGCCGCAGAGCAAGAGGACACCCATCACGCTCTTGGCGTTGGCACGCTGGCCGTCGTTCTCGAGCTCGACCTCTGCGTGGAAGCGGCCCGCGAGCTGCACGAGCTTGGTGGCCGCGCGCGCGTGCAGGCCGAGCTCGTTCACGATCACGAACGCACGCGAGCGAGGCCCTCCCTCCGCAGCGCCGCTCATCGCGCGACGTCCCGGTGCACCACGGCGATCTCTCGGCTGCCACGCAGGGCTGCCCCGATGTGCTCGGCGATCGCGACCGACCGATGACGGCCGCCCGTGCAGCCGATGGCGACCGTGAGATAGGCCTTTCCCTCGCGCTCGTAGCGGGGGAGCGTGTGCTCGAGCAGCGTCAGCACGTCGTGCGTGAGCTCCTTCGTCTCGGCGGCGCCGAGCACGAAGTCGCGCACGGGGGCGTCGAGCCCCGTCTGCGCGCGGAGGTGCGGCACGAAGTGCGGGTTGTCGAGGAAGCGCACGTCGAACACGAGGTCGGCATCGACCGGCAGGCCGTACTTGAAGCCGAACGACACCACGCGGACGCGCATCGACGGGCTCGCGCTCGAGCGGCCGAGGTACTCGACGAGCACGCGTCGCAGCTCGTGAACCGAGAGGCGCGAGGTGTCGATCACGTGCGTGGCTCGCTGTCGCAAGGTGGCGAGGCGCTCGCGCTCGCGGGCGATCGCCTCCATCACGTCGCCGCCCGGCGCGAGCGGATGCGGTCGCCGCGTCTCGCTGTAGCGACGCACGAGCGTGTCGTCGGCGCAGTCGAGGAAGAGCACCTCCACCTCGTGGCCGGAGCCGCGAACGCGATCGACGAGCTCCCCTGCGCTCTCGAGGAACGAGCCCGTGCGCACGTCGATGCCGAGGCCCACCTGCTGCACGACGCCGCCGAGGAGCAGCTCCGAGCGCGCGTCGCCTCCGAAGAGGTGGAGCAGCTCCGGCGCCAGCTGCGGGGGCAGGTTGTCGACGCAGTAGTAGCCGAGGTCCTCGAGGACCCGCAGGGCGCTCGACCGCCCTGCGCCTGACATCCCGGTGACCACCACCACGTGGAGCGCGCTCACGGGGCCGATGGTACCAGCCCTGCGCAGATCGTTGCTCACTCCATGAAGCGCTCGAGATCACCCTCGTTGAGGTATCCGACGTGACGGTCGACGATCCGACCTGCGGCGTCGACCTGGTAGTAGCTGGGCACGGCCTCGAGCGGTCCGAGATCCGAGACGCCCCGCGACACGTCGTCGTCGGGATCCCATGCGATCGCGAACGGCGAGCTCATGGCCTCCTCGAAGAGGGGCGCGAACGTGGCGGCGTCGGGCTGCGCGAGGACTCCGAGCACGAGCACGTCCTGGTGGTGTCGCGCAAAGCGTCCGAGCGGGCGCATGGCGGCCTGGCTCACGCCGTCGTACGTGGCGAGCACGACGATCAGCACGCCGCTGCCACGCTGGTCCTCGAGGGCGACGAGTCGACCGTCCGTGGTGCGCAGGTGGAGCACGATCGCGCCGTCCTCGTGCCTGGCGTGCGAGCTGCCGATGGAGCGCTCGCCACCACCGCCGCAGCCAGCGCCCAGACCGAGGAGCGCCAGCGTGGCCACGAGGGACGAGCGGTGCGGACGAGGCGCGTGCAACGCGTTTCCTATATCACGGCCCCCCCGGAGCTCGGGCTACCCAAGCAGCGCGCACAGGGCGATCGTGTGTGCATGGCCAAGACTCGGGCTGCGACGCGTCGGGCTGCGAGGCCTCGAGCCCACACCACGCGCCAGAGGCTGGCCGAGCGCGACCTGCGGCTGGCCGCACGCCTCGAGGCGCTCGTCCTGAGCACCGATCGCGTGGCGCGACGCGAGGCCGATCCGGTGTCGTTTCCCCACCGCTACGAAGACGCGGGCGATCGCGAGGTCGTGGCGCTCCTCTCCGCGCTGCTCGCGTTCGGCCAGGTGCAGACCATCCGCGCGTCGATCGCGCGGGTGCTGGCGAGCCTCGGTCCTTCGCCCGCGCGGACGATCGACACGATTGGCGAGGCGAGCCTCGGCGCGCGCCTCGAGGGCTTCGTGCACCGCGTCTACCGAGGGCAGGACGTGGCGCGGCTCCTCGCGGGGGCCGCGGCGCTGCGCCGTCGGTCCGGATCGCTGGCGCGCGCGATCGAGGTCTTCGCCGACGACGAGGCGATCGAGGTGCCTCCGGCGCTCGCGTCGCGCGCGCGGCTCGTCCGGGTGCTCGTGGGCCTCGGGGATGCGCTCCGCGGTCCGCCGCCGCACCGACGTGGCCTCGTGCACCTCGTGCCCGATGCCCGCCGTGGCAGCGCATGCAAGCGCCTGCTCCTCTTCTTGCGGTGGATGGCGAGGCCGGCCGACGGCGTGGATCTGGGCCTCGCGCGCCTCTCGCCGAGCGCGCTCGTCATCCCGCTCGACACCCACGTGCACCGCATCGCGCGCAACCTCGCGCTCACCGATCGCGCCGACGCGTCGCTCCGCACGGCGATCGAGATCACCGACGCGCTCGCGCGCCTCGACGCCGAGGATCCGGTGCGCTTCGACTTCGCGATCTGTCACCTCGGGGTGTCGCGGCAGTGCCCGAGCCGTCGCGATCGCTCGCTCTGCGAGCGCTGCGCGCTTCGCGACGTGTGCCGCCACTGGCGCTGATCGGCGACCGCGCGTGCTCCCAGCGCGGCGAAGCCCGCAGCCCAAACTTCCGAATCTTCGCGCCGCGCGAGGATTCTCGGAAGTAGTCGATCAGCCGAGGTGCGCCGCGAGCAGCGCGCGCCAGCGGTTCGCTTCGTCGATCGCGCCCGGCCGGATCTCGTCCGCCTCCAGCTTGACGAGGCCGAGCTCGTGGAACGCGCTGAGGGCCGTCTCGAGCTTGGGCTTGGACACGCTCTCGCGGAGCGCGATCTCGCCCGTGGCGTGCGCGCGCTCGGCGCGCTGCAGCGTGGCCTTGCCCCAGTCCTTGCGGCTCGCCGGGAGCGCCTTGGCGTCGCGGATCCCGTCGAGCGCCACGAGGTAGGCCTCGAGGTAGGTGCGGATCATCTCGGCGTAGGTCTCGAGGCGCGCTCCGTCGCGGCCGGCAGCGCGGCGCACGACGTCGCCCTCCCACACCACCTCGCCCGCCTCGATCATGCTGCCGAGCGCATCGGAGAAGATCTCCTCGAAGGGCGCGTCGGCGCGGTACTGGAACTCCAGCTTGAAGAAGCGCGAGAGCTCCCGCACCCGGTCGCGGAGCTCGGTCATCGGGGCCTCCCACCCGAGCGCACCGAGCGAGCTCGCCACCAGCGCGCTCGGCACGAAGAAGTGGAGCACGTTGTTCTTGAAGTACTCGACGGCGAGCCGCCGCACGTCCGGCACCGCGAGCACGGTCTGCTCCGCGCTCGCCGCCGCCGTCTCGGTCACGAGCTTGGCGTCGAGGAAGAGCGCGATCGCTTGCTCCAGCGTCTCGGGTCGCAGCGCCCCCGCGCGATCGGTGATCGTTCGCGCCACCGGCGCCCCGAGCCGCGTGAAGACACGGACGAGCTCGTCTGCGCGCGCGAAGAGATCGCCGCGCGCGATCCCGCGCTTGCGGTGGATGAGGAGCGCCGTCGCGAGGAGCGAGGCGGGCGTGACGAGGGTGACGCGATCGATCTCGTAGGTGATGCGGTGCGCGATCCGAGACACGAGGCCGCGGCGCTTGGCGGGCGAGAGCTCGGGCGCGGGCTCGGCGCTCTGGCCGTCCATGCCGGCTGCCTCGCGATGGAGCGTGGCCAGATCGAAGATCTCGCCGAATTGCAGGTAGAGGCGGCCGTAGCGTGAGCGGAGCACGCGCGGCGCGCGCAAGAGGCCGCCGAGATCCTCGGGCCGCTTCTCGCCTCCCTCGAGCTCGCGTACGTACGAGCCTTCCTCGATGATCCGCTCGTAGCCGATCGAGATGGGCACGAACTGAACGGGCTGCGAGAGGCTGAGCCCCGCGTCGACGATCATCGACAGGATGCCCAGCTTGGGCGGCAAGAGCTTGCCGGTGCGCGAGCGGCCTCCCTCGACGAAGACCTCGATGCTGTGGCCCTCGTGCAGGACCTTGCGGATGTAGGCATCGACGATGTGGGGATAGAGCTTGCGGCCCTTGAACGATCGCCGGATGAAGAACGCGCCTCCGTGCCGGAAGATGGTGCCGAGCGGGAAGAACGAGAGGTTGTCGCCCGCGGCGATGAGCGGCGGCGCGAGCCCTCGCTGGTAGAAGACGCTCGAGACCACGAGGTAGTCCACGTGGCTCTTGTGCGAGGGCACGAGCACGAGCGGACCGTGACGCGCGGCCTCGCGGACGCGCGCCATGCCCTCCTCGTCGACGACGAGCCCATCGTAGATGCGGTCCCAGACCACGCGGAGCGCGCGATCCATGAGGCCGACCACGTTCGTGTCGGGCGCGGCCGCGAGGCGATCGAGCTCACGTCGTGTCTCGTCCTCCACGGCGCTCACGGGGCGGCTCGACTCCTTGGCCGCCGCCAGCACGTGGCGTCGCAGGCGCGGGCTGCGGAGCAGCTCGTCCTTGAGACGTGCGCTCGTCTTGTGCGCAGGGCCGAGGATGATCGTGCGCTCGCGCTCCATGCGGCGAAGGAGCGCATAGCGCACGGCGTCGGCGGCCTGCGCGTCGGTGAGCTCCTGGTTCTCCTGGAGGAAAGCGAGCAGATCGAAGGGCTCGCCCCCGCGGTGGATCGCGTTGCGGAAATTGAAGAGCAGCTGGAGGGCCGTGCGCAGCCGTCCGGGCCAGTCGCTCGGCCCGAGGATGACGTCGACGAGCGTCGGTTGCTTGTTCGGTGTGCGCTTGGTCCAGACGAGCGTCTGCGGCAGGAGGATGATCGGCTTCTCGGTCTTGCGCTGGAGCTCGACGAGCGTGCGCACGAGATCGACCTCGAGCGCCGCGCCCGAGCGCCCGTGCTTGGCGCCGGCGAGCGTGCCCGACACCGTGGGCGGACGTCGCAGGAAGAGCAGCGCGCTCGCGCCCGCCGCGATGGTGTCGCCGAGGGCGGCCTCTTCCGGGATGGGCCGCGCGAGGCGCAGGCGTCGGCTGCCCCGACCGAAGGGCTCCACCACCGACATGCCGAGGTCGTTCGTGAAGCGGATGAGCGGCAGGCCGTGGCGCTTCACGAGGTGGTCGAGGCCGAGGAAGTCGAGGAACGACTGGGCCCTGCCGACGTAGACGACGTGGCCGCGGACGCTCGCCGCGCGGACCGCCTCGGCCCAGCCCTCGTCGACGGCGATGTGGTCGAAGAGCCGGTCGTAGCTCGAGCGACAGAGAGGGCTCGGATCGTAGGAGACGGGGCG
>JAIBCE010000041.1 GCA_019694315.1 Sandaracinaceae bacterium
ACCGCCACCGAGGGCCTCGGCCCCCAGCGGGGCCGCCTGCGCGGGCGCGTGCGACACACGGGGGATCGCGCGTGCACCGAACGGCGCGCCATCGAGGGGCCGCGTTCGATCGTCGAGGGCCGGCGCGCTCGGCGTCGCGGTGACGGAGTCGCGCGACACTTCCGCACCGGCGCGCGCCTCCCTCGAGGCCATCGCGAGCTCGCGCATCGAGGGCCAGCGCGCGTCGCGGTCCCACGCGAGCGCACGCGCCACGAGCGCGCGCGTCCGTTCGTCGACGGAGCTCCGCAGCACCTCGAGCGGCACGAACGCGCGACGCTGGATGAGCTTCGTGAGCGCGCTCCCGTGCTCGTCGCTCTCGTAGGGCTTCCGCCCCGTGAGCATCACGTAGAGCATCACGCCGAGCGCGTACACATCCACGCGCCCGTCGAGATCGCGCACCGACATGGCCTGCTCGGGCGCCATGTACGCGGGCGATCCGACGATGTGCCCCGCCATCGTCTGTCGCTCGTCGCCGAGCACGCGCGCCGCGCCGAAGTCGAGCACCTTGGGGACGATCCCGCTCGGGCCTCGCGCGAGGAACACGTTGCCCGGCTTGAGGTCGCGGTGGATCACACCGCGCTCGTGGAAGGCCGCCACGGCCTCGGCCACCGCCGTGACGATGTCGAGCGCCTCGCCCACCTCGAGCGGCCCCGTGCGCTGCAAGCGCTCCGCGAGGCTCTCGCCCTCGAGCAGCTCCATGGGCAAGACCACGCTGCCGCCCTCGAGCATCGGATCCCACGCCTCGACGACGTTCGGGTGCTTGATGTGCGACGCGAGCGTCGTCTCGCGCACGAAGCGCGCGCGCATGTCGGCGTCGCCGAGCAGATCGGGGCGCACCACCTTGAGCGCCCGTCGCGCGCCGGTGATCGTGTTCTCGGCCTCGTACACCTCGCCCATGCCGCCGCGCGCGATGAATCGCACGATGCGGAAGGCGCCGAGCACGGCGCCTGGCGCGAGCGTCTGGGCGGTCGTGGCCACGGCTCTGGCGCGAGAGATATCACTCGTTCCTGCGACACGTCGCGAAACCGGGCGAGCGGAGGCGAAGGGCCGCTATCATCTTGCCGCACGGCCCATGAAGATCTGCCCGCACTGCCACCTCGAGTACCGCGACGACGACCGCACCGTGTGCGTGATGGACGGCGCGACGCTCGAGGAGACGGAGGATCCGCGCATCGGCAAGCTCGTGCTCGGGCGCTACCTCGTCGATGGTCAGCTCGGCGCAGGCGGCATGGCCACCGTCTATCGCGCGCACGAGACGACCAACGGCCGCGAGGTCGCCGTGAAGGTCATGCACGCGAACCTCGCGCGAGACCCCGATCTGCGCGAGCGCTTCCGCCGCGAGGCCAAGACGGCGGCCGCGCTCGCGCACGAGAACATCGTCGAGATCTTCGACGCTGGTGAGACCGAGGACGGCGAGCCCGTGATCGTGATGGCGCTCCTCGCGGGCCGCACGCTGCGCGAGCACATCGCCGAGGGGCCCCTCGCGCTGCCGATCGTCGTGTCGCTCGGCGTGCAGATCGCACGCGCCCTCGCACGCGCGCACGACCTGGGCGTGGTGCACCGCGACCTCAAGCCCGAGAACATCTTCGTGGTCGAGGACGCGGGTCGCCTCATCGCCAAGCTCGTGGACTTCGGCATCGCGCGCGCCCGCTACGACAAGCGGCTCACCGCGGCCGGCACGATGGTGGGCACCCCCGCCTACCTCGCGCCCGAGCGCATCAAGGGCAAGGAGAACGACCCGTCGAGCGACCTCTACTCGTTCGGCATCGTCCTCTACGAGATGATCACCGGGAAGCTCCCGTTCCTCTGCAAGTCGCTCCCGGCCTACGTGATCGCGCACCTCGACACGCCGCCTCCGTCGCCGACGGCGGCGATGCCCGGCTGCCCGCGCCCGCTCGACTCGCTCGTCTTGCGTCTCATGGCCAAGGACGTGGCCGATCGCCCCGTCGACGCGCACTCGGTCGTCCGCGATCTCGAGACGATTCGCTTCCTCGTCGGTGCTCCGACCACCCCCCCCGCGACCGAGCCGCCTCCGCGCCCCAAGACCGAGCCGCCGCGCGCACCGCAGGCGATCACCCTCGAGCGCTGGGAGCGCCGCGCGCTCGTGCTCGAGCAGATGCTGCGGCGCGCGTTCCGCGATCAGGAGCCGCCCCGCGAGCTCGTGGGCGCGCTCGACGATCTACGCGACGCCGTGAGCGAGCTCGACACGCTCCGCAAGAACCGGCTCGGTCGCCAGCGCACGATCGACGACGTCGACGCGGAGGCGCGCGAGTCCCGCGAGCGCCTCGGTCACGCCGTGCACGAGCTCGGTGTGGATCTCTCGCAGGCGCGCGAGGGCCTGCTCAAGCTGCGCGCCGAGCTCGCCGCGCGCGAGGAGCAGGTGAAGGATCTCGAGTTCCAGCTGGCCGAGCTCCGACGCAAGCTCGACGACACGCAGGTGAAGGCCGAGCAGGGTCGATCGGCCGCGCAAGGCGCGCTCGCCGCGAGCGGCACTCGCGTCGAGGAGCTGCGCCGCACCATCGGCGACAAGGGTCGCTTCCTCCTCGAGGCGCTCAAGGGCCACCCCGAGAACGCCGAGCTGGTCGCGGATCTCGAGCGCTCGTAGCTCGACCCCACCGGGTCAGTGCTGGATCACGCGCGCGCCCGACGAGAACGTGATCTGCTCGAAGGTGCGGTCGAGCGTGCTGCTGTGGAAGCCAGGCATCTCGGCGCCCGCCTCCGCCTCGACCTGGTCGCCCACGGCGACGGTCATCTCGGGCACCGCGACCCACACCGAGCCGCTCGCGCCCTCGATGCGCAGGTACGTGTAGCCCCCGGCGTTCATCGTCTCGCGCACGACGCCGCGGGCCGCCGGGCTCGCGGGCGCGTCCGCCGCGGCCGCGTGGCCCGGAGGCACCTCGCCCGCCTCGCCCGTCGGCGGATGGCCCGCAGGCATCTCGCCCGTCGGCGGATGGCCAGGAGGCACCTCGCCCGTCGGCGGATGGCCAGGAGGCATCTCGCCCGTCGGCGGATGACCCGCCGGCAGCGATCCCGACGAGCCCTCCTCGTGCACACCCTCACCGCCACCCACCACACGCACGCTGCCTGCGAAGAGGATGCTGGGGAAGGTGCGATCGAGCGTGCGGCTGTGGAAGTCGACCATCTCGTTGCCGCCCTCGACGACCACTTGGTCTCCGACCGCGAGCGGCATCTCCATCGCCGCGACCCACGTCGAGCCACCGCCAGGCGTCTCGATGCGCAGGTACGTGTAGCCCGCCGCGTTCATCGTCTCGAGCACCGTGCCGCGCGTGCCCTCGGGCGCAGCGGCCTGCCCCGCGGCCTGCTCGAAGGCCGCCGCGCTGGAGGGGCCGAGGCCCATGTGGGGCTCGCCCTCGAGGCCGCCCGTCCGCATGCTGACCCGCGTCTCGGGCTCCTCGTCGCAGCCACCCGCGAGCAAGAGAAGGCCGAGCGCGAAGGGAAGGGACGACGAAAGGCGCATCATCACGGCGGGCTCCATCGGGCTGGGATCGGGCTGGGATCGGGCTGGGATCGGACTGGATCGGACTGGATCGGGCTGGGATCGGGCTGGGATCGGGCTGGGGCGCGAGGGAGCTCCTCGCGCCTGTCGGTCGCGGCTCGACCCCGTACCTGCGCCGCCCACGGCGTTCGTCAACCCGAACGCACCGAACGCACCCGGGGGCCTCGTCAGATCCAGCCCTTGCGGCGGAAGTACACGAAGAAGACGACGCCGGTGAGCAGCATCGCGCCGATTGCGCCGAAGTAACCGTAGCGCCAGTGCAGCTCCGGCATGATCTCGAAGTTCATGCCGTAGACGCCGGCGATGAACGTGAGAGGCAGCATGATCGTGGAGATCAGGGTCAGCACCTTCATGATCTCGTTCATGCGGTGGCCCTGCATCGAGATGTAGGCGTCGAGCGAGCCGCTCACGATCTCGCGGAACGAGTCGTTGAGATCCACCACGCGCACGAAGTGATCGTAGGCGTCGCGAAAGAAGGGACGCTCCTCGACCGGCACGATGTCGAAGTCGCCGCGGCCGAGGCGATGGAGCACCTCGCGCTGGTGCAGGCCGATGCGCCGCACGCGCTGGAGCTTGTGCTTGATCGCGAGGATCTTCTCGAGGATGTGCGGCCCGGTGGCCGTCATGATCTCGGTCTCGATCGTGTCGATGTCCTGATCGAGGCGCTCCATGAGCGGCAGGTAGCGCTCGATGAGCTTCTCCACGACGAGGTAGGCGAGGTGCGCCGGGCCTCGACGCACGAGCTCCATCTTGGTGCGGACCTCTTCGTACACCGCCTGCGGCGCGCCGAGCTCGGCGCCGTGGCTCGTGATGAGCCAGTTCTTGCCGAGGAACATGTCGAGGTCGCACGTCGCGACCTCGCCCTTCTTGTCCGCGCCCTCGAGCAGGCCGTGGAACACGAGGTAGAGGTAGCCCTCGAAGCGCTCCACCTTGGGCGTCGGGGCATCCGACAGCATGTCGTCGACCACGAGGGTGTGGAGCCCGAAGACGCCCTCGAGGAGACGACGCTCGGACTCCTTCGGCTCGACGAAGTCGACCCAGACGACGACGACGTTCGGGTCCTTCAAGAGCGCAGGGAGCTCGTCGGGCTTGGCCGAGAGGAGCGGCCCCTCCGTGCGGGCGAAGAAGATCTGCGTGGTCACGGCGCGAGGATACGTCGAGCCGTGCGCTCCCCGCGAAGGCCCCCCGTCGGGTGGCCTCCTGGGGGGCGTTGACGAGAGCGTGCACCCCTCGCGACCATCGGAGCCCGCATGCGGTACGCGTCACGAGCACGACGGGTCGTCGCCACGAGCACGCTCGCCGCGGTGGGCCTCGCGATCTCGGTGCTCGTCGCGCGCGACGTCCGGGCCGATGCACCGCCCGACGAGAGCGCCCTCCTCGCGCGCCTTCCCGCGTTCGATGTCCACGCACACGTGCCGCCGTTCTGGTCGAGCGAGGGCTTCTGGCACCGACCCCTCGAGCCCGCGCGACAGCGAGCGCGCATGCCGCGTCGCTGCCGCACCACGGGTGGCTATCGCGAGCACTGCTCGGGACCGCGCCTCGTGCCCGAGCCCTCGGGAGCGCCCGCTGCGCTCGCGAGACACCTGGGCCTCGGCACGCACGAGACCGCGATGCAGATCCTCGGACCGAGCGGGCCGTTCGAGATCTGGCGCGAGGCCGCGCGCGATCTCGACGCCGATCCGCACCTCACGTACCCCGTGCCGAGCGGCCACGATGGCCGCGGCTTCGGCTACGTGCGCGGAGGCGCGCTTCGCCACGTGCGACACGATGGCCTCGACATCCAGGCGACGCGCGGGAGCGAGATCGTGGCCGCGCGCGGCGGCCTCGTCGCCTACGCAGACAACGGCATCTCCGGCATGGGCAACCTGCTCGTGATCCTCCACGAGGGCGGCGACTCCACCGCGTACGCGCACTGCGAGCGCATCCTCGCGCAGCCTGGACAGCTCGTGCGCCGCGGCGAGGTCGTGGCGCGCGTGGGCGACACGGGCTTCGCGCGCGCGCCCCACCTGCACTTCGAGTGGCGCGAACACGGACGGAACCGCGACCCACGTCGCGCGCTCCTTCCGCGTCGATGACAACCCGGCGCGCGCCGCGCTCCCGGAGCGCCGCGTCAGCCGCTCGTGCGCACCCGCAGCGCGCCGTCGCGTCCGTGCACCGCGATCGTCCACTCGCTCGCGAGCACGATCGCCTCGCCTGCGAACGCGAGCCCCTGCGTGAGAGGGCGCGGCTCGTGGCGCAGGTAGCGTAGCGAGTCCTTGCCCTGGCGTGCCTTCGCGAGCGCCGCCAAGCGCTCCGCGAGCCCCGGCACGTCACCGTGTCCGAACGACGCCCGCTCCTTGCCCTTCGCGTCGTGCCACGCGACGAGGTCGCCCTCCGCGGAGGAGCGCCCGACGACGAGCCCCGAGCCATCCGGCGCGAAGGCCATGAGACCAGGCACGTGCACGTCGAGCACGCGGAGCGTGGCGAGGCTCTGTCGATCGAGCAGCGTGAGGGGCCGCGCCTGGCCGTCGCGCGCGCGCACCCAGACGCCCTCGGTGGTCGCGCCCATGAGATAGAAGCCGCCCGGGAAGCGATCGCCGAGCGGGTGCCGCGTGGTCTTGCCGCTGGCGAGGTCGAGCCGGAGCAGCGTGGGCTCGGTGTCGAGGGTCATGAGGGCGGTCGCGCCATCGAGCATGGGCACGCTGGGCATCGAGGCGTCGCGCTTCCACTCGTGCGTGGCGAGCACGGAGAAGGTCCTCGCGTCGAGGCGCACGAAGAGGCTCGTCTTGGGCGTGAGCGCGTTCACGTAGAGGCCGTCTTCACGCCACTCGAGCGAGGAGATCTGAGCCTTCTTGGCGATCTCGACGCGCGCGAGCTCGGCGCCGCTCGCCACGTCCGCGATGCGCACGTCGCCCACGCCGGTGGCGAGGCGCGCACCGTCGGGAGAGAACGCCGCCCCGCGCGGCTCGTTCGTACCGTTTCCGCCCGCGTCGATCTCCGGCCCCGCGGCTCCGTCGATGCCGAACAGCCGCACGCGCCGCGAGGTGGCGTGCGTGGTGGCGACGCGATCCCCCTGCGCGGACACGGTGAGCTGGAGCAGTGGCAGATCGAACACGAAGCGCTCGACCTTCGCATCCCCAGTCGAAGTCTTCGCGTCGGCCTTGGAAGCCTTCGCGTCGGCCTTGGAAGCCTTCGCGTCGGCCTTGGGAGCCTTCGCGTCGGCCTTGGGAGCCTTGGCGTCGGCCTCGGGAGCCTTGGCGTCGGCCTTGGGAGCCTTGGCGTCGGCCTTGGGAGCCTTGGCGGTTGCCTTCGGCGCAGCCGGCGAGGCGATGGCGCTCACGGCCTCGCGGACGGCGTCGGTGATCGGGACGAGCGCGTCGCTCGCGTCGACGAAGGCCAGACGCGCAGGGCGCGGCGGCTTGAACGCGTGGTCTTCGCTCGCAGCCACGATCTCGTCTCCATCGAGCATCACGTAGCTGACGACGAGCGCCTCCCCGAGCTTCTTGTCGGGCTGGATGCCGTGGACCCGGAGGCGCGCGACGAGCGCCTTGGTCGGCGGCGCACCATCACCGACGGTCGCCAGGGACGCCCAGCCCGCACCGCGAGGCGCGTTCGAGACGTGGACGCCCGCAGGAAGCGCGAGCGCCTTCTGGACGGCCTCGAGGAGCCCCGCGTTGCTCGGGTAGCGATACTCTCCGACGAGCGGATACAGGCTGAGATCGATCTTGGACGGCTCGAGCTTGGACATGGGCGGAGCGTGCGTCGCTCGGCCATGCTCGACACGTCAAAACAGCTCACGTCACGACGCGCTCGAGGATCACAGCGGTGCGCACGAGCAACCAATACGCCGCCGCGGAGCCGACCACGTACACGAGCGCGGTCCGCGCGCGCGGCGCCCAGGCCCGCTCGCGGACGAGCCACGCGATCGCCAGCGCGGCGCCGACGAACGCGAGCTGACCGAGCTCCACGCCCACGTTGAAGCCGAAGAGCGCAGGCACGAGCGCCCTCGCGGGGAGCGCCGTCTCGCGCAGCGCGCCCGCGAGGCCGAGGCCGTGCACGAGCCCGAAGAAGGCAGCGATCGCCGCCGGCGCGCGCCGCACCGACCAGGGCGTGCGCGACGCGTCGTCGCTCGCGCTGCGCGGCTCGAGGCCCTCGCGCGCCACGAGCAGCACCGAGAGCGCGATGAGCGCCTCCACGAGCGCGCTCGAGGGATGCACGAGGTCGAGCACGGCGAGCGCGAGCGTCACCGAGTGCGCGAGCGTGAACGCCGTGATCGTGAGGACGAGCCGGCGATCGAGGCGCGACACGAAGAGCAGGCCGAGGAGGAACGCGAGGTGATCGAGGCCGAGGAGCACGTGCTCGGCGCCGAGCGAGATCCAGCCCAGCAGGGGCGCGCCCCCGTGCGTCACGGTCATGCGCGGGCGCGAGGCGTCGAGCACGTCCTCGAGCGGCGCTGCGTCGCGCGGCACGACCACCACGGCCACACGCATGCGGCCCTCGAGGCCGTCGATCGCGATCTCTCCCTCGAGCCCTCGCGCCCCACAGTCGAGGCGCGCGCCCTCTCGCGTGCAGCCCTCGGGGAAGCGCGGCTCCATCCAGCTCGCGTTCGGGAGGCGCGTGTCGACGGGCGCGGTCCAGGCCACGAGGTAGCTCCCGTCGTCCTGCTCCTCCACGCCGAGCACGCCGGGCGCGCTCTCGTGCGCCTGTGCCCGCGACGCGACGCCCAGCGCGAACACCATCGCCACGATGAGCGCGAACCTCGTTCCGTGCGCGCTCATCGCTCGATCACCTGCCAGCGCTCGCGGAGCTCGGCGCGCGCACGCGTCGAGCGCGCCTCGCGGCGCTCCTCGAGGAGATCGTGGGCCACGTCGAGACGCGCGCGATCGAAGTCCGCCGCCGAGGCCGCGGTGCGTCGCTCGACCCGCACGAGGTGCCAGCCAGCCACCGAGCCGTGGAGGCTCCACGCCGACTCCGACTCGAAGAGCCCCGCCGAGAAGCCGGGCCCGAAGGCCTCGTCGAGATCCGCGAGGCGACGCCCTCGGTAGTGGCGTCCTCCCGGGTAGGTGTCGCCCAGGCCGATCGGCGATGCGCCACGCGCGAGCTCCGCGAGCAAGGCCTCGGCGCGGGCGCGCGCGGCCACGTCGGTGCCCGCGACGAAGACCTGCTCGAAGTCGATCCTCGCCTCCTCCGCATAGCGATCGAGGTGCGCCTCGAAGTACGCGCGGAGCTCGTCCTCGGTGGGCTCGGCGAGCGGGTGCTCGGCCTCGAGCAGCGAGGACGCGAGCGTGGCCACGCGCGCGCGCACGCGGGGATCGTCGCGATCGAGCTCGCGCGCGAGGCCCTCGCGGTAGAGCAGCTCCTCGTCGATCCACGCCTCGAGCGCGGTGTCGAGCTCGGCGGCCGTGGGCTCGCGCTCGTTCGTGTGGCGCAGGTCCTCCGTGAGGCCGCGCCGCACCGACGCGTCGACCACGAGCACCCGCGACGCCGGAGTCACCTCGAGCTCGTCGGGGCGCGCGAGCGCCTCGAGCCCCGCGAGCGCGAGGCCCGCGAGGACGAAGCCCACGAGATGCTCGCGCACGAAGGCCGCCCCGCGGGCGCGGAGGTGCGTGAGCCAAGGGGCCACCTCGCGCGCCTCGGGCGTGCGGAGGCTCGACGCCTCGGAGGCGAGCGACGGCAGAGGCTCCACTGCGCTCATGGCGCCGTCCTCAGGCGCGCGATGGGCGTGGCCACCTCGTGCGCGCAGTCGGCCACCGTCGCGTACCACTCGTAGACGCGCCCGGGCCGCAGGCCCTCGAGGCTCGCGCGCGCGTCGTCGCCGGAGCGGAGGACGCTCACCTCGCGGAACGCGCCGCCCGCACCGCTCAGGTCCACGTGCAGCGTGAACTCGCTGCTCGCGTCGGTCTCCCAGCGGTCGTGGCTGGGCGAGTACGTGCGCACGGTGAGCTCGTCGTTGGCGGGCGAGAATTCCCATACGCGGAGGAAGCCCCCGCCACCCTCGGCGCGCCCCTGGAAGTCCGCGAGCATCGAGTCGATGCGATGACCACCGTAGGTGTCCGAGCGACGCTCCTCGTCGGCCACGTGACCGCAGGTCATGAGCTGGAGGTTCTGCACGCTGCGGAGCGCGTCGTAGATCGCCTGCCCCTGCGGCCCGAACTGGCCACTCGAGTCGACGATGAAGTGCGAGTTCACGATGCCGAAGGCCTCGGGGTGCGACTCGAGCACGCGGCGTCCCCACGCCGTGATCGCGGGATCCTGCGCGGTGTCGTAGCGGAAATTCACCACCACGAAGTCGAGGCCGTTGGCCTGGAAGCGGATCCAGCTGTCGTTGTTCGTGTCGTCGTAGTGGCCGCCGTAGTACGCGCGCCCCGCGAAGCGATCGACACCGAAGGTGCGGTTGTAGCTCGCGAGGCTCGCCTCGCGCTGCTCGTGGTTGCCCACGCCGAGCGCGTACGGCATGCCGTCGGGCAGCTCGTCCGAGGGCTCCTCGAGCACCGCCATCGCGCGATCGGCCACGGCCCACTGCGAGGCCACGCGGCCGTCGTCGACGATGTCGCCGTTGTGGATCACCGCGGCGATGCGGTACCGCGCGCGCTCCGCCATGATCCAGCGCGTCTGATCCTCGTAGAAGTGGATCGCGCGATCGGGGTGCGCGGCGCTGGGACCGGTCGTGTAGTACTGCGTGTCGGGGAGCACCACGATCGCGAAGTCGTCGTCCTCGGTGAGCTCGCGGACGTGCACGCGCACGTCGTACTCGCTCGCCTCGCCCACGATCGCGAGGCGCACGGGCGCGCTCGTGCCGGTCACCGACTCGCCAGGCATCGGCGTGACGACGACGACCTCGGGCGGCGCGCCGCGATCGAGCACCGCGCCGGGCCGCACGAAGCTCGCGCCCGTGATCGTGCCCGCGAGGTCGCTCGCCGTGTCGGGCGCGCCCCTGTCCTCCTCGTCGAGCGCCCAGTGCGCGACGAGGCCGTCGGCCTCGGTGAGGGTCGTGCGCATCGAGGCGGCGATCTCGGCGCCCGTGCGCGCGTGATCCCACACACGCACCTCGTCGAGCGCGCCGTGGAGGCGCCCCGCCGGCGCCCCCGTGGAATTCATCGCCGTGCCGAGCGCGAAGTGCTGGATGCTGTCGGCCCGCGGACGCGCCTCGCCCGTGCGCGCCGACGCGTCGAGCTCACCGTCGAGGTAGAGGCGCCAGGTCGTCCCGTCGTAACTCGCGGCGACGTGGTGCCACACGCCGCGGCTCACCGCGGTGCGCCCGATCACGGGGTGATTCGCGCCGCTCGCCATGTCCTCGAAGTCCGCGCCGAGCACATCGCCGAAGAAGCCGAGCGCGTAGTTGCAGTCGACGTTCGAGCCATCGTCCTCGCCGCGTCCCTTGCCCGCGATCGGCACGAGCTGGAGGCCGCCGACGCCCGTGCCCATCGTCCTTCCGTCGCCGTCGCGACGCACCCACGCCTCGATCGTGAACGTGGAGAGCCCGAGCGCCGGCGCACGTCCCATGGAGATGTGATCGTCGACGCCGTCGAGCGAGAGCGCGCTCGATCGGTCCCCTTCGCATGCGGGCGCGGCCGCATCCGTCGCCTCGAGCCCGGCGTCGCTGCCCACGAGGGTCGCTGCGTCGGCGCGCGAGGCGTCCGCGGCAACGTCCCCGTCGTGGTGAGACATCGCGAGGTTGCCCTCGCAGGCCGTGAGACCGAGGAGCGCGGCCGCGGCCATCCGCGCGAGGCCGAGCGTGTGGGTGTCGGAGTGGAGGCGGATCACGCCGTGGGCTCAGCAAGCCACGCACCGCGTGCGCCCTCGCCCACCGCGACCGCGAGTCCGCACCCTCACCCGGAGACCACACGCGCGAAAGCGCCCTGTTTCGTGGGCGACGGTGCGATCGGCCGTCGTGCTGCCCCCGTTCGCGCACGGGCGGCGCCGGGCAGGGCGTGCGCGCGCTGACCAGGACCTGGTCGGTGCCCGAGCGCCGACGCAGCGGCCCGGCGCGGCGAGCGTCGGATGGCGCCGATCACGCCGCGGACACGAGCGCCTGCACGGCGCCCTCGACCTTCGCGAGCGCCCCGCCGAGCACGTCGTCGTCGGAGCGACCGTCGCTCGACGAGAAGAGCGCCTCGGGCGCGATCGGCTCCCCCACGCGGAAGCGAAGCGTCCATGGGATCCACGCCAGGAGGCTCAGCGGCGAGCCGACCCACACGGCGCTCGCGAGCACCTTCGCGGTGAGGGGCAGGGGCAGCGCCGCGATGCCCGCGACGCCGAGGACGCCGAGGAGCGAGACGCCCCAGCGCTTCTGCCCGATCAGGTGCGGCAGCACGAGGAGCCGCGCGAGGCGACGCGAGCGCACGAGCATCGGCGCGGTGAGCGCTCCGCCACGGATGCCCATCGGCACGATCGGCACGCCGGCCTCGCGCGCGATGCGGAGAAAGCCCGTGCGACCGCCGAAGTCCACGCGCGCGTGCTGCCACACGGGCCGCAGCGTCTCGTGATCGCCGCCCGGGAACACGAGGAGCGGCACGCCCTGCGCGAGCGTCTGGCGCGCGTGGGTGTACGTGCTCGGGATGGCGCCCATCGCCGGCAGGAGCGAGGACGTGGGCCAGAGCCGGAACGACATGGGATGCGCGAAGCCCGCGAGCGGGCGCGTGTCGCCGAAGGCCTCGAGGTAGAGCGCCGCGAAGGACAGGATCTCCGCGATCCCGAGGCCGCCGGAGTGGTTCGCGACGAGGAGGAACGGGCCGCGCGGCAGCCGCTCGAGCCCCTCGATCGTGGGCCGATGCGCGAGCCTCACGATCGCGCGCACCGCACGGCTCGCGCGCACCACGGAGGCACGCACGCGCCCAGGCTCCTCGAGCCGGATCTCCTCCGCGCTCCAGCCCGCTCGGCGAGCCGCGCTCATGGCACGCTGCCGAGCGGTACGATGCGGTGCGCGATCACTCGTCGAGATCGCCGTCGTCGTCCTGGGCAGTGATGCCGTACTTCTTCATCAGCTTGCGGAAGTACTTGCGGTCGATCTGCGCCTCGCGCGACGCGTGGCTGATGTTGCCGTTGTTCCGCTTGAGGAGGCTCGCGATGTAGTCGCGCTCGAAGCTCGAGATCCAGCGCTCCTTGGCGTCCTTGAAGGTGCCGTCGATCTCGGCGCGGAGCTCGGGCATCGCGACGTTCACGTCGGTGCGACCCTCGCCCTCGGCGTGCGGCGGAAGGACACCGCGCGGCCACGCGATGTGCTCGGGCAGGTCCGCGAGCTCGATCGCCTCGCCCTCGGCGAAGCTCACCGCGCGCTCGATCACGTTGTGGAGCTCGCGCACGTTGCCGGGCCAGTCGTACTCGCTCATGCGATCGAGCACGCCGGGCGCGAACTCCTGGATGCGCCGGTTTCCCTCGCGGTCCTTGTTGAACGAGCCGTTGTCGAGGAAGTGACGCGCGAGCACGCGGATGTCCTCACGCCGCTCGCGCAGCGCCGGGATGCGCACGCGCACGACCGTGAGGCGGTAGAAGAGATCCTCGCGGAAGCGCCCCGCCGCGACCTCTTCCTCGAGGTTGCGGTTGGTGGCGGCGACGATGCGCACGTCGACCTTGATCGGCTTGGTGCCGCCGATGCGCTTGACCTCGCGCTGCTCGAGCACGCGCAGGAGCTTCGGCTGGAGATCGAGCTGCAGCTCGCCGAGCTCGTCGAGGAAGACCGTGCCCCCGTGCGCGAGCTCGAACACGCCCTGCCGCGTGGAGTGCGCGCCGGTGAAGCTGCCCTTCTCGTGCCCGAAGAGCTCGGACTCGATGAGGTTCTCGGGCACGGCGCCGCAGTCGAAGACCATGAACGGTCCGTCCTTGCGACGCGACTGCGAGTGGATCGAGCGGGCGACGACGTCCTTGCCGGTGCCGGTCTCGCCCTCGACGACGACCGTGGCGTCGGTGGGCGCGATCTTCTCGAGGATCGCGTAGATCTCGCGCATCCGGCGGTCGCGGCCGATCACCTCGCCGAAGCGATCGCGCTCCGAGGGCACGATGCGCACGCGCTCGTCGATGGGCGAGAAGCGGATCTCGGTCGAGCCGAGCGTGATCACCTGGTTCGGCGTGAGGTAGGCCGAGCGGATGCGCACGCGGTTGAGGTACGTGCCGTTCGTCGAGTCGTTGTCGGTGAGGATGTAGCTGTCGCCCTCGAGGGCGATCGTGCAGTGGTTGCGGCTCACCGTGTCGTCGTCGAGGACGACGTCGTTGTCCTCCATCGCGCCGATCGTGATGACGTCCTTCTCGAACGTGTGCTCGGTGAGGATGCCGCCCCGCACCACGACGAGCTTGCACCTGCGCAGCGTGATGGTCGTCGGACGCCCGTCGACGTACGCGATCTTCGTCGCATTGGCGCGCGAGTAGTCGAGCTCGTCGTCACTCATGGGAGCAGCTCATCGGGCCTACGTCGTTTCCGATCAAAGCGCGGTTCGGTGGAGCGGTCGGTCGGAGCGAGTCGTCGCTCGGCGTTCGGTCGAAGCGAGCACGCCGTGCGCGCGGATGGCGTCGGGGGCGGAGCCCGAGGTCAATCCGGATGCGTCCGCGACCAGTACGAGACCACCGCGTTGTCGTCGACGATGCGCGAGTGGTAGTGGTCCCACACGTCGGTGAGCATCACGCACGCGGCGCTCTCGAGCTTCGGCGTGAGGTAGAGCGCGTAGTACTCGGCGCTCGAGCCGTCATCGACGGGGCCGAGCTTGTCGAGCGGCTTCTTCGACACGGGGCAGAAGAGCTGGAGCTTGGTGCCCGGCTTGATGTCGGTGAAGCCCGCCTTGCGACGATCGCCGTGGATGGGCGAGAGGTGCACGAGGCCCTCTTTCCCATCGGGGCGCTTCACGAGCAGCGTGACCGCGGGGTAGCCGTCGAACTTCACGTCGCTCAGACCGACGAGGTTCGCGCCCGTGGGTCCGAACGCCTGCGTGACGACGACGGTGACTCCGCCCGCGACGGGCAAGAGGCTGTCGCGCTGCTGCGGCAGCTCGCTGATCCTCAGGTTCTCCTCGTCGACGTGCTTGCGGACCATGGCGTCGTCTCCTCGTGTCGTGCGGTGCTGCCACACGAGCGAGCAACGCATAACACGACCGCGCGCGTGAGCGCCATCGTGCACGCGACGATCGTGAGAACGACGGGCTGGAGGAGGCGCGGGCCCCCTCGCGCTCAGCAGCGATCGCCCAGGCAGGCCGCGATCTCGGAGCGGCAGGCGTCGGTGATGCACATCAGGTCGCGGCACCCCGCGGCGATGCCCGAGCTCACCGCACACGAGACGACCTGATCGAGGAAGAAGCGCGAGTCGGGGCAGGTCTCGGCCACGCAACCGCCGAGGCAGCTGATGCTGAAGCGCGGGATGCCGCCGCCGCCGAAGTCGATGCAGCCGAACACGCAGGTGAGGCTCTCGCCGCAGCTGTGGAGCGCGCACGCACCGCAGTCGGCCGGGCAGCTCACGCAGTCCTCGAAGCCGCCCTCGCTCTCGCAGCGCATGTTGCCGCAGAACGAGCACACGCCGCAGTCGGTGGCGCAGCTCGAGCAGGTCTCGGTGCCGCGGCAGCGACCATCACCACAGCCCTCGCAGATGCCGCAGTCGGCGGGGCAGCTGAAGCACGTCTCGCCCGCGGTGGCGGTGCAGCGACCGTCGCCGCAGCTGTCACACACGCCGCAGTCCTCCGGGCACGTGAAGCAGTCCTCGCCGTTCTCGGGCGAGCAGAAGCCGTTCTCGCAGCGCTCGCAGATGCCGCAGTCGCCGGGGCAGCTCGAGCAGCTCTCGGTCGCGTCGCAGGTGCGATCGCCGCAGGTGCGGCACACGCCGCAGTCGACCGCGCACGTCGAGCAGTCCTCGCCGCCGCCGCACGTGCCGTCACCGCACGTGCGACACACGCCGCAGTCCTCGGGGCAGCTCGAGCAGCTCTCGGTCGCGCTGCACGTCAGATCGCCGCAGCGCACGCAGCGGCCGCAGTCGGCGGGACAGCTCGCGCAATCTTCCGACGCGTCGCAGACGCCGTTGTTGCACGTGGGGCAGCGGCCACAGTCGGCCGAGCAGGTCGTACAGGTCTCGCCCACCGTCGCGTCACACGCTCCGTCGCCGCAGGTGCGGCACACGCCGCAGTCGCGCGAGCACGACGCACAGCTCTCGTCGGCGTTGCACGAGCCGTCACCGCAGGTGGGGCAGCGCCCGCAGTCGTCGGGGCAGGTGCCGCAGGTCTCGCCCGCATCGCACGCGCCGTTGGGGCAGGTCGGGCAGAGGCCGCAGTCGGCGGGGCACGTGGTGCAGCTCTCGCCTCCGCCGCACGTGCCGTCGCCACAGCCAGTGCACGGGCCGCAGTCGGGCGCGCAGCTCGAGCAGGTCTCGGGAGAGAGGCAGCTGCCATCGCCGCACGAGTCGCAGGGCCCGCAGTCCCCTGGGCACGTCTCACACGACTCGGACGCCTGGCAGGTGCGATCTCCGCAGCTCGCGCCGGGTGTGTCCGTGCGCGGGGCATCGATCCGTGCATCCACGGCGCCAGCGTCCATGCCGTGCGGCGTCACGCTCCCCGAGAGGCTGGAGCGACCGCACGCGCCGAGCGCGAGCAACGGAAGCAGACCGCAGAGGACCAGGGGACGAAAAGAAAGGCGCATGCCGACCTCGACGGCGGTGAGGTTAGGGGACACGTCGCAATTCCGCCAGAGACCGGGGTCACGAAGGGGTGACGGCGGAGCATCTCGCGGGTCGACCGAGGGGTCTCGGTCGATGGGATGGCCGCGTCGGGCTACCGTGGAGCGATGCGGCGTGTCGCGTGGTGTGCCGCGGTCGTGCTGGCGATCGCGGGATGCGAGGGCTCGCTCTCGGCGAGCGACGCGGGCGCGCACGACGCCACGCTCGACGCGCTCGCCGGCGACGCCACGATCCGGCGCGACGCCGAGACACCCCGCGACGCGTGGGTGGAGCGCGACGCGGCGGTGCCCGATCGGTGCAGCGAGCCCCTGCCGATCACGCCTGGCCGCGTCCTCTTCGTGGGCAACAGCTTCACGTTCACCGAGAGCATGCCCACCACGTTCGCGCACCTCGTGGAGGCGTCGGGCTTCGCGCCGGCGCACGTGGAGATGCGCGCGGTGGGCGGGCAGAGCCTCGAGTGGCACCGCGCCGACACCTCGGCCGAGGGCGCGCCCAACCGCGTGGGCGAGGGCTGGGACGTGGTGATCCTCCAGGAGCTCTCGACGCGACCGACCGATGCGATCGGCGATCCGGCGCAGTTCAAGGACGACGCGACGTGGTTCCACGACCTCGCGATCACCGCCGAGCCCTCGTGCCAGGTGGTGCTCTACGAGACCTTCGCGCGCCGCGCGGGCCACCCTTATTACCCGGGTACATTCACGGACCCCGCGGACATGCAGGCGCAGCTGCGCTTCCACTACGACGACTGCGCCGACCCGTTCATCCCCACGCACACGACGGTCGTGAGCGAGCACCCCGTGCTCGTCGCGCACGTGGGAGACGCGTGGGAGCACGTGCTGGCCGACGGAGAGCCGCCGCGCCTGCACGCCGACGACGACTATCACCCCAACGCCAACGGCGCGTACCTCACGGCGCTCGTCTTCTTCGGCACGCTCTACGGGCGCAGCACGATCGGGCTGCCGAGCTTCGCGATCGATCCCGCGATCGCGCGCGAGCTCCAGCAGGCCGCCGACGCGGTGACGGGCGCGACCGAGCCGGTGCCTGCGATCGCGTGCCCGCGCGTGCTCCCGGTGGGCGACACGCTACCGATCGATCTCGGCCCGAACGCCGTCGCGGGCTGGGCCACCCTCGACATGGTGAACGACGAGGCCGGGCCGCTCGTGAGCGCGGCAGGCGTCGCGACGGACGCCGTGGCGCGCGTCCGGTCGTTCACCGGCACGCAGACCGGTGGGAGCGCAGTGAACGCGCTGGGCCTACCGGCAGACGTGAGCGCGGACTCGCTCTGGGTGGGAAGCTTCGACGGGCACGACGCGGCGCTCGCGCTCGGCGCCGAGATCACGGTCACGGGCCTCGGCACCGGCCTCTACCGCGTGGAGCTCTTCGCCTCGCGCGACGGCGACGACACGGGCAACGGACGGCTCACGCGCTACACGCTCGGCGATCGCAGCCTCGATCTCGAGGTGCGCGACGACCGCGACCGCGCGGCCACGTTCGAGGGCGTGACGCCGGACCTCGATGGCGCGATCACGATCGGCGTGGGCGTGAGCCCGGCAGGCCGCGCGCGCTTCGGCTACGCGGGCAGCGTGCGTGTCACCCGCACGCGCTGAGCACGCACGCCCGCAGCTCGGTCGAGGCTCCTCTTCGAGGCGCTCGCTCGAGGGCGCAGCGATCAGTCCACACCGGCGGGGTGGAACGCGCAGAGGTCGAGATCGCCGACGCGCTGCGCGTCCTCGTAGCGGACCTCGAAGGGGCGCGCCTGGAGGATCACGAGGTGGTGATCCTCGCCGGCGATGAGGTACTCGACATCGAGCGCGTCGCTCGTGTCCACCCGCAGGCCGCGTCGACGCCAGAGATCGCGGAAGTGGCAGTGGAGCAGGCGCAGCGTGCTCGCGAGCTGGAGGATCGCCGGCTCCGGGAGAAGGAGCGCGTCGGGGCTCCGTGAGCTCTCGGAGAGCAGCTCGGACTCCACGACCTCGCTGTACACGTAGATGAGGTGCTGCTCGGGCACCTCGTTGCCAGCGGCGCCCGTGACCGATCCTCCGAGCGCCTGCGCGTTGACGAAGAAGCCAGGACGCCCTTCGAAATAAGGGTTTGCGGTGATCGCGACGCCGTTGGCCGAGGCCCCGTCGACGAAGGGCTGCACGAGCAGCGCCATCGCCACGCGGGACTGATCGACGCGGTACCAGTCGCGCTCCTCCACCGCGCCGAGCAGCCACACGCTCGCCCACACCTCGCGCATGGCGTCGGCCACCTGCGCATCGGTCGCATCGGCCGGCACCACGATCGAGCGATAGAGACCCGCGCCCGTGAAGCCGGGGAGATCCTCGGCGTTGGTCGAGCTGCGGAAGATGAAGCGGCGCCCGCGACCGACCTCCGTCATGCGCTGCCGCACACGCCGCAGGAGCACCGCGTCGATGGGCGCGGCCTGGATGTGCTCGCGGATGGCGCGCAGGCGTGCGTCTCGGGCGTGCGTGTCGGACGCGAGCGACGCATCGGCGAGCACCGCCGCGAGCTCCGCATCGATGCCCGCGCCGGCGAGGTGCTGGAGGTAGAAGTGGAACGGCACGGTGAAGCCGCCCGGCGTGCGGACCCGTGCCCCGAGCCCGCACACCTCGCCGAGCTGCGCGGCCTTGGCGCCGACCGAGCGCACGTCGTCGAGGCGCACGTCGCACACCTGTCGCAGGCGCTGCTCGGTCGCGTCGATCGGTGGCGTGAGCGGCTGCGCGGGACGTCGACTCGCCCAGCTCGCCTCGGCCTCCGCGCGCGTCGCGGCGCGCACGGTCCACTCCTGGGGCTCGACGCTCACGCGCACGAGCTGCCCGTCGAGGCGTGTGAGCTGTTCGTTCGTGGTCGCGTCGCGGAGGCCCATGTTGGGCGTTCCGCGCGTGGAGCAGAGGATCGCGATGTGACCGAGCGGGGCCTGGAGCTCCTCGGAGATCACCGCGCTCACGACGGGGATCTCGTCGGGCAGATCCTCGAGGACGAGGATCTGATCGGGACGCACGCTCGCGAGATCGAGCGGCCCGCGCACGATGCGGAGGGTGCCGAAGGCCTCGCCGTTCGTGAGCGGCTGGTAGCGCACACCGCGGAAGACCTCCTCGGCGGTCACGGTCGGCAGCCGGCCGGGGATGGTGGCGAGCGTCTGATCGTGCTGCGGCGAGAGCGCGCGGAAGCGGAGGCGATCCCCGAAGAAGACGTGCTGCTGGAGATCGGCGAACAAGCGGACGAGGCGCTCGCCCGAGAGGTTGTCGCCCGCGACGAGCTCGAGGGCCCAGACGTCGCCGTCGACGTAGTGCACGAGCGAGCCCATCTCGAAGCGGCGCTCTGGGCGGCGGTACTCGCGCGTGTTGAAGTCGCCGTGCGCCTGCCATCCGCCGGGGATGCCGAGGCGATCGACGGCGAAGTCGAAGTGGATGTCCCAGCGCTCGGTGTCGACGAACCAGATCGTGCGCTCGTGCTGCGTGTCGAGGAGGAACTTCACCACCTCGGTGCGCGAGACCGTGGCGGTCGCAGGGCGCGCGGCCAGGCGGCTCCACGTCTCGGCGTCGGGGATCGCGTGCGCGGACTCGAGGCGGCTCAGCGCCGTCGGCGTGGGCGGGCCCTGATCAGGAGGATCGAGCGGCTCGACCTGCACGTTGCGCGGCTCCTCGTCGCCCCCACCACCGGAGCCGCCGCCGGTGCTGCCGGATCCGCGGGACGAGGGGGCGGGACAGCCGAGCGCGAGGGTCGCGAGGACGAGCGCGAGGAGGGCGCGACGGACCGAGGCAGGCGAGGCGACGGGAGGCACGACGAAGAGCATACGCGCGTTGGACGCACGAGCGGCCGCGGTGGCTTGGGCGCGATCAACGCGCGCCGTCGCGGGCCTCGACGACGAGCCCGAGGTTGTGCTCGAGGAGCGCGATGGCGCTGCCGTATTGCCCGAGGACGCGGTCGATGCCGTTGTGCTCGAGCGAGGGGCGGTCGTCGGTGACGGGCGGCACGCCCGCGGCGAAGCGCGCGACCGCAGCGGGATCCAGGACGAATTCCGTGTGCAGCGAGGCCTCGACCCGTCCGCGGGCCTCGGCGGAGAGAGGCGTGGGCGACATCACGAGGAGGCCCGTGTAGTCGCCCGGCGCGAGCGCGAGCCAGGTCTCGGGGAAGACCGCCTGCGCCGCGCCCGCGATGGCGCGCGCGTCCTCCGGCGCGGTGAGGTGCATGGGCAGCCACTGGACGAGGACTCCGTCGTCCTCGAGGCGCGCACGCACGAGCTCGTAGTACTCGACCGAGTAGAGCGAGGCGACGCCCGCGAAGTGCGGAGGCATGGGCTCCTGCGTGATCACGTCGAAGCGCTCGGAGCCCTCGCGGAGAAACGCACGGCCGTCGTCGACGTGGGCGTGGACGAACGAGAGCGCCTCTGCGTTGTCGGGCGAGGACTCGCTCGCGCACGCGAAGACGTCGGGGTTGATGTCGACGACCTCCACGCGACCGGGCGGGCTCGAGGCGCGCGCGTGCTCCACGACCGCGCGCGTCGTGGTGCCCGTGCCGAAGCAGATCACGAGCGCGCGATCCGGATGCGGATGGAGCACCATCGGCAGCTCGCCCATGAGGCGCATGTAGCCTGCGGAGGCGCTCGAGCCCGCGGCGACGAAGCCGTCGACGAGCACGTCGACGCGGCCAGTGGGCACGTGCTCGAGGACCTCGGTGATCGCGGTGGGTCCCTCGCGGTGACAGCGAACGACGTACTCGTCCTCGTGATCGACGACGTGCTGCGGCACGAGGGTGCTCGCGCCGGGCGGCTGGCCGAGGACGGGCCGACCGAGCCACGCGCTGCCGACGAGCCCGAGCGCGAGCGCCACGCCGAGGCCTGCGGCGCGGTGCGCGGGCGCGGTGCGGAGGAGCACGATCGCGCCCGCGATCGCCTGCAGGACGGTGACGATCACGATGGCGCCTCGCACGCCGAGCAGCGGCACGAGCGCGTAGGCAGCGCCGAGCGAGCCGAGGGCTCCGGCGAGCGTGTTCACCACCACGGATCGGCCGAGATCGTGGCCCGCACGACCAGGCCGCACGCCCAGGGCCGCCGCGAGCGGAAAGACCGTCCCCATCGCGGTGGCCGAGGGGAGAAGCAGCGTGGCCGCGACGACGACCTCCACGCCGATGCGCGCCGCGTACTCCACGTGACGGCCGCGCAGGAGCGCCACGATGCTCGACACCTCGCCGAGCGAGGGCACGAACGCGAGGGTCACCGCGCTGGCGCCGAGGAGCGCGACGCCGAGGTGGTAGGGACGCACCTCGCCGCGGGCGAGCGGGCCGGCCACGAGGCACGCGCCGATCGCGAGCCCGAGCAAGTACACGGCGAGCACGATCGCGATCGCATGGGCCGTGGCGAAGAGGCCGTACACGAGCAGGCGCGACGAGAGCACCTCGTGCGCGAGCACCGCGAAGCCGGAGGCCGCGGCGGCGATCCCGGCCTCGAGGGGGTACGCGGCGGGGGACGTGGACGCGGGCGGCTCGGCCGGCGTCGCCTCGGCCGGGGGCTCGGCTGGCGTGGCGCTCGCGGGGCTCGCGGCGTCGTCGCGCGAGGGAAGCGGCGCGCGACGCTCGATCACGAGCGCGAGCACACCGACGCCGACGTTCGCGAGCGCGCCGACCGCCGCAGCCCGCGCGTAGCCGAGCTGCTCGACGAGGACGAAGCCCATGCCGATCGTGCCGAGCACCGCGCCCGCGGTGTTGGCGGCATAGAGACGGGAGAGCCCCGCGCGAGTGCGCGCCTCGTCGCGTCCGCCGACGGCGCTCACCACCGCAGGCAGCGTGCCTCCCATGAGCGCGGTGGGGATCGACACGAGCGCCACGAGCCCCACGACCACGAGGGGCTTGGGCCACGTCGCGGTGAGGCTCGCCGTGGGCGCGTGCGCGAGCAGGAGCGAGACCAGCGCTGCAGAGAGCCCGATCGCGATCTCGAGCAGCCCGTAGGCGCGAAGGGGCCGCGCGAGCCCGTCGATGCGCGGTGACACGACGACCGCCCCGAGCGCGAAGCCCACCATCGTGCTCGAGGTCACGATCGCGAGGCCCTCCGCGCTCGCGCCGAGCGTGAGCGTGAGCCAGCGCGCCCACGCGAGCTCGTAGACGAGCGCCGCCGCGCCGCTCACGAGCAAGAGCGCGGCGAAGAGGAGGAGGCCGCCGCCGGGCCCCCTCACTTGAAGAGGCTCTTGCCCTCGCGCTCCCACCAGTTGCGGTACTTCGTCTGGACGACCTCACGCTCCTTGCGCGAGGCGCCGGGGTGATAGCCGAAGTACTGCTGCGTGATCGACTTGAGCTCGTCGCCGGCCTGGGCACGCAGGGCCTCGTCGGCGTGGAGCAGCGAGTCCATCAGCCACTCGATGCGATTGCGTCCCTCGTTCTTGTCCGCCCACGCCACCCAGCGGCGCGCCGACTCGCCGAGATCCTCACAGGTGATCCCGACGAGCGCACCGTGCGCCGCGCGACGCACGTCGGCCTCTTCGTCCTCGAGGAGATCGACGAGGAGGCGGAGCGCGCCGGTGTCGCGGAGCGCCGCGAGCGCGGCCATCGCGTGCAGGCGGCGCGACATGTCCTTGCCGCGCACACGCGCGGTGCGGCGCAAGAAGAGGATCTGGTCCTGGATCTCGACGAAGCCCCGGAATTTCGGCAACACCTCGAGCACGAGCGCGCGCACGCCCGCGTCCTCGTCGAACACGCGCTGCACGAGCGGATCGACGAGCACGCCAGACGGGATCTCGGAGGCGACCATCACCGCGTAGTAGCGACGATCGGCCGAGCCTGCGCCCGCGAGCGCGCCGACATAGGGCGCCGCGCGATCGCGGAACGCGACGAGCGCGCGAGAGACAGCCGACACGTCGCGGCCCTTCGGCAGCTTGCGGTGCGGCCTGCGGCGATCGAACCAGAGCGGCCCCGGGAAGGCCTGCGCGAGCGCAGGCAGAGCGACCTCGCCGATCTTGAGCAGCGCGTCGATCGAGGGCGTGTCGCCCTCCGGATCGGCGTGCATGAGGTCCTCGACGAGGGCGTGTGTGCTCTCGCCCATGTCGATGATGACCGACGGAACCTCGCGGTCGTGCGTGGGCTTGGCGCCGTCGATCTCGCGCGACTCGATCACCGCGCTCTTGGCCATCGCGCCGATGCCGCGCTGCGGCTTGAGCACCACGTCGACCCTGGGCGCCGAGTCGTCCTCGCGACGCGGATCGTGGCGGCGACCAGGCGTCGGGCCGATCTCCTCGGCCGACACGGGTGCGTGCGAGCGCCGCGCGGGCGGCGGCTGCGAGCGAGAGCCCGGACGCTCGACCACGTCGACACCCGCGTCACGCAGGATGTAGCTCGGCCCCGTGCGCCGCCTGAGCTCGATGGGCGCCTCGTCCGTGCCGTCGCCCTCGTCGGCGTCGTCCTCGTCCTCGTCGCTCGATCCGCCCGCGACCACGAGCTCCGGGTCGGAGCTGTCGTCGACGACGGCACCGACCACCAGCTCGGGCGAGTCATCGCCCGGGTTCGGGGGCGGCACGGGAATCGTGCGTGGCCCCTCGATCGTGTCGTCGCCAGCGACGCCAGGCAGCGCGAGGTGCTCGCCCATGAGCGCCTCGGTGCTGCCGAGCATCACCTCGTTCGTCGGATCGCCCTCGACGGGCGGCTCGAAGATGTCGGGCACGACGGGCGGCGGAGGGGCTGCGCGCGGGATGCCCAGCACGTCGCGCGTCGTCTGCTGCTTGCGCGCCACACGCGGTGCACGATTCGAGTCGCGCGGCTCCACCGCCTCCGAGCGATCGAGCTGCGTGGTGGCCCGGAAGACCTCTTCGGGCGGCGGGGGCTCCTCCGCAGCGGGCACGGGATCGACGAGCGTGATGCGCTCGGGAGCCTCGTCGAGCTCGAGCGCGCGGCTCGCGAGATCGTCGGTGCCCGGAGGGACCGACACCATGGAGGGCGGCTCGATGGCGGGGCTCGATCCGGGGAGCCTCGCGTTCGCGATCGCGTCGGCGAGCGAGCGTCCGCTCGCGCTCTCGACGGGCGGAGCGACGGCGCCGAGCTTCGGCGTGCTCCACATGTCCTCGCGGCGCGTTCGTCCCGTGCTGCTCGTGCGCGCGGTCGGTGGGCTCGACTTGCGCACCGCGGAGACGGTGGCCTTCAGATCGTCGCGCGCGTCGGACGAGGGCTTCTCGAAGCGCCCGCGGGTGCCCTCGCGCTTGCGACGCAGGATGAGCTTCTCGAGCGCATCGGCGACGCGACGCACGAAGCCCACGAGCTCGGGCAGCTCGCTGAGCTCGAAGCGATCGCCGCTGCGATCGCCGTAGAGCACGAGCACGGAGCGACCGCGGATCACGACGGGGTACGCGAGGGCGAAGATGCCGCGCGGACGCTCGAGCACGGTGGCGAGGTCGATGTCGGCGACCGACGAGAGCGGGGCGAGCTGCGGCGCGCCACTCTTGCGAGCGCTCGCGAGCAGCGAGGCCTCCTCCCCCGCGATCGTGAGCGAGATGGCGCGGATGCGCGCGGCGCTCGTGCCCTCGCCGAAGGCCTCGCGACCTTCGGCCCGGTCGTCGAGCAGCGCGAAGAGCGCTGCGTAGTCGAAGAACTGTCGGGCGAAGGCGAAGAACACGGCGACGATGGCGTCGCGATCGCTCGCGTCCTCGAGGAGACGGCTGGCCTGCGCCGCGGTGAGCGGACCGCGGAGCCGAGGGCCCGTGTGAGCCGGCTTGGCCTCGGCGCTCGCGGCCGCGATGGCGCTCGTCTCGCGTGCGAGCGCCGCGAACGGCGCGGGCGTCGCGATCGGCGCGGGCGCGGCGAGCGGAGCCGGCGCGAGCTGCGCGGGTCGATCGCTGACGATCGCAGGCGGATGCTCGCTCGGTGCGCCGTCGGCGACCGGCTCGACGATGGGGCGAGCGGGAGGGCGCGAGCTCGAGAGCGTGGGCGCAGGCGCGCTGCGCGAGAGAGGCTCGACGGCAGGTGCGCTCGCCGACGTGGTGAGGACGGGCGCGAGCTCGGTCGCTGCGGCTGCAACCACGGCCTCGATCGACGGTGGAGCGCTCGGCGGCGGAGCGCTCGTGCTGGCGTCGCTGCTGGCGTCGCTGCTGGCGTCACTGCTGGCCTCGGCCTCGCCGGCCTCGCCGGCCTTGCTGGCCTCGCTGCTCGCGGGATCGGTCGACGTGACCGTGTCCGCGGTCGGGCCGCTCGCGGCGGGGCTCGGTGCAGGGCTCGCGGCGGGGCTCGCGGTCGCCTCGCTCGAGGTCGAGCTCGTCGTGACGCCCGCGCTCGAGGAGCCGAGCACCTTGCTCTCACCCTCCCCGCGGCCCGACGACCAGCCGCTCGCGCGCGGGCTGCTCGCGGGAGGCGCCTCGGCCAGCGCGCCGAGCGACGGAATCGCGCGATCGCCCGTGGGCGCGCGCACCGGCAGGCGCGCGTACGGAGAGGTCAGGCGACCGTCGGCGACAGGCTCTGCCGGCGTGCCCTCGTGCCCGGCCGCGGGCGTCAGCGGTCGCGCGAACGCCCCCGACACGGCGAGATCGGAGAGCGACGCACCGTTGGCGATGGCCAGCGCCGTCGCGCTCGCGTCGGGGCTCGAGGCGTCGTCGCGCGCGATCGTGACCTCGACCGCGGGGGCCGCGGCCTTGCTCGCGTCCTCGAGCATCGCGGCCTCGATCTGCGCGCGGGGCACGCCCATCGGATCGGTCGTGCGTCCCTCACCCGGAGGCGGGAGCGACGACGGCCGCGGTGGAGGCGGCGGGGGCGGCGGCTCGGGCTCGTCGGGCTCGTCGAGCCACGCGCTCGCCGACGCCTTCTTGGCGAGGAGCCCACGCTGCATGCCCGTGAGCTTGCCGTGCTCGGGCGGGGCCACGTACGGGATCGGGCCCGCGTCACGGTGCCGGAGCTGATCGATGAGGCGCTTCTGCCGGCTGGGCGCCTCGACGCCGTAGTGGTGCAGAAGCGCGGCCGAGATGCGCACGTCGCAGACGATGCGCACGACGAGGTCGTAGCCGAGCAAGAAGCCGATCTGCGACTCGAGGTCTTGATCGAGCGGCGCGGCCATCGCCACGAGGAGCGCGCGACCGTCGACCGCGAGGGGCACGAGGCGGTGCTTCTCGGCGACCTCGCGCGGCACGAGGCGGATCTGGTCGCGCGGCACGCGCATGATCTCGTCGCGCGTGGCGGGGAGCAGACCGTAGAGCGCGGCCTGGTACGCGGCGAGCGTGTTCTCGGCGATGGCGTCGGCCTCGAGCAGCACCGTGGCGATGTCGCCGCCGGAGACCACCTGCCGCGAAAGCGCTTCCTCGATCTTGCGGACGGGAACCGCGTGATCCCGTGCGAGGAGCGAGGTGAGGGCCGACATCGTGGGGTGTTTCCGTGTGTATCGCGGACCGCGCGCCGCGGAGAAAGGAGGCGCCGCACGATCCCGGCGCGAGACGGTCGACATGGTCGCCGTCCCGATGCGCGCGTGTCAACGCAATCGCAGTCGCGTGCCGTCGCCGTGGCGCGACCACTCGTCGACGTGCCCCCACGCGCAGCGCGCGCCGCGGACGCTCCGCGCGGCGTCGGCGAGCCTCCTCGACCGGGTCAGCGCGAGACGCGTGAGCACGCCATCGCCGCGAGGGCCGTCGCCACCACGGCCGCGGTCTCGACCCGCAGCACGGGCAGGGGCGCGCGCGCGCGTGCACCGCCTCGCGCCTCGAGCACCCCGAGCTCCTCGTCGTCGAGCCCGCCCTCGGGGCCGATCACGATCACGCGCGCGAGCGCACCCGCGCCCAGCACCTCGGCGAGATCCCTGCCCTCGCGCGCGTCGAGCGCCGCGACGCGCGCACCCTCCGGCAGCACCGCGATCGCCTGGGCGAGCGAGGTGTGGATGCTCAGCGTGGGGACGATGGCGCGCTCGCTCTGGCGCGACGCCTCGTCCAGGATCCGCCGCCATCGCTCGAGCTTCTTCGGCGCGCGCAGCTCGTCGAGGCGCACGACCGAGCGGGCCGCTCCGAAGAGACGCACCTCGCTGGCGCCCGCCTCGGTGGCGCCGCGCAGCAGCTCCTCGAGGGCCGACGCCTTGGGCATGCCCACGATCAGCACCACGTGCCACGGCTCGCGCGCCTGCCGTCGCTCAAGGAGGCGACCGCTCAGCTCACCGGCTTCGTCCTCGAGCGACGCGAGCGCCTCGCCGCCACGTCCGTCGAAGAGCACGACCTCATCGCCCGCGCGCAGCCGGAGCACGCTCGCGTGGCGCGCCGCCGCGTCGGCGAGCGGCACGCGCTCGCCCACCTCGCCCAGCGCCTCGACACGAAAGCGACGCTCCGTCATCGGCCGCGCGGGGTCTTCTTCGGAGCAGCCTTCGTCGCGAGAGCCTTCGTCGGAGCAGCCTTCGTCGAGGGAGCCTTCTTCGGAGCAGCCTTCTTCGCGGGAGCCTTCTTCGCGGGAGCCTTCTTCGCGGGAGCCTTCTTCGCGGGAGCCTTCGTCGCGGGAGCCTTCTTCGCAGGAGCCTTCTTCGCGGGAGCCTTCGTCGCGAGAGCCTTCGTCGGAGCAGCCTTCGTCGAGGGATTCGGAGCTGCCTTCGTCGCGGGCTTCGAAGCCTTCGCCGCACCGTCCGAAGCCTTCGCGGACGCTCGGGAAGCCTTCGCGGACGCTCGGGAAGCCTTCGCGGACACTCGGGGAGCCTTCGCAGGGCCTGCCGAGGCCTCGGCCGGCGGACGACGCCAGAGCATCGCGATCCAGTCCTTGTCGCGAGTCGTCTTCTCGTGCGCCAGGCCGAGCGAGCCGTAGGCGTCCTTCAGCTCCTCCTCCTCGTGGGCGAGCAGCCCCGAGAGCACGAGCGTGCCCCCCGGCGCCACACGCGCCGCGATCGCCGACGCGAGCGGCACGAGCACGCGGCTCTCGATGTTCGCGAGCACGATCGGGAAGGTCCCGCGCACCTCTCCGACGGGACGCTTGGCCACGCGCATGCGCGCCGCGACGCCGTTGGCCGCCGCGTTCTCGCGCGACGCCTGCATCGACTCGTCGTCGATGTCGACGCCCTCGGCGCGGGCAGCGCCGAAGAGGAGCGCGCCCACCGCGAGGATGCCGCTGCCGCACCCCACGTCGAGCACGTGCTCACCGCCGCGCACGATCTCCTCGAGCTCCGCGAGCACGAGCCGCGTCGTCTCGTGCGTGCCGGTCCCGAACGCCTGTCCGGGATCGATGGTCAGCACGACGTCGCCCTCGCGCGCGTCGACGGGCTCCCACGACGGGCGCACGAGCAGCCGCTTGCCCACGCGCGTCGGCTTGAAGAACTCACGCCAGCGATGCTTCCAGTCGTCGCCCACGATGTGCACGACGCGCGCCGGGTGGGGCGAGGCCTCCGCCACGATGCGCGCCCGATCCTCGTCGTCGAAGTGCGCGACCAGGGTCACCGTGCCCTCGGCGCCCGCCTTGTCGAGCGTGGTCGCGTCGCGCTCCTCCACGCCCGAGGCACCGAGCGCGAAGAGCATCTGCGCCACCTCCGCGCTCTGCTCGTGAGGAACCTCGACGTGGACGGTGGGGTAGCGCGGCTCGGTCATGGGGCGGCTTCGTGCCCCGCGCGAGGGCGCCTCGTCAATGGGCTCCGTCGTCGGTGGGAGCACCGCCCGCAGGCGTCGTCGTCGCGCCCGGCGCGGTCGCTCCCTCGGGCGTGGCCTCGGCCACGGCCACGGCCGCCTCGTCTCCGCTCGTCCACGGCTCGGTGACCTCGGTCCGCCGCGGCCCACCGCCACAGCCCGCACCCACGCTCGCGAACAGCGCGACGAGCACCACCACACGGGTCCATCGAGTCATCGCGTCGCCTCCTCGCTCCCTCGCCGCGGGGCGAGCTCGATCCTCCGACCTGGACGCGTCGTGAGCCGAGCGGGCGAGGCCGCGTCGTACGCGACGATCGAGAGCCCGCGGGCCTCGCCCGCACCGAGCCAGCTCACCACGAGGGGCACGTGCACCGTGGTCGCCGCGCGCAGCGGCGCGAGCACGATGCGCACGACCCCGCCGCGGTCCGGGCTCGACACGCTCGCCACGGCCGACGAGCGCGAGAGCGCGCCCCGCGCCACCTCGTCGAGCGACGCGAGCGACGGCAGCTCCACCTCGATCACCGGGCTCGCCACGTCGGTCGGGCCGCTCGTGACGACGAGCTCGAGCGCCGAGCGCGCCCCTGCCTCGCCCAGCCGATCCTCGTCGCCGAGCACGCCCTCGATGCGCACGTCGAGCTCCGACTCCGTACGCTCCTCGAGCTCCCGCAGCTCGCGCGCCTCGAGCGCCACCACCACCGGGCTCGTGCCCCGCACGCGCACGGCGGGAGCGCCAGCCTCGAGGGCCAGCGGCACCGCCTCCGCGTCGAGCGTGAGCGTGTGCGTGCGGCCCGCATGCTCCAGCGCCGCATGCTCCAGCGCGGCCTCGCTCGGCACCTCGGCGCCGCCGCCGAACGCACCGAACACCGACGCCGCGAGCACCCAGAACGGGCCCTCGTCGCCCGTGCGGCGCAGGAGATGGAGCTCGCGGCTCGCGGCGAGCGCGAGCTCGTCGGCGACGAGATCATCGCCCACCTGCCGCGCGGCGAGCGCGAGCGCGAGCGTGCCGATCCAGCCATCGCCCACGCGCGCCGGATCTCCCCGGAGCGCACGCCCACCGTAGCCGTCGTCGACGAGCGCCTCGAGCGCCGAGCGGTAGAGCGCTCGGCCGGGCCCATCCTCCGCGTCGGCGAGCAAGAGGCCCGCGGCCACGCGCGCCATCACCGACGGGCTCGATCGCTCGGTCGCGAGCGCGCGCCAGCCATCGCTCCGCAGCGTGGTCCAGAGCGCAGCCACGGGATCGGTCGACGGCGTCGCGCCCACCGACGCCACGCCCGAGAGCGCCACCATCATCGCCGCGCGCTCGCGCAGATCCGAGGGCGTCGCGCTCGAGAAACGCGTGCGCAGCGCGTTCACCTGCACCTGGTGATCCGTCGTGCTCGAGAGCGCCACGAGCGCACAGGCATCGGCGAGAGCGTCTGTGCCCGTCGCACGCTCGGCGCGCGCGGCGAGATCGGCATCGAGCCGTCCCTCGAGCGTCCTCGCCCACGCGAGCACGGCGGCGCGCGCGTCGGAGGCGCCCGCGTCGGCGCGCGTGAGGTCGGAGAAGAAGGGGAGCTCGTCGAGCCCACGCGGCGCAGCGGCCACGGCCGTGGTCGAGAGGCGTCGGCCGCGAGGAGCGTCGCTGCTCGGGAGCACGAGCTCCTGGCCCGGCGCGAGGAGCGCGCTCGCGTGCGTCACCACCAGCGAGCCGCCGGGGATCACGCGCACGTGTCGGCGCACGACGAGGGGCTCGGCGCTGTCGTCCGATCCGCCCGCGGTGATCACGATGTCGGCGCTGCCTCCGGCGCGCGCCTCGAGCACGAGGCTCGCCGTCGCAGTCGCCTCGCTGCCCCGCGTGTCTTCGAGCGACGCCGCGACTCCGTCTCCCTCCACCGACACCGCGAGCGTCGGCGCGCGCTCCGAGCCCGGCTCGGTCGCCACGATCGGCACCGACACGCGATCGTCCACCCGCAGCAGCTCGGGCAGCTCGGCGTGAACCACCACGCGCGCACCCGCCTCGAAGGGGCGCCAGGCGATCCGCGGGCGACCTTCGCGCGGCACCGCGATCGCAATGGCCACGTAGCTGCGCCGCTCGCTCGGGAGCGACCATCGATGCGCCCGCGTGGCCCCGAGCAGCGCCCCGGGCTGTGTGACGATGGGCCTGCCTCCGCCGAGAGGCGGCGGCTCACGGAGCGGCATCGGGGCGCTGTCCCAGGTCTCGGCGAGACCCCCCACGCGCGTCGTCTCGTCGAACCAGTAGGCGCCGCCTTCCCCCGTGTCCTCCTCGAGGCGTGCCACCCACGCGCGCCCGAGCGCCACGCCCGAGACCCGCGCCACGAGCGCGTCCTCGCCGACCGCGTCGGCATAGAGGCTCCCCGACGGCAGCACGCGCGCGAAGGGGTCGAAGAGATCGTCGGCGTTTCCGTCGCGGCCATCCGGTCCGAGGCTCGCCACCTCCCAGCCCTCGATCGCAGGGAGGAAGCTCCGATGCGTCGTGGGGCGGAACACGAACGCCCGACCCCAGGCATCGAAGAGATCGTCCGTGGAGAGCGTCGTGCCGTCCTCGAGCCCCACGCCGACGAGGCTCGCGATCCACGTGCGCGGATCACCGCGTCGTGCCCACGGCAGATCGAGGTTGCGCTCGTGCGTGACGTTCCGGATCGCGCGCACCACGCGGAACAGACGTCGGCGCGTGATGCGACGCGCGACATGATCGAAGGTGAACGACGGATCGAGCGTGACGAGCGCGTCGATGTCGAGCGGCTCTCCGTCGAGCGAGGCGCTGCCCTCGTCGTCGATCGATCCCTCGCTCACCGCGGCCGCGAGCATCTCGCGGTTCCATGTCCAGCCCCGTGGCCCGGAGGATGCGACCTCACCGATGCGATCGGGGATGCGGCGCTCCACGAGCTCCTCGACAGCGAGGAACAGGCGGCCCAGGCGACCTCGCACGAAGCGCGCGCGTGTGCGCCAGGGGTCGCGGAGGAGACCTTGTGTGATGGGCTCCTCGGGCATCGCCTGCGGCACGATCTCGCTTCCGCGCAGGATGCCGCTCGCACCGAGATCCGAAGGGACACGGATCGCGAGCTCGGCCTCGAGCGCGAGCCCCGTGAGCGCGGCCGTCGTGCTCCGCAGCTCTGCGTCACCCGCGAGCGTCGCGACGAGATCCACCTCTCCGCTGGCGCCAGGCTCGGCCGCCTCGGCGAGCACGAGCACGCTGTCGGTGGGATCGGTGCCCTGTGCGCGAACCCCGCTCCGATCGGCCTCCACCGACACGCTCCCCGGAGGCGGCGTGAAGCTCACCAGCGTGCTCGCGCCGCGCACGACCTGGCCGTCGGGCATGATCACACGCGCGCGCAGCCAGAGATCCCCCGCGGCCTCGTCGCCGAGCGTGAGCGACACGGTGCTCGCCGTCGGTCCCGCGATCTCCTGCGCGATCGGCACCCAGCCTCGCGCGCTCCGGCGTAGGGCCGTCACGATCACCGGACGGTTCGTCGCACGGCTCGTGCGCGCCAGCGTGAGCGTGATGGACGAGCCGGGGGCGAGGCGTGGTGGGGCGCGGAGCGCGAGCGGTGCGTCGGGGTCGACCGGAACGCACACGGGCGTCACCTCGGCGCCCACGTGGATCTCGACGCTCGCGGCCGTCGTGCCGCCGCAGTCGTCCATCCGCGCGGCCAGCACGCGCGCCACGTCGAAGGCCACGAAGCCGTCGGCGTCGGTGCGCGCACGTCCGATCGACGCACCGTCGACCGATCCGAGGATCTCGCTCGAGAGCTCCACGTCGCGGCCTCCGAGCGGCGCCCCATCGGGCCCGAGCACGCGCGCGAGGATGCGCGTCGGCGCGTCCGGTACCAGCACGCCGCCGTTCACCGCGAGGGTCACGAAGGCGGCGCGGCGCGCGACGCGGACCGTGGCTGTGCTCTGCGCGGAGCCGACCATCGTCGAGCTCACGGAGACTGGCGTCATCACGTCGACGAGCGGGCCCGCCTCGCCCTCGCGGGGGAGCCTCCACGGGTGGTGCGCGACCCCGCGCGCGTCGGTGCGGATCGGCTCGAGGGGAGGTCCTTCGTCCGGCGGCGGATCACGATCGGGCCCGGTGACGAGCGCGCCCTCGACGGGCATGCCATCGGCACCGCGCGCCTCGATCTGCACGTCGACGAGCGCCCCTGGCGCAGCCACCTGCGGCGTCACGGTCACGCGCAGCGAGAGCGGCTCTGCGGCGCGAGGCGTGGCGATCGGCAGCTGCGCCGTGGCACTGGCGAGCACGCGGTCCTCGTGCAGGCTCACGGCCGTCACGGTGATCGCGCCGCCCGTTCGCGCCTGTACCCGCGTCGAGAAGAGCCCCGTCTCGTCCGTCGTCAGGCGCTCGGCCGCACCGAGCGCGCGACCGTCCTGCCGCACCTCGAGCTGGACCGTGTGGCCCGGCACACCACGACCGGTGGCGCGATCGAGCAAGCGACCGATGAGGAGCGCCGAGCCCTCGGGCGGCACCGACGCGCGATCGAACGCGAGGGCCACGTGCTGGCGGCCTCCGAGCTCGAGGTCCACGTCGAAGAGGCGTCGCACGCCCCGCGGGCAGGTCGCGTCGAGCACGAGGTGGGGGGTCGCGTCGAGCGACTCGTCCATCGGCATCACGAGGGCCGCGCGACCGCTCGCGTCGGTGCTGACGGTCGCGATCGGCTCGGCTCGCTCGTGCGAGGCCATCGCGCGGACCTGGCAGCCCGAGGCCGCGCGCAGCTCGCGGTGATGCAGCACCTCGAAGAGCGTGATCCACCAGCGCACGGGCGCCCCGGGGGTGGCCTCGAGCGAGCCCTCGATGCCCATCTCGAGCCCGGTGACCTCACCGCGCGGCACCTCGCGGTGCATCGCGACCTGCGCGCTCGCTGCCCCGGTCCAGGGCGCCACCAGAGCGGCGCCCACGCAAGCGAGCGAGACGACCCACACCGCGCGGCGCACGCGCGCGCTCCAACCTCGCGCGCTCATCGCGCACCTCCTTCCTCGCGCGACACGATCGAGATCGTCCTCGGCGGCACGATGGTCGCGCGATCCGGACGCTCGGCGCCGAACACGGCCACGCCGAGCCCGACCAGCGTGCCGCCCACGCTCCAACGCAGCGGCAAGGGCACACGCCTCACCGCGCCCGGCGGCATGGGCGCGAGCGTCATCGTGAGCACGTCACCGCTCCGCTGCGGCGCAGTCACGGAGTGCGCGGTGATGAGGTTGTACGAGGTGGCAGGCAGCTCCGCCCCGGTCGGCAGATCGACCTCCACCACCGGCACCGCGATGGTGCGCGGGGTCGTGTTGCGCACGACGAGCTCGAGCTGCGAGGTGCCGTCGAGCACGCCGACCTCACCCTCGAGCTCCACACGGAACGGACCCCGCACGAGCTCGGTCGGCCACGGAACGCCATAGGTGGCCGTGGCGCGCGCGGACACCAGCGCGGGCGCATCGAGCGCCACGTCCACTCGATGCGGTCCGGGCCCTGCGAGCCCCGGCAGATCGAGGTGCACGCGATCGCCGGCCTCGCGTCGCTCGGGCAGCCCGTCGAGCGTGACGGTGAGCTCGTGGGCGCGCCCCGCGCGGCTCGCCACCGCGGCGGTCGCGACACGCGCGAGCTCGCGGAGCTCGTCGCCCATCGCGACGCCGCCCGAGGTCCAGCGAGACAGCGTGGACACGAGCGCGAGCGCGCGCTCGGTGTGACCGAGCCGTGCCTCGGCCAGGGCGAGGTGCGTGGTGGCCGCGATCGGATCCGCGGTCGCCACGAACACGTCGTCGCCGATCGTCACCACCGCGCGCTCCGCACGGCGCGTCAGCTCGAGCGCGAGCACGTCGGCGTCGCCGCGTCCACTCCACGCCAGCGCAGCGGAGGCCAGCACGAGCGCGCCCGCGTCGTCGGTGAGCTGCGCTGCGCTCTCCGCGACGAGCCCTCGCGCTCGCGTGGCGAGCTCGCCGAGGCGCTCGCCCACGGGCCGCTGATCGAGCCTCACGAGCGCCGGTGCGACGCCGAGCAGGATCCGTGCGATGGCACGCGTCCGGCCAGCAGGATCGGTCTCCGCCGCGCTCTGATCGAGGTTGCGAGACAGCCGATCGATCACGTCACCCATGATCCGGTCGTCCACGTCTGGATCGGTCCAGCGGGCGCCCAGCCGCCACGCGAGCTCGTAGTCCGAGGTAACGTCGAGCGGTTCGGTCGGGTCGAGCGGATCGCCGAGCGCGAATCCCCAGTGCTGGAACAGCGGGTGCTGCGGCCCCACGATGAGGCCCTCGCCCACGCGCACATCCAGCTCGCCGGAGCGACGCGTGGCATCGGCGGGCAGCTCGAGCGTCAGCTCGCCGCGGCCCACCGACAGCATCTCGAGCGTGCGTCGCACGCGGCGCGATCGGCGCACCACCTCGAGGGGGAGCTGGATCGCATCGAGGGCCTCGCCTTCGGGCGTCGCGACCGCCACCCGCACGTGCCCGTGTCCCTCTCGCGTGGGCCGCACGAGGAACTCCGTCACCGTCGCGTCGCCTGCGCCAACCTCGATCGTGCGCAGATCACCCGCCTCGATGCCGAGCTCCTCCGACTCGAGCACCGACACCACGAGCGTTCGCGCAGCACGGCCCCGGTTGCCCACGCGAACGGGCAGCGCGATCGCGTCATCGCTCCGCGCGATCTCGGGGATGGGCGCCTCGACCACGATCTCTCGGTCGGCCTCGATGCGCGTGTCGGCCGACCAGATCCAGCCGTCGGTGCGCCACACGATCGTCTCGATCACGTAGGAGGTCACCGCGTCGGCCAGGCGCACCTCCACGTGCGCATGCCCCGTGGCATCGAGCTCCACCGAGGGTCGGAAGAGCAGCGTCGCCGGGAAGCGCTCGCGCATCACCCGCGCGAGCCCTCGGAACGCGTACGTCGCCGCCGCGCCCGCGCGGACGCTGGGTGCGCGAGCGAGCCGCCCTCGGCCCATGCCGTAGCCGGAGCCGCCGCCTCCGCCGGCGCCGTGGCCGATGGTGCCGATGCCCGCGAAGCCGAGCGCGCCTTCGCTCACGCCGGCGTGCACGGCG
>JAIBCE010000371.1 GCA_019694315.1 Sandaracinaceae bacterium
AGCGCCCGCACCCGCGCCTCGCCCTCTTCGATCTCGGCGCGCGCCGCCTTGAACGCCTCGTGCTGGGGAGCGCGCTCGGCGATCACCTCGCGATAGCCGGCCTGCTGCCGCGCGCAGAACGGGCACGTCTCGAGCGCGGCGTTGTACGGACGCTTGCACGTCCCGCACTTCACGATCTCGGCCACGCCGCGAGCGTACACGGGACCGTGTCGTGAAGGGCCTGCGCCTCTTAAGGGTGTTCGGGGTCGCGGTGGGCGAAGGCGAGCTCGCCGTCCTCGGCCGCAGCCGCCGCGAGCTCGGCCGCGACAACACCGAGCTGCACGCGATGATCGCGCGCCTCTCCCGCGACGGCGTCCCGCTGCGCACGCACACCTTCGACGGCGTCGACTCGGCGCTCGCCCAGACCGCGGCCTACGACGGCGGCGCGCTCTACGTCGGCGGCACCGAGGGCTGGCTGCAGAACCCGAGCGGCCGCAGCCTGTTCACGCCCGGCCACCCCTTCCTCGTCCGCATCGAGGGCGGGAACGTGCAGCGGCTCCACGGATTCCTCCCGCCCACCACCGGCCACGCGGAGCTCCGCGCCGTCGGCGTCGGCAAGGGCACCCTCCTCCTCGGAGGCCACGAAAACGGCCCGATCACGCACACGGCCGACGCCGATCGCTCGCTCGTCCGCAGCGACGCGTGGTTCGCCATCCGCTCCTGGTAGAAGCTAGACTTGGTGGGTGACGCACGAAGAGGCGATGCGCGCGGCGATCCTCGAGGCGGAGCGCGCGCGCGGGTCGACGGGCGACAACCCCTGGGTGGGCAGCGTGCTCGTGTGCGACGGCGCCGTCGTCGCGCGCGGACACACCCTGGGTCCGGGCGAGGATCACGCCGAGATCGGGGCGCTCCGCGAGGCGCGCGCGCTCGGGGTCGATCTCTCGCGGAGCACGCTCTACTCGACCCTCGAGCCCTGCGCGTTCCACGGCCGCACGCCGGCGTGCGCCAAGGTGATCGCCGAGAGCGGCGTCCCGCGGCTGGTGGTGGGCATCCGCGACCCGCATCCGCGCGTGGACGGCGCGGGCATCGCCATCGTCGGCGCGGCCGGGATCGAGGTGCTGGAGGACGTGTGCGGGCCAGCCATCCGTCACCAGCTCGCCCCCTGGATCCTCCGCGATCATCGGCACGAGCCGCTCGCCTTCGCCGCCACGCACGACGTCGACGAGGTCGCCCGGCGCTACGGCGTCGAGCCTGCGCTCGCCGAGGCGCTGGTCAGCGAGGCACGCGCACGAGCTCGAGACCGATCGGAATGACCACGCCGTAGGCGTCGGCCGCGAGGTTCGGGGCGAAGTCGCGTGCGCGAAGGCTCGCTCCGACGTCCATCCGGACATCGTACCGGTCTCGACCGCGGGCTGGCGCGGGCCGTGCTGCAGTGCCGATCGCGCAAATGGCGTACACGCACACCGACCGTCGCGAGGTGCGGAGCGACGAGCTCGGCGCCCTGCTCGAGGCATCGCTCGAGGCGGTCGTCGGGATGGACGAGCACGGCCACATCCGCGAGTGGAACACGGCGGCCGAGGCCATGTTCGGCTGGACGCGACGGGAAGCGCTCGGACGGACGGTGGCCGAGACCATCGTCCCGCCGCGCCTGCGCGAGGCGCACGAGGAGGCGTTGTCGCGGTACCGGACGACGCGTCAGGCGCGCATCCTCGGTCGTCGCGTCGCGATCACCGCGCTCCACAAGGACGGCCGTGAGCTCCCGGTCGAGCTGCGGATCACCCCCATCGCCAGCGGCGCGTCCCGCTTCATCGCGTTCATCACCGATCTGACCGAGGTGAAGCGACTCGAGACGATGCACAAAGCGTCTCTCGCCAGCAGCGAGTCGCAACGTCGTCTGCTGGAGACGATCCTGACCAACACCCCGGCGGGCATTGCCCTCGTCTCGCGCAAGGACTTCATCATCGAGTTCCTCAACCCCGCCTTCGAGCTGCTCTCGCCCGGTCGCTCCCCGCTCGGGCGCTCGGCCCTCGAGGTCTGGCCGGAGATCGCGGGGGAGCTCGAGGTGATCTTCCGTCGCGTGTTCGAGACGAGGAAGATCTGGCACGCGGTCGATCAGAAGGTGGAGCTGCGAGCGCGTCCCGACGGGCCGCGGGAGGAGCGCTGGTTCACCTTCGACTTCGTGCCGGTCGGCGACAGCGACGCCCTCCTCGCGGTGGCGACCGAGACCACCGACGACGTCGTCGCCAAGCGCCAGATCGAGCACCTCGCCGACGTCGCGCGGCGACGCGCCACCGAGCTGCGCGGGATCATCGACCACATGACCGACGCGGTGTTCGTGTCCGACGCCCACGGCAACCTCACCCTGGTGAACACGGCCGGCGCGGCGCTGGTGAGGTCCACCCCCGAGGACCTGGAGGGGCGCTCGATCGACGAGCTGGCGGCACGCCTCCGGCCGCTGCGGAAGAACGGTGCGGGCTACCAGCTCCCGCTGTCGCTCGCCCTCGGCGGACAGCCGATGGCCCTCGGGCAGATGCTCGTGCAGGACCCGGCAGGCGGCGAGGTGCGCGCGGTCCGCTCGCGCGCGGCGCCGATCCTCGACGCGCGAGGTGCGCTGCTCGGCGCGGTGGAGGTCGCGCGCGACCTCGCCGACGTCGAACGGCTCGATCGGCTCAAGGGGGAGTTCGTGCGCGTCGCGGCGCACGCGCTGAACACGCCCATCGCGGTCATCACGGGGTACGCGCAGGCCCTCGCGCCCGGCCTCGGGGGGCTGCCGCAGCGGCAGCGCGAGATGCTCTCGGCGATGCAGCGGGGGATCGAGCGGATGCAGCAGATCGTGCGCGATCTGAGCTACGTGACGAGCATCGAGCTCGACAACCTCGAGCTCACGCGCGTGCGCCTGCGCGCCGACGAGGTCGTCCGCAGCGTCGTCACGCGCGCGGTCGGCCGGACGCCGGCCGACGTGCGCATCGAGCTCTCGCGGGTCGATCCGGCGACGATCGAGGTCGACCGCGAAGGGCTGGAGCAGACGCTGCACAACCTCGTGTCGAACGCGCTGCGCTACGCCAACCGCGGGACGACGGTCGAGATCTCGCTCGAGGTCGAGGACGGAGCGGCGGTCATCTCGGTCCGCGACCACGGCGCAGGCATCGCGCCCGAGCGACAGGCCCACATCTTCGAGCGGTTCTTCCGGGCGCACGTCGACACCCCGTACGACTTCGAGGGCCTCGGCATCGGACTGTACATCTCCCGCGAGATCGTCTCGCGGCAAGGAGGACGGATGTGGTTCGAGAGCGTCGAGGGTGAAGGGAGCGTGTTCCACGTGTCGTTCCCGCTGGTCGAGGGCACGTGAGCGCGGTCACGCCCGGTCAGCGCACGATCGTGGTGGTCGAGGACGATCCCGAGATCCGCGAGCTCGAGGTGTTCCTCCTGGGGGCCGAGGGCTACCGGGTCGTCGGGTTGCCCGACGGCGAGCGCGTGGTCGAGGCGGTGCAGAAGAACGCCGCCGATCTCGTGCTGCTCGATCTGATGCTCCCCAAGAGGAGCGGCAACGTCGTCCTGCAGGATCTCTCGCGCGACGAGACCGCGCGCAACGTGCCGGTGATCGTCGTCTCGGCCTACACCCGCCAGCTGTCGCGCACGCCGCAGGTGCAGCGCGTCCTCAACAAGCCCTTCGACGTGACCGATCTGCTCGACGCGGTCCACGAGGCCTTGACCCACTGACGATGCGGGAATCCGAGCCGCCGCTCCTGCAGCTCGACGCCCCGCCGTCGGCCCGCGACATCCGCGACGCCACGCTCATCAAGGAGCGCGACGTCTTCCTCCTGACCGATCTCGAGGGCAACGCGCCGCTGGGCAACACCAACGGCTTCGGCCTCTACCTGCGCGACACGCGGTTCCTCAGCGGCTACGAGCTCGCGATCGCGGGGCTCCGGCCCACCATCCTCCTCTCGAGCACCCGCTCGCAGTTCATGAGCGCGCAGGTGCTCACCAACCCGAACCTGGTGCTGCCCGACGGCCAGCGGGTGGCCGAGCAGACGCTGCAGGTGCGTCGCTATCGCGTGGTCCGGGGGCAGGAGATCGCCGAGTCCCTCACGTTCCAGAACTTCAACTCGTTCGCGGTGGAGCTCGAGATCGCGCTCCACCTCGCGGCCGACTTCGCCGACATCTTCGAGGTCCGGGGCATCGTGCGGGTGGACGAGCGGGGGGTCATGCACCCGCCCAGGTACGAGGGAGCGGTCCTCGAGTTCCGCTACGCCGGCCGCGACCAGCGGATGCGCAGCACTACCATCCGCTTCGAGCCCGAGCCCACGCGCTGCACCACCTCCGGCCCGACGGCGGTGCCCACAGCGACCGCGAGCTACCGGATCCGCCTCGAACCGGGCGGCTCCCAGCGGCTCTCGTCCACGGTCCGTCTGGCGGAGATCAGCGTCGACGCAGACGCCCCGGAGCCGCCGCGACCCGCGCCCACGCTCGCGGGCTACAAGCAACCGCTGGCCGACGAGGCGGCGGTGGTGACCGACAACGAGCTGTTCAACGCCATCCTCGCGCAGTCGCGGCTGGATCTGCGGCTCCTGCTCGGGGGCTCGATCGAGGAGCCGTTCGTCTGCGCGGGGATCCCCTGGTACGCGACGCTCTTCGGGCGCGACTGCCTGATCACCGCGCTGCTCGATCTGTGGCGCTCCCCCTCGCTCGCCAAGAGCACGCTGCGCCTGTTGGCCAAGCTGCAGGGCAAGGCCGACGATCCCGAGCGCGACGAGGAGCCGGGCAAGATCCTCCACGAGATGCGGCGCGGGGAGCTCGCCCGCCTCGGGGCGATCCCCTTCGGCCCCTACTACGGGACCATCGACGCGACGCTCCTGTGGATCCTCCTGCTCGCCGCGCACTACCGCGCGACGGCGGACCTCGCGCTGGTCCGCGAGCTGGGCCCCAACCTCGAGCGCGCGCTCGCGTGGATCGACGCCGCGGGCGACCTCGACGGAGACGGGTTCGTCGAGTACCGCTGTCGCTCGCCCAACGGCCTCGTGAACCAGGGCTGGAAGGACTCGTGGGACGGCATCGTCCACGCCGACGGCCGACTCGCCGAGCCGCCCATCGCGCTGGTCGAGGTGCAGGCGTACCTGTACGCGGCCCTCCGCGGCGCAGCGATGTTGCTCGACGCGCTGTCGCAGTTCGATCGCGCGCGCACGCTGCGTACGCGCTCCCAGCACCTGCGCGCGCGGTTCGACACGGCGTTCTGGATGCCCGACGACGAGTTCTACGCGGTCGCCCTCGACCGCGGGAAGCAGCAGGTGCGCACCGTCACCTCGAACCCGGGCCACGCGCTGCTGATGGGCATCGTGCCCGACGAGCGACGCTCCACGGTGGCGCATCGCCTGATGGAGGAGGATCTGCACAGCGGGTTCGGCGTACGCACGCTCTCGATGCGCGAGCGGGCCTACAACCCCGCGGGCTATCACCTAGGAACCATCTGGCCGCACGACAACGCGCTCCTCGCGCTCGGCCTCAAGCGCGCGGGCGAGGAGGCGCTCCTGCACGCGCTGTTCGCCGGCCAATACGACGCAGCCCAGCACTTCCCCGGGCTACGGCTCCCGGAGCTCTACTGCGGGTTCGCCCGCACCGCGTTCGGCGTCCCGGTGCGCTACCCGGTGGCGTGCACCCCGCAGGCGTGGGCGGCCGCGTCGTGGAGCGGGTTCCTCCAGGCCTCGCTCGGCCTGCTCCCCGCCGCGCCGATGCGCGAGCTCCGCATCGCCCGCCCCGACCTCCCGCCGTTCCTCCGCTGGGTGGAGGTCAAGCACCTGCAGGTCGGCGACGCGCAGATCGACCTCCGCTACCAGCGCGTGGGCGATCACACCGCGGTCGACGTCTCGGCGATGCGCGGCGACGTGCGGGTCGCGCTGGTGAGCGGCTGGGACCCCGACTGACTACTGGACGACGACCTTGGACTTGTACATACCCATGCCGCACTGGAAGGCCAGCGTCTTGGCTTCGCCGCTGGGGACGACGATGGCGACGGGCTTGTTGAGGGGGAGCTCCTTCTCGATCTTCAGATCGGGGAACACCACCTTGTCGGCGCAGGTGTCGTTGGTCGTGCGGGTGAAGACGAGCGTGGCCTCTTCGCCCTTGGTGATCTTCACCTCGTTGGGCTTGAAGCCGTCGGCGCCGGCGGTGATCGCGATCGGACGGCCCTTCACCTCGCCGATGGGAGAGGCGGCCGCGGCGGGCGCGGTGGTCTCGGGCGCGGGCTTCTTGTCGCAGCCCAGGGCGAGGAACGTGAGGGCGAGGGGGACGACGATCGAGCGCATCACGAAGACTCCTTTACAGACGTTTCAGCGGTGGGGGCAAGCGGCCACACCTGACGACGCGCGGCGGGCCGGAGGAAGAGGTAGGTGCCCGTCGAGACCACGATCAGGGACGCGGCCCCGGCGAGGAGGGTTCCCAGGGTCGAGCGGGACATCGGGACGTAGATCGTCGCCACGAGCGCGGCGAACGCGACGGCCCAGCCGAGGGCCTGCCCGGTCATGGCGGCGCGCAGACGCGCGAGGCGGACGGGATCGAGCGGCTGCAGGCGCTCGAACAGGAGCTGCTCCTGCCGCCAGTAGGTGTAGATCACCGGGATGATCTCGAGCGTGAGGAACGCCGAGGTGAGCAGCCCGCCGATCATCGGCACGGCCACGCGACGCATCACGTCGGCGCCCGAGCCCGTCGCCCAGAGCAGCGGCACGAGGCCGACGAGCATGGTCGACACGGTCATGAGCTTGGGCCGCACGCGCAGCACGGTGCCCTCCATGTGCGCCCAGATGATGTCGTCGAGATCGCGGATCTTCCCCGCGGCGCGGCGCTTCTCGTACGCGTGATCGATGTAGACGATCATGACGATGCCGGTCTGCGCGGCGAGCCCGACGAGCGCGATCACGCCCACCCAGACCGCCGTCGAGACGCGGTAGTCGAGCAGCCACATCAACCAGACGCTGCCCACCAGCGCGAAGGGGATCGAGAGCAGGACGATCAGCACCTCGACGAAGTTCCGGAACTGGAACCAGAGCAGCAGCACGACGATGGCCAGCGTGAGCGGGATCACCAGCTTCATCCGCGCGGCCATCTGCTCCATCAGCTCGTACTGCCCCGTCCACAGGAGGAAGTAGCCGGGCGGCAGCGCGAGCTCGCCGCGCGCGATCGCGTCCTTCACGGCCTGCTTGGCGTCGGCGACGTAGCCGCCGATGTCGCGCTGGACCTGGTCGATGTCGACGAACACGTAGCCCACGAGCAGGCCGTCCTCGTCGCGCACCATCGGCGGGCCGTTGACGATCTTCACGTCGGCGAGCTGGCCGAGCGGCACCCACGTGGGCCCGGACGCGGACGGGCACGCGCCGGGGACCGCGAGGGCG
>JAIBCE010000372.1 GCA_019694315.1 Sandaracinaceae bacterium
GCCGACCATGTCCTGCAACTCCGCGCTCATGTTCTCAGCGATCGATTTGTCGAGGCGTGCCGCATGGCGCTTCCCCGGCCGCAGGCGGTCAGGCGTGCCGCGTGATCAGCATGGCGGCCACACCCTGCGTCCGTGAGGCACGGCATCGTCGCGCTCCGCGGATTGGGGGGAGGATGCGAGGGGCAGATCGGACGCGAGCTCGAGGGGCAGATCAGACGCGACGATGCAGAGGCTCACGCGAGCCCCGTTTGTGGCGCGTACCTCCATGCCTTTGCTTGATGAAAAGCAGAGAGAGACTGGCTCGCGCCTTCGACGGTGCGTCCGTGAGGCACGGCATCGTCGCGCTCTGCGAGTTCGGCTTTCCGATCCGACGCGAGCATGCCGAGGCTCACGCGAGCCCCGTTTGCGGCGCGTGGCTCCATGTCCTTGCTCGATGGGAGCAGGAAGGGACTGGCTCGCGCCTTCGACGGTGCGTCCGTGAGGCACGGCATCGTCGCGCTCTGCGAGTTCGGCTTTCCGATCCGACGCGAGCATGCAGAGGCTCACGCGAGCCCCGTTTGTGGCGCGTACCTCCATGCCTTTGCTTGATGAAAAGCAGAGAGAGACTAACTCGCGCCTCCGAGGGTGCGTCCGTGAGGCACGGGATTGTCGCGCGCTGCGAATTCGGCTTTCCGATCCGACGCGAGCATCCCGAGGCGGGAGCTCACGATTCGGTGAAAGGCCCCTCGCCTCTGCTCAGCCGAAGTCGATGCAGCAGCCCGTCAGGCAGTACGGCGCGGTGGACGGGCACGGCGGATCGGTCGGCAGGCCGCACGCCTGCTGACCCGCGGGGCAGCGCATGATCGGCGTGCCGCTGTCGGGCACGTAGGCATCGTCGGGCGTCCACGCGTCGGGCGTCGGGCCCGCGTCCACACCAGGCGGCACACCCGCATCGACCGGTGGAGGAGGGAAACAGTCGGCCGGCAGCTCGGTGCGACCGAGGCAGAGCTCGCAGTGACCGCACTCGTTGAAGCAGCCCTCCGTGCGCACAGGCGTACACCGACGGCACGAGTCGGGGTTGCCGACCGTCTCGGGGCTGCACGGGGGCGCGCCGCCGACGGGCTCGGAGCCGAGGTACACGAAGACGCCCGAGCCGGCCGGCAGCTCGCAGCAGCCCAGGCAGTCGCAGCCGTTCGGCACGAGCGGCCCGCACACGCTGCCGCACATCACCGGATCGATGCGATCGCACATCGCGCCCGGATCGTAGGGACACCGAGGCGCGTCCGGCTCGAGCGGATCGCAGCTCGAGTCGTAGCGACAGCCGTCGTTGCCAGGCCCCTGATCTTCGTCGTAGTAGCAGTCGATGAGACACGTCGGCGTGTCGCCGATCGCGATGTCGTAGACGTCCTCGGTGTCGTCGCACGGACCGATGCAGCCGGGGTCGGCAGCGTCACCGACGCCGTCACCGTCGTTGTCGATGCAGTCGCCGCACTGGTAGGTGCGCCCCGCGCATTGCGCGACGTGACAGGAGCCAGGGCCCGCGTCCATCGTGGGATCGAGCCACGCGTCCACGTTCGCATCGACCGTCGGGTCGACGAATGCATCGGTGCCCGGCGTGGCGCCCGTGTCGATGGTGGGGTCGACGAACGCGTCCACGTTCGCGTCGAGCGTGGGATCGAGGAACGCGTCGATGCCGCCGCCGCCCGCGTCTCCGTCGCCTGGTGTGCCTCCGCAGTCGCACCCCACGCCGACGAGCCCGACCAAGATCGAGCCGACCAACACGCTCGCGACACGACGCATGGAACCTCCGAGGGCCGATCGTGACGAGGTCGAGCGGTGGACCTCAAGACACATGGACGCGCTCGGGTGTCGACCCGACCCGAAGCGGGAACCGCGTCACTCGTGCGCGAGCGGATGCGCCTTGTCATAGACGGCCATGAGCCGATCCACCGAGACGTGCGTGTAGCGCTGCGTCGTGGCGAGGCTCGCGTGACCGAGGAGCTCCTGGATGCCGCGAAGATCCGCGCCCGCGTCGAGGAGGTGCGTCGCGTACGAGTGACGCAGCGCGTGCGGGTGCAGGTCACCGCGGCCCGCGCCGAGCGCGCCGTAGCGGCGCACCACGTTCTGGATCTGTCGCACCGTGAGCGCGGTGCCCTTGTCGCCGATCCAGAGCGCGTCGTGCGCCTCGCCCGCGTCGCCGCCGCGCGCCACGAGGAGCGGACGGATCTCGAGCCACGCGCGGAGGGCCTCGAGCGCGGGCGCGCCGAAGGGCGCGAGGCGCTCCTTCTGGCCTTTGCCCATCACCCGCACGCGACGCGCGCCGAGATCGATCGCAGCAAGGCGGAGGCCGCGCAGCTCGCTCACGCGAAGGCCCGCGCCGTAGAGCAGCTCGAGCAGCGCGCGATCACGAAGGCGCAGTGCCTCCTCGCGGTGCGCGTCCTCGCTCGGCGCCTCCACCACGCGGAAGGCATCGTCGACGGTGAGGAAGCGCGGAAGGCCCTTGCGGATCTTGGGGCTCTTGAGCTGCGCCGCGACGTTCTTGGTGACGAGGCCCTTGCGGAAGAGGAAGCGATAGAACGCGCGCACGGTGGCCACCTTGCGGCCGATCGTGCTCGCCTGGTCGGTGTCGAAGAGCTTCGCGAGCCACGCGCGGAGGGCCACGAGCGAGAGCCGCTCGGCGTCGAGCGGAAGCGACTTCTCTTCGCAGAACGCGTGAAGCGCTCGGAGCGCGCGCGCGTAGGTCTCGCGCGTCGAGGCGGGGCTACGCTTCTCGTGCGCGAGCCAGTCGAGGTAGGTCGCGATCTGCGTCTCGAGCGGCGTGGCCATCGGGACGAGCCTAGGCTCCGCGCACGAGACGCCCAAGAAAACAGCCGAATTCGCGCCTCCGTGGTCGAGGTCACGCGTCGCGCGAACCGGCCGCGCGCGAGCCGATACACTGATCGCATGTCGCTCCGCGCCGCGCTCGGGCTCGCTCTCCTGCCACTGGGCCTCGTCGCGTGCGACGGCACGCTTCACTCGAGCGACGACCCCGACGCCGCGGGCGGAGGGCTCGACGCCGCAAGCACGATCGACGCGAGCACGATCGGGCTCGACGCGTTCGGCCCCGACACCGACTCCGTCCCGCCGCCTCCCACCGACACGGGCACGCGGCCTCCGACCGACACGGGCACACCGCCTCCATTCGACGGTGGCCCGTGCGCGATGGGAGGCCTCGCGTCACGGCTCACCGTCACTCCAGTCGCGGGCGTGACCGCGAGCCCACCGCTCTTCGGCGCGCCGCTCACCGGCGGAGGCGTGGCCGCCGCGTTCGGCGGCGGCAGCACCACCACGATCCAGGTGCTCGCAGGCGATGGCACACCGTTCGGCAGCCCGATCTCGATCGACGGCGGCGAGCTCTGGGGCTTCGACGCGAGCCCCGATGCGTACGCCGTGATCGTCGCGCGAGGCTCGGACGCGCTCTACCTCGTGGGCGTCGGGCACGATGGCGCCCCGCGCTTCTCGCAGCGCCTGCTCGGCGAGGTGCCGCACGACGTGACCAACAACGAGTGGTTCGGTGCGCTCATCCGCTATGGGCGCCTGGACTTCACGGGCACCGAGTGGGCCGCGTACTACACGGTCAATCGCCTCTGGCCCGATGGCATCGCGCACTACGGCGATCAGCTCCGCATGTTCTCGCCCGCGGGCGAGCCCACCTCGACGCGCTGGGACTGGGGCTGCTCGCACAGCATGGAGGTGCGGCTCGAGCACAACGACGCGCGCCTCGGCCCCGTGTGCGCCTCGGACTGCTACCCGGCCAAGGGCGTGCACTTCGATCATCGCACCGCGCAGCTCTACACCGACGAGGCCAGCTCCAATTGCATGGGCGGCTACGGCACCTCGCTCGGCGGCGTGGTGCCCGTGAGCGACGGCTTCTGGGTCACGTTCACGGCCACCGACATGCGGGCCTCGCACGACGTCGCGCTCGTGCACGTGGGCAACGACGGCGCGGTCGGCACCCTCACCTGGCTCACGACCGACGGCGTGCGCGACAGCGCGGTGCACGCGGCGCGCTACGGCAGCGGCTTCGTCGTGGCGTGGAGCGCGGAGGGCACCGATCGACTCGCGCGCTTCGACGCGAGCGGCGCCATGGTCGAGGGCCCGATCGACGTGGCAGGCGCGGGCCTGGGCGCGGCGAGCGACTTCTTCGTGCTCGAGGGTGGCGACGTGGGCTGGCTCACCGCACCGTCGGGCACGCTCGCCCTCGCGCGCCTCCGCGCCTGCGAGTGATCGAGCTGAGACACCGAGAAACAATCGTTTCTCGGGATCGAATGGTCGTACGGGGTTCGGGGGTGAAGCCCCCGACGCGCGGCGCCTGCGCCGCGCAGAGACTGAGAGATGGAGAAAAAATCGCCCTCGGGGACGCCACGCGGCGGGGTTGCGCAGCAACCCCAGGAGCGCGCGAGAAAGCGAGGCTTGGGGAGCGTCGAGTGGGGGATTGGGGGGAGTTGCTCCCCCCTGCCGCGCCGAAGGCGCGAGAAACACCGAGAGACCGAGAGTCTCTCGCCTCCCGTCGTCGACGCGGCCACACTCCGAGCATGCGGGCACTCGTCGAAGAGCTCTGTTCCGATCGGTGCGCGGGACGCGCGGCGGGGAGCCCGGGCGGGCGGATCGCGCGCGGCCTCGTGATCGACGCGCTGCGCGAGGCGGGGCTCGATCCGCACGAGCAGCCCATCGCGCGCTTCGAGGGCGCGAACGTGCTGGCCACCATCCCGGGCGACCTCGAGCGCTTCGTGCTGGTCGGCGCGCACTACGATCACCTCGGCAAGAACGGCCCTGCCATCTACCGGGGCGCCGACGACAACGCGGCGGCGATCGCGGTGCTCGTGGAGATGGCGCGCGCGCTCGCCGAGGACCGACCTCGCGGGCGCGGCGTGATCATCGCCGCCTTCGACGCGGAGGAGCCCCCGCACTTCATGAACGGCACGATGGGCTCGCTCCACTTCACCAAGCACCCGCTCGTTCCCCTCGAGCGCATCGATCTCATGGTGTGCCTCGAGCTGGTCGGCCACGCGCTCGGGGAGGCGGGGCTGCCCACCGACGTCCGGCGGAGTCTCTTCGTCCTCGGCGGCGAGCGGAGCGTCGGCACCCGCGAGCAGGTGCTCTCCCTCGCGCGCGAAGAGCCGGGGCTGATCGTGCGACCTGCCGACGCCGAGGTGATCCCGCCGCTCAGCGACTACCTCGGGTTCTGGAAGCGCAAGCGCCCCTTCGTGCTCCTCACCGGTGGTCGGACGCGCCGCTACCACACGACCGACGATCGCCCCGAGCACCTCGACTGGACACGCATGAAGTCGGTGGCGCGCTGGCTCGAGCGCTTCGTGCGCGCGCAGTGCGCACGCGACGAACGGCCGTTCGAGTTCGTCGAGGTCCGCGACGACCTCACGACCTTGGACTCGCTGCGCGAGCTCTTCACGGCCCTCGCGCCCACCACGCCGCTCGCTGCGCACGCGCTCGAGATCGAGCGAGCGCTGCGAGCCCAGGTACAGCGAGATCGGAGCCTGCCCGAGCACGCGCGGGGCACCCTCGCGCAGCTCGTCGAGGGCCTCGAGACGGGCCTCGCCTGACCCCTCTCGAGGCTGGCTGCGTGGGCCGTGATCGATGCTCGCTCGATGCGTCACACGCTCACGGCGCGCGCTGCTCGAAGGGCGCGAGCACCCACTCGAAGGCATCGACGAGCGCGACCGAGTCGAGCACTCCGTCGCCCGAGTCCCAGATCATGAACGAGAGCGTGATGTGCGAGCCCGGCACGACGGGCGCGGTCGTCTGCACGCAGTCGGTGCCACCGCCCACGAGGCCCTCGGTGCCCTCCGTGCACGACGCGTCGATCGAGCCGCGCAGCGGTCGCGCACCGAGCTCGCACACGCGCGGGCCGCGCGCCACGCACGTGCGCAGGAGCGCGTTGTTCACCGTGAGCGGGTTGCCCTCGCGATCGAAGACGATGTTGCGCAGGGTGCCCGTCGCCACGTCCGTCATGAGCACCGCGTAGACGTCGTTGAACGGCGAGCACAGGAAGTCGGGGTACTCGCGCGTCATGAAATTCGAGGCGAAGCGGAGGCCGATCGCGTTCGTCGGCACGTCGAGCTCGAGGCTGAGCGCGACCGAGTCCACCACGGGGCCGCTCGCGACCCCCGGGCACGCGGGCGAGTCCATCGGAAAGCCTGGCGGGAACGCGCTCGAGAGCCCCTCTGCCACGCAGCTCTCGTCGGGCGGCAGCTCGTCGTTGGCCACGCCCGTCGAGAGCACGAGCATGCGACGGCCCGCGTAGGGCCCGTAGGTGCCGAAGCCGTCGGCGACGCGGTGCATCTCGGCGATCGTGTGAGGCGCGAACGAGGTGTCCTGCCACAGCGCGCCACGGAGCCACTCGCGCGCTGGCTGGGCCCCCGTCGACAGACAGAGGCCGAGCGCGTTCGCCGCGCTCCGTGCGGAGCCGTCGTCGGGGCTGATCACCGTGTCGCGACACGCGACGGCGTCGATGCCGTCGCAGTCCTCGTCGAGGCCGTTGTCCGGGATGTCGAAGGCGCCGCCGTTGATCTGCGGCACGCAGTCGTTGCAGTCGTCCTCGTTGGCGAAGCCATCGCCGTCGTGATCGCCGGACCCGCTCACGGCACAAGGCACGATGCCGTCGGCGCTGGGTGGTGGCACCGCCTCGCCGCAGGCCACCGTCACGGGTCCCGTGAGGCCTGAGTCGGACGTGGCCGCATCGGGCATCGACATACCGCCGTCAACGAATTCACGGCGCATGTGCGTGCGGTAGCAGCCCGATCCCGCGACGACGATCGAGGCCCACGCGATCGAGGCCCACGCGATCGAGGCCCACGCGATCGAGGTCCGGCGCGGCGCGCAGATCGAGGAGCCTCGCGCGCGACGTCTCGTGGGGATCGGGGCGACCTGACGCATGCGCGCCGTTCTGCAAGCGAGGTGCCGCGACCTGAACGGCACACCGGTGCACGCGCCCCCGGCCCACGTGACGCACGAGCGCGCTACGATGGCGGCCCCTGTCGGAGGTCACGTGAGCGAGAAGGAACGCTGGAGGTCGACGACGATCGTCGCGGTGCGCCGAGACGGTCGCTCTGCGATGGCAGGCGATGGTCAGGTGTCGCTCGGCAACACCGTGATGAAGTCGGGCGCGCGCAAGGTGCGCCGCATCGCCAACGGGCGCGCGATCGCGGGCTTCGCGGGCGCGAGCGCCGACGCGTTCACGCTGCTCGAGCGCTTCGAGGCCAAGCTCGAGGCCCTGCGCGCGGGCGATGCACCGAGCGCCCTCGCGCGCGCGGCGGTGGAGCTCGCGGTCGAGTGGCGCACCGATCGCTTCCTCCGGCGCCTCGAGGCGAGGCTCGTCGTGATGGAC
>JAIBCE010000373.1 GCA_019694315.1 Sandaracinaceae bacterium
ACGCGATCGTCCGCCTGCCGCGCGATCACCCAGAGCCGACCGTGGGAGGCCGTCGCGGCCATCTCGTCGGCGGCCGCGAGCGCGAAGGCGAGCGCCACCACGTCGAGGCACGTGTCGGGCGCAGCAGCGTCTCGGATCTCGATGCGCGACTCACCGACCACCGACCCGCACGGCGAGGCGCCCTCGTTCGGCACGACGAGCGCGAACGCGCTGCCCGAGAGCCGCGCCGCGAGCGCCACGGGCGCCACGGCGCGGAGCCACGTCGCGCCCGTGCTCGTGACCCGCGCGAGGAGCCCTTGGTTCGTGGCCATGACGCTCGCGTCTCCCACGTGCGCGGTGCCCGCGAAGCCGCGCGCGGTGTAGAGGAGCAAGAGATCGCTCGCGTCGTCGGCCGGCGCGACGAAGCCCGCCGTGAAATCGGCCCCCGGCATCATCGCGACCGTCTCGCCCTCCACCATCGCGAAGCGCGTGAGCCCGCCTGGCGTGTAGAGCCACGCCCCGCCGACCGCAGGCCAGGGCATGCCGAACGACGAGGCCACGTCTCTCGTGCGCACGAACATCGCGCGACAGCGACCATCGTCGGGATCGAGCGCGAAGAGATAGCTCGGCCCGCGCTGCGGCTCGCCCATGACGCCCACGGTCACGCCACAGCCGTAGTCGAAGCCGTCGGCGCCGAGCCAGCCGTTGAGCCAGACGCGGCCATCGCCGCCCACCACCGCGCCGCGGAGCGCATCGGCCCCGGGGCCATCGAGCACGCGCTGGAACGCGACCGTGCCCGCGCCGCGCTCCGCGCACCCCTCGTCGACGGATCCGTCGGCGTCCTCGTCCACGCAGTCGCAGCCGGTCTCCGGCGTCGCGACGAGCGCATCATCGACGCTGACGTCGGTCGCGCTCGCATCGTCGGGGCCCGCATCGAGCCTGCCCCCGCAGACGCCGTCGTCGCACGCGCGACACGTGCTGCCGCTCCGCGCCGAGAGCGTGACGCGCACGCGATCGACGCTCCGCGTGGCGTCGGCGCAGCCAGCCGCGACGAGTCCACACGACGTGTCGCGCGCGAGCGCGAGCACGCCGAAGCGCTCGGGGAGCGAGCCGCCGAGCGCCATCGATCCGGTGCGACGCACGATCGCGTGATGGAGCGGATCGCTCGGCGCGGCGTCGAGGCTCGCGCCCGTGCACGAGGGCACGACGAAGACCTCCACCGCGCGTGCGCCCTCGGCGATCGCGTCAGGCTCGAAGTCGAGCTCCACCGCGATCTCTCGCGCGCCGCAGCCCACGATCGTCGCGAGCACGGCGCCGAAGACGAGGGCCGCGAGGCCTCTCATGCGTCCCCCCGTGGATGGAGGCCGTGACGACGCAGGAGCTCGGTGAGGTGGTTGCGCTCGACGCGCGCCTCGCGCGACGCGGCGCGCACGTTGCCGTTCACGCGCGCGAGCAGGCGCTCGAGGTAGCGACGCTCGAAGCGATCGAGGAGCTCGCGCTTGGCCACCTTGTAGTCGAGCGCGTAGAGGCCCTCGTCGCCCCCGTCGCTCCGATCGTCGGGCGACGCAGCCCCGAGCCCCGGCGCATCGAGGAGGCTCGGTCTCCCGAGCGCGAGCGTCGCGCTCACGAAGTTGCGGAGCTCGCGCACGTTGCCCGGCCAGGGATGCCGCTCGAGGGCCACGAGCTGCTCGTGCGTGAGCACGTCCTCGGGGCTCCGCGGATCGCCGAGCTCGGCGAGGAAGTGCGCGAGCAGCGGGCGGATCTCCTCCACGCGCTCGCGCAGCGGCGGCAGCGCCACGCGCACCGTCGCGAGCCGATAGTAGAGGTCGAGACGGAACGCGCCGGTGTTCACCGCCGCGCGCAGATCCCTGTGCGTGGCGCAGATCACGCGCACGTCCACGCGCACGAGCTCGGTGCCTCCCACGCGCTGGAAGCTCCTTCGCTCGAGCACGCCGAGCAGCATCGCCTGGAGCTCGAGCGACAGCTCGCCCACCTCGTCGAGAAAGAGCGTGCCCCCGTGCGCCTGCTCGATCGCGCCGATCCGCCGACGATCCGCGCCCGTGAACGCGCCGCGCTCGTGGCCGAAGAGCGCGCTCGCGACGAGGCTCGGCGCGATCGCGGCGCAGTCCACCGTCACGAAGGATCGATGCGCGCGCGCACCCTCGTCGTGCACCGCACGCGCCGCGAGCTCCTTGCCCGTGCCCGACTCGCCTTGGAGGAGCAGGGACACCTCGCTCTGGGCCACGCGCGCCAGATCCCCGAGCGCGCGCTGCATCACGGCCGAGCTTCCGCGGAGCTCTCCGAAGCCGTCGCAGCGCTCCGCGCCCGCGCCTCCGCTGGCCACGAGCTCCACGCAGAGGCGCGTGTCGCCGAGCACGAGCTCGCCGCCGCTGTCGAGCTCGCAGCGCCCGCCGCGCAGCAGCACGGGGCCGATGCGCGTGCCGTTCGTCGAGCCCGGATCCGTCACGACGATCCGGCCCTTCTCGAGCGCGACCTCCACGTGGAAGCGCGAGACCGTGGGATCGGTGAGCACGAGCCCGTTGCTCGCGGCCGTGCCGATCGAGAGCGCCCCCTCGCCCACGCGCGCCACCGCGCCCACGTCGTCGCCCGCGACGACCGAGAGCTGGAGCGCCAGGACGGGCAGCGCGCGGCGGACCTTGAGGTGCGTCCCTTCGCTCATCGCCTCACCACTCGAGCACGCGCGGCGCGCCGAGGCTCGGCTCCGGCCCGCTCGAGAGCACCACCGCCAGGGCGACCGCGCCCCCCACGAGCACGGCGCCAGCCACGACCGAGATCACGATCCACGGCGTGTCGTCACCGTGCGCCTCGAGGGCGACCACCTCGCGTCGAGCCTCGCGGATCACCTGCCCGCGCTCGGTCGACGCGACCGCGCGACAGTCGAACGCACCGCCCCCGAGCACGACCCGGGCGCCGCTCCGCTCGGCACCGTCGGCCCCGCGGCAGAGGAGCGCGGCCTCGGACACGAGCCCCGCCCTCTCACCGGAGAGCTGCGCCACCACGGCGCGCGCGTCGCCCTCGCCCTCGAGCGCGATCGTCAGCGTGAGGGGCCGAGCGCGCTGTGCCGCACGCGCCGCCTCGAGCCTCTCTCCGAGCCCGCGCGGCGCGCCCTCGGGCAGCGTCACCTCGAGATCGAGGGCCACCGCGCGCCGCAGGGCCTCGTCGACCGCGCTCGCGCCATCGTCGTCGAGCGCAGCGAGCACGGCCTCGAGAGCATGCCCCCTCGCGAGCTCGTCGGCGCGCGTGTCGGGCGCCGCGAGCACCTCGCGCACCGCCGCCTCGGCCCCGCCGAAGTCTGCGTCGAGGTAGAGCGCAACGGCACGATCCAGTCCGTCAGCGCGCGCCGTCGAGACGCCGACGAGGCTCGCCGTGAGCAGCGCCGCAGCGACCGCGATCGCGCGTCCGACGTTCTCGCGCGAGCCGGTCCGTCCGACGTTCACGCGCGAGCCGGTCCGTCCGACGTTCACGCGCGAGCCGGTCCGTCCGACGTTCACGAGCGAGCCGGTCCGTCCGACGTTCTCGAGCGAGCCACACGACGCACGCACCAGCACCGGCATCCGAAGCCGATCCTATGCCGCGCTCCGCGCCGCTCCTACGAAAACCGCGCAGCCCGTCGTCACCGCAGGACGACGCGCGCGGTCTGCCCGGCCTCGATGACGACGCGTGCGTGGCGCACGGGCCCGCCGTCGATCGACCGCGCCTCGAGCTCGTGCTCGCCCACCGGCAGGCTCACGCCCCTGAGCGGCGTCTCGCCGAGGAGGCGGCCACGCACGTAGATCCGCGCCGGCGGGATGGCGAGCACGTTCAAGGATCCCGTCGCGCGAGGCCGAGGCGGCACGCGGGGCGTCGAGGCCTCTGCGCCTCCCTGGTCCACACCGGATCCTCCCGCGGCGACCACTTGGTCCACTTGGGTGGCGCCCTCGATCGCCGGCACGCTCGTCGGCGCCGGCACGCTCGTGGTCGGCACGCTCGTCGTCGTCGGCACGCTCGTGGTCGGCACGCTCGTCGTCGCCGGCACGCTCGTCGTCGCCGGCACGCTCGTCGTCGCCGGCACGCTCGTGGTCGGCACGCTCGTCGTCGTGGGCAGGCTCGTCGGGACGGGCGCGAGCGTCGTGGTGGGCCCCGGTCCCTCCGGCTGGGAGTCGACCGAGAGCCTCGTCGCGATGAGCAGCGCGGCACCGAGACCGATCGCGAGCGCGACCCACAGCATGGCGCGCGACGACGGCGTCCCGACCGCGCCAGGGCTCGGCGCCGTCGCGTGGGCGAGCGCAGGGTGGCCCAGGTCGGCCGAGGGATCGGTGCGCTCCTCGATCCCGATCGGCACGCTGATGGACGCGAGCGGCAGATCGTTGGCGGGCGTGACCTTGGTGCGCCCCGTCTCGAGCTCCACCTCCGGCACGATGCCGAGCGGGATCTGCTTGCGCATCATCTCGTCGCGGAGCGCGCGCCGATCGGCGAACGTCTCGCGCATCCATGCGCCGATCTCCTTGGCGCCTGCACGCGCACCGCTCGCGTGGAGCACGTCCTCGAGCGCGTCCGCGAGCTCGCTCGCCGTCGAAGGGCGCACTGCCGCGTCGCGCGAGAGCGTGCGCATCACGATCGCCTCGAGCTCGCGCGGGATGCCGGCGCGCGGCGCCACGCGCGAGGGGCGCGGCACCTCCGCGTTGAGCACGCGCTGCACGGTCTCGCCGTCGGACTTGCCACGAAAGAGGCGCGTGCCCGCGAGCGCCTCCCAGAGCACCACGCCGAGCGCCCACACATCGGTGCGACGATCCACCAGCTGCCCGAGCAGCTGCTCGGGCGCCATGTACGCGAGCTTGCCCTTCACCTCGCCGCTCTGCGTCTTCTCCAGCTTGTCGCGCGCCTGCGCCACGCCGAAGTCGAGCACCTTGGTGAGGCCCTCGTAGAGCACGAAGAGGTTCTGCGGCGAGACGTCGCGGTGCACGAGGCCGAGCGAGCGGCCATCGGCGCCGCGCAGCTCGTGCGCCGCGTGCAGGCCGCGCGCGCCCTCGATGAGGATGCGCACCGCGAGCGCCCACGGCAGCCCCCCGCGGCGCGAGGCGCGGCGCAGCACCGACGCGAGGGACTCGCCGTGCAGGTACTCCATCACGAGAAAGCACGTGCTCCCCTCGCGACCGAAGTCGATCACCGAGCAGACGTTGGGGTGCTGGATGCGCGCGGTGAGGCGCGCCTCGTCGAGCAGCATGCGCACGAACCGCTGATCGGTGGCGAGGTGCGGGTGCACGACCTTCACCGCGACCCAACGCTCGAAGCCCGCCGCGCCCGCGAGCTGCGCGAGGTACACCGACGCCATCCCGCCCTGCGCCACGAGGTAGCGCAGGTGGCAGCGACCGAGCTCCAGATCGGTGGGCGTGAGCGGGACGCCCGTCGCTTCGATCGGAGGTTCCTTGGCGTCGAGGTCGTCCTCGTCCTCGGCGCCGCGCTCGGCAGTCACGCGGTCATGCGTAGCACACGCACGCTCGTCCCGGCCCAAAGGCCGCGAGCTCAGCGTCGCGTGAGCGTCGTCTGCACATCGAGCACCGCACCCTCGTGCTCTTCGTACGCGCCGAGGTGCTCGACCACGTCGATCTCGAGGTGATGCTCCGCGCGCAGGCAGAGGCCGCTCGCCACGTCGAGCTCGGCCTCGAGGTGCATGCGCCCGCGGAGCTCCGCGCTCACACCGTCGGCCCGCGCCTCGGCCGACACCGAGAGCGCACGATCGAGCGGCACCTCGCACGCGAGGTGGACCGTGCCCGCCGCGAGCCCCGAGCTGCGCGCACAGCGCGCAGGCCACTCGCGCGGCACCCCCGAGTCGCGCGGAAATCCGATCACCGCCGTGGGCGCGTCGTCGTCCACGCGCGAGAGCCCGCAGCTGCCCACGGGCACGATCTCGAGCGCGTCCGCGAGCTCGCCTCCGAGCGCCAGGCGCGCGTCGTCCGAGAGGCGCGCCGAGCCGCCTGCCTCGTCGGTGCCCTGCGTGAGCTCGACCGGGCTCGCGCCGGCCGCGGGATCGATCTCGCGCACCACGTAGTCGCTCTGCGTGTAGCGCGCGCGCTCGACCGAGATCGCACGCTCACCATCGGCGTGCTCGGGCACCTCGATCACCACCGTGCCCTCGAGGTGGCTCACGTTTCGCTCGCCGCGGCGCGTGCGGCTCGCGTCGCGTACGAACGTGTACGTCGCAGTCTCGCGCGCGACAGCTCCCGCGCTCGCCGCGCTCGCCGCGCTCGACGTCGCGGCCCCACAGCCCACCAGAGGCACGCACGCCGCACCGAGCGCGAACGCGCCGACGAGCACGGAGCTCCTCGGCGCGTTCGAGGCTCGCGTGAGCCTCACGGACGCTGCGTGTCGGCCAGGCCGCGCCACACGCTCACTGACGCGGAAGGTGACAGCCGAAGCAGCCGAAGCCGTCGGTGTGCTGCGCGCTGTACTGCTCTTCGCCGATCAGCGTCGCCATCGTCGGCGTCACCGTGTCGGCCATGAAGCGGAAGCCCGGCGACTGCTCCATCTGCGTCCACTGCGGCGAGCCCGGCGCGGGCAGGCGCGGCAGCTGCGCCGACGGCATCTGGTAGCGAACGGCCTCGGCGTTGTCGCCGTGGCAGCCCTCGCAGCCCATGTTCGGGAAGCGCTCCGCGTCGTAGGTGCGGAAGTCCTCGGCGGCGATCGGCAGGACGTTCGACACCATCCAGTACACCTGGTCGTCGTAGCTCATCGCGTCGAAGTCGCTCGGCGGCGGGTGCACACCGAGGAGCTCACGCGCGCTCCGCGATCCGTGATCGAGCTGCGGGGCCCCCGTGTCCTCGAAGCCCTCCATGTCGAACCCTTCGGACTCGCCGGCCACCTCGCCGCCGCCCGAGGCCTGCTCGCCACCGCCCGAGCCGCTGCCCTGCGACGAGCCACCGCCGCCGCAGCCCATGCCGAGTCCACCGAGCGCACACGCGATCACCATCCATCCGAGCTGCTTCGTCATGCGCTCGCTTGTACCACGCGAGGGCACGCGTGCCGCGCGCGAACACGCGAGGAAATGCACGTCGTCACGCGCTGCGAATCACTGCCATCCTCACTGCGCATGTCCTTGCTCACCCGCACCGATCTCGTCGGCTCGCTCTTCTTCCCGCGGCCCGACGCGCGCCCCTGTCCACGCAACGCGAGCGATCACTTCGTCGCCGCGCCGGGCGCTGCGCTCCACCTGCGCGTGCACGGCGCGAGCGGCCCGCTGCTCCTGCTCTTTCATGGCAACGGCGAGATCGTGAGCGACTGGGACGCGGCCGCGCCCTCGTTCCTCGCGCGTGGTGTGCGCTTCGCGGTGCTCGACTACCGCGGCTACGGTCGGAGCAACAGCGCACCCACGATGAGCCGCGA
>JAIBCE010000374.1 GCA_019694315.1 Sandaracinaceae bacterium
CTGCGGCGAGCACCTCGTTCGCGAGGGCGACGGTCGCAGCGTCGTCGGGGTAGCTCGCGAGGGCCTCGGCCGCACGCATGGCCGCGGTGGCGTGGTGGCCCGCGGACTGGTGCATGCGGAGCGCGGAGCGGAGCGCGCCCGCGCTCGGGGCGGTGTGGTGCGCGAGATCGAACAGCTCCGCGGCCTGCGCGAAGTCGCCCTGCACCTGCGCGCGCTGACCCTGCTGGAAGGCCTCGCCTGCTGCCTGCAGATCGGCCGCGCTCTGCGCGCGCACGGGCTGCGCGAGCCACGCGAGCGCGAGCGCCGACAGCAACAGCATCCGTGTGAGCGACCTCATGCTGGCGTGAGTATGCACTCGGATCCCCCAGGCCGAAAGCTGCAGCGTCGCGGCTTCAGCTCACGAGGCCCACGATCTTCGCGGGGCCCGACGAGGTCTCGAGCGTCGCGCCCGCCTCGGCGAGCGCGCGCTTCACGAGGCCGAGGCCCGCCCCCTCGGACGCGCTCGTGATCTCGCCCACCACGTCGCCTCCGTGATGGAGGGGCCCGACGGTGGCCCCCCCCAGCTCGAGCCGCACGAGCGATCGGGTGAGCTGGCCGCGGTTCTCGAGCATGCAGACGACCTCCTGGCCGTGGTAGCAGCCCTTGTCGAAGGCCAGGGCGCGCCGCTTGAGGCCAGCCTCCTGTGGGTACGTCCGCTCCCCGAAGTCGCGGCCGAAGCGCGGCACACCCGCCGCGATGCGGGCGCGCTCCCAGGCCGCGTCGTCCAGCAGCGCTCCCCCGAGCCGCGCGGCGGCGCTGCCGAGGCGCTGCCGGGCCTCGTCGAGCGCAGCGGCGTCCACGATCACCTCGCGGCTCGGCCCGAGCCTGGTGTGCGCGACCACGGTGGGCTCGAGGCCCTCGAGGGCGCCCGCCACGTCGAGCTCGCTCGCGCGCGCCCCGACCACGCTGAACAGGCGGAGGTCGGTCTCCCGAAGCGAGACGTCCTCCATGATGATGAACTTCTCGAGCTGCGCTCGGAGCGCGGGCCACGCGTCCTTCGACGTCGAGAAGAAGAGCGTGCCTCCGCGCTCGAAGGCCAAGAGATCCGCGAGGATCCGGCCCTTGGACGTGAGCACGAGGCCGTAGATGGTCCCGCCAGGGCGCAGCTTCTTGAGGTCGTTCGAGATCTGACCGTTGAGCCACGTGCGCGCGTCGTCGCCTTCCACGGCGATGACCCGCTCGTCTTCGATCTCTCGAACACCCACAACCAGCTCGTTCATGGCGTGCTTGTGTGGCGCGGCCTTGGGGGCGGCAAGCGTGAACTCCCGTCCACGGTCACAGAACGGCTCGTGAGAAGTCTCGGTGTCTGTCATGAACCGCATTGGCTCGTTGCTTGCTGACGCGCTCGTGGCTCGCCGTGTCGTGCGACCTCTGGAGGCCCCATGCGCCACCTCATCGCTTGCTTCGCCCTCACCCTCGTCGTCGCCGCTGCCCCCGTCGCGGCGCAGGACGCGTTCGACGGTGGCGCCGAGGCTTCGGTCGACCCGCGAGAAGCATCGGGCTGGCCACGAGAAGCTTCGCTGCTCGCGCGCATCAACGAGATCCGGCAGCAGGCGGGTGCCGCGCCCCTCCAGCGCGATGCGGGCCTCGACACGGCGGCCCGCGTGCACTCCACCGAGATGGCCGCGGCCGACCAGCTGATGCACGTGTCTCCCACGACGGGCACGCCCATCGATCGCGTCCACGCGGCCGGCCACGATACGGGTGAGGTTGCCGAGAACGTCGCGATGCACGCCACGGCGCCCGAGGCGCAGCAGGCGCTCGAGGCCAGCGACGCGCACCTCGCGAACATGCTGAACCCGCGCTTCACGCACGTGGGACTCTCGGTCGCCCCCGACGAGAACGGCGTCTACGTGACGCAGGTCTTCGCGCGCCTCGAGGCCCAGCCTGCGGCCGCCCAGCCTGCGGCCGCGCCCACGGCGCCCCCGATCGACGTGCCCGCCATCGTCGCGGCCGTGCCTCCGATCGTGGCCGACGCGGTCGTTCCTCCGGCCTCGGTGTCGGTCCCTGTGCCGCCGATCTCGGTGGAAGCGACCGTCGCCCCTCCTGCGTCCGCCGCGCCTGCCGCGCCCGCGGTCGCGACGGCCGCCGGCACGCCTGGACAGGTGCTCACCGTTCGTACGCCCCAGGGGGCCACGGTGGGCTACTGGGTCTGCAGCAGCGCTCGCTGGTGGTACTACCCGCTGCCGTCGGGCGCGACCTCGGGGCAGCTCCAGGCCGACCTCTCGGTCACGGGTGCGCCGCCCGGCTATGGCGCCTGCGCGCCGGGCGCCTCGGGCCCCGTCGCGATCGGCGGCGCCGCGCCCGCGTACGGCGCCCCGGTCACGGGTCCCACCTACGCGGCCCCGCGGGTCGCGACTCCTGGCGCGTACGCGGGACCGACCGGCGGCTACGGCGGGCCCACGGGCGGCGTGTACGGCGCTCCGGCCTCGGCGTACGGCCCCGGCTACGGTCCGAGCTATGGCTATCGGCCGGGCCCGGTGTACGTGCAGCCTCGCGTGGTCGGCCCCACCGTCATCGGCCCCTGGGGCGGCGTGCGCGTGGTCGGCCCGCAGCCGTACCCCGCACGACGCTACGGGCGCGGCGTGATCGTGGTCCGCTGATTTCGGCCTCGGCTAAGCTCGCGCGTCCATGTCGAGCCTCGCGCGTGAGCGGCGTCTCCTCGTCTTCCACACCGGGGGGACCATCGGCATGCGCGAGGGGCCTCGCGGCTTCGCCCCTTCGCGGGGCGCGCTCGTCCAGACCATCGCGGCCACGCCGCAGCTCCACGATCCGAGCGTCGTGATCGGCGAGCGTGACGGACGGCCCGTGCTCACCACGCCGCCGTTCGCGAGTGGGCTGCGCGTCCGCTACGAGCTGCTCGAGCACGAGCCGCTGCTCGACTCCGCCAACCTCGATCTCTCGCACTGGGCGCGCTTCGCCGAGGACATCGGCCGATTCCACGACGAATTCGACGGATTCGTGGTGCTCCACGGCACCGACACGATGGCGTTCACCGCCTCGGCCCTGTCGTTCATGCTCGAGGGCCTCGCCAAGCCGGTCGTGCTCACGGGCTCGCAGATCCCGCTCGTGCGCCTGCGCAACGACGGCCTCGACAATTTCCTCGGCGCGCTCGGCCTCGCGGCCCTGCACCCCATCCCCGAGGTGATGCTCTACTTCCACCACAAGCTCCTGCGCGGCAACCGCGCGAGCAAGCACGACGCCTCGAGCCTCGACGCCTTCGACTCCCCCAACGTGCCGCCGCTCGCCGTGGTGGGCATCGACGTCGAGGTGACCGAGGCGCTGCGCCTCTCGCCCGACGAGCGCCCGTTCCGCGTGTGCACCGAGCTCTGTCCCCACGTGGCGTCCCTCCGCATCTATCCGGGCATCACCGCCGAGGTGCTCGCGAATTTCCTCCGGCCGCCGCTCGAGGGGCTCGTGCTCGAGACCTACGGCTCCGGCAACGGCCCCGAGCGCGCCGACATCCTCGACGTGCTCCGCGAGGCCGTCGGCCGCGGTGTGCTGGTGCTCAACGTCACGCAGTGCCCGCGCGGCGAGGTGCGCGCCGACTACCAGGTGGGGCGCGCGTTGGCGGAGGCAGGTGTCATCGCAGGGGGCGACCTCACCTCCGAGGCGGCCATGGCCAAGCTCGCCCTCGTCCTCGGGCAGCGCGCGCGCGAAGGCTGGTCGCGCGAGGAGCAGGTGCGACGCCTCCAGACGCCCATCCGCGGCGAGATGAGCTGACCGGCCGATCGGCCGAAATTGCAGGGAATTCGGGCCTTCCGTGCTTGACACCCCGGCATGCGGCCCGTACGAAGCGGCCGCGAAATGACCGGGTACCCGACCACCCTCGTCGAAGCCCTCGACCGCCTCCCGGGCGGCGACGCGCGCGGCTTCCGCTTCCTCACGAGCGAGCGCGAGGAGCGCTACTACCCCTGGCACGCGCTCCGGACCGAGGCGCACCGACGCGCGGCGATCCTCTCGGCCACGGGCCTCGTGAAGGGCGACACGGTCGCGCTCGTCTGCCCCGAGAACCACGAGTTCGTGCTGTCGTTCCTCGGCGCGTCGGTGGGCGGCTTCGTACCGGTGCCGATCTTCCCCGGCGCCACGTTCAAGGCGAGCGACCACTACGTCGACACGCTCGAGCACATCGTCCAGGCGGCGCGCTCCAAGGTGATCGTCTGCCACTCGAAGAACCTCGACGTCATCGCCAAGCTGAAGGAGCGCGCGTCGGCCAAGGACCTCGTCGTGCTCACGGCGGACAAGGACTTCGAGGGCGTGGCGCCGCCGTTCACGCCGCCGGTCGTCACGCCCGACGATCTGTGCTTCCTCCAGTTCACGTCGGGCTCGACGAACCGCCCCAAGGGCGTCGCGATCCGCCATCGGAACCTCGTGGCCAACACCACATCGTTCCTCGGCCCCGCCGGTCTCGCGCGCACGCCCGAGGACGTGGGCGTGTCGTGGCTTCCGCTCTTCCACGACATGGGCCTCATCGGCTTCGTGCTCGGCACGCTGATCGTCGATCTGCCCGTGGTGCTCTTCCAGACCTCGACCTTCGTGCGCATGCCGCGCCTCTGGCTCGAGCTCATCACGAAGCACAAGGGCACGATCACCTACGCGCCCAACTTCGCGTACGACCTCCTCACCAAGCGCGTGACCGAGAAGGATCTCGCGTCGCTCGATCTGTCGAGCCTGCGCGTGGCGGGCTGCGGTGCCGAGCCCATCCGGGCGCGAACGCTCCAGGACTTCGCGGCCAAGTTCGCCAAGTGCGGCTTCGACGCCAAGGCCCTCATGCCGAGCTACGGCATGGCCGAGAGCTGTCTCGCGATCACGTTCCACCAGCGCGGCACGCCGATGATCGTCGACAAGGTCGACGCGGCCGAGATGCGCAAGGGCAGGGCGGTTCCGTCCGACGCCCCCGACGCGCTCGAGCTCGTCTCGTGCGGCGTGCCGTTCCCGGGGCACGAGCTCGCGATCGTCGACGAGAGCGGCAAGGCCGTGGGGGAGCGCGTGGTCGGCCAGATCCTCAGCAAGGGGCCGTCGGTGAACGACGGCTACTTCGAGAACCCGGAGGCCACCGCCGAGTCGTTCAAGGACGGCTGGCTCTACTCGGGCGATCTCGGCTACCGCGCCGACGGCAACGTGTTCATCTGCGGCCGCGCGAAGGACCTGATCATCGTCAACGGCGCCAACCACTACCCGCAGGACATCGAGTGGGTGGTGGGCGACGTCGAGGGCGTGCGCCGCGGCAACGTGGTGGCGTTCTCGGTGATGAAGGATGGCCTCGAGCAGCTCGTGGTCGCGGCCGAGGGCAACTCGGGCGACGCGGCGCGGCTCAAGGCCGACATCGCGCGCATCGTCTCCGAGACCTTCGGCCTCGCGCCGATGCACGTGGCGATCTGCCCCGTGGGCGCGCTGCCCAAGACCTCGAGCGGCAAGGCCCAGCGCCGCAAGAGCAAGGCGATGTGGGAGTCGAAGGAGCTCGAGGAGCACCCGTAGCGCTCGGGCTCGTAGCTTGTGAATGGCGCGCCGCGAGTGAGTCGCGGGGCGCGAGCAGTGAAGGACGCGGGGGCCACCCCGCACGATGGAGCGAGAGATGACGCGTCAGGAACTGATCGGCCTCTTCCGGAAGATGGCGACCGAGATCGCGGAGAAGGACTTCAGCCACGTGGGCGAGGAGCAGAAGATCGCCGAGCTCGGCATCGACTCGCTCGGCATGCTCGAGCTGGTCGGCGCGATGGAGCGCGAGCTCGAGGTGCAGATCCCCGACGAGCAGCTCGTCGGCATCCAGACCGTCAAGCAGCTCCTCGACCTCGTCGAGAAGCGGGTGCACTGAGATGCCGGCCCCGGCCGACCTGCGCGACAAGCTCCGCGCGATCATCAGCGAGGTCAGCGAGGTCGACGAGATCCCGGACGCGACGCCGTTCAAGGATCTCGGGATCGACTCGATGATGGCCATCGAGATCGTCGCGGAGGTCGAGCGCACCTACAAGCTCTCGATCCCCGAGAACGAGCTCCAGAAGCTCACGCACTTCGAGGCCGTCCACGACCTCGTGAAGGCGAAGCTCGACGCAGCCTGAGCCGCGCGGCTGCGCGGTGACGTGCGCGACGACGCGTGCGTGAGCGGTGAGACGACGGCGTGCGTGGTGAGACGACGGCGTGCGTGTGGGTGCGATGCCCGCGCGCACGCCTCGTCGCGTCCGTCGCGCGCACGTTTGCGGTCGAGCGCGCGTATGCTCGGGTCATGCTGCGTCGCTCGCTCTGGTGCTCGCTGCTCGGCCTGTGCTCGCTCTTCGGCCTGTGCTCGACCCTCGTCGCCTCGTCTGCGCTCGCGCAGAGTCGGCCCGCGTTCTTCGATCAGCCCTCGACGATCGAGGTCGTAGGCATGATCCGACCGCAGGAGCGCGTGCCGCTCATCGTGCTCCTGCCACCCACCGGCGGAGACGCGCGTGTCGTGCAGCCGCCGCCCGAGCTCTTCGGACCGTTTCTCCTGCTGGTCACGCCGGGCATCCCGCAGTCGAGCGACTACCTGCCTGGCTTCGGTCACTACCTCGAGTGGGCCGAGCAGCGGATCTTCGCCGACATCGAGCGGGCGATGGCCGAGCAGCCGGTCGATCCCGATCGCATCTACCTCGCGGGCTTCTCGCTCGGCGGCGACGTGGCGTGGGGCCTCCTCACGAGGCACCCTGAGCGCTTCCGCGGTGCGGTGGTGATGGGCAGTCGCTCCGGGGCAGCGGCGCGCACGGCGACAATCGCCACGATGCAGACGCGCCAGATGCGCGTCGCGTTCGTCATCGGCGCGCAGGACGAGGCCACCCGACGCCGCGGCATCCAGCACGCCTACGACGTGGTGCACCGCGCCTCCATCGCGAGCGTGCTCGTGGAGTTCCCCGGCGCGCACGAGATGCCGCCCCCCGAGATCTACGAGCACGCGCTGTCGTTCATGCTCGGCCGCGAGTGAGGCTCGGCGTTGGCGCGACGGCGATGCTCGCGCACACTCGCGCAGTCCCTCACGATGACGAGCTCCCGTGACCCGTACCGTCCTCCAGACCCTGCCTGCCGATCGACGTCGCGTGCATCGCCAGCGCGTCCGCGTGCTCTACGGCGACACCGACAAGGCGCAGGTCGTCCACCACGCGCGTTACCTCGACTACCTCGAGGCCGGACGCCTCGAATTCCTGCGCCACCACGGCCTCGACTATCGTGCGTGGGAGGAGCGCACGAAGCTCGGGATGCCCGTGGTGGAGGCACACCTCAAGTACCGCTCTCCCGCGCGCTTCGACGATCTGCTCGACGTCGAGACGTGGGT
>JAIBCE010000375.1 GCA_019694315.1 Sandaracinaceae bacterium
CTTGTACGATGGCGCGATGACCTCGCTTCATCGCCCTTCCCTCCTCACCTCCGCGCTCGCGCTCACGCTCGTGGGCTGTGGCGGCAGCAGCTCCACCGCCGACGCAGGGGCCGATGCGCCCTCGATCACGATGAGCGACGCTGCCATGGATGCGCCCTCGGTCGCGATGAGCGACGCCGCCGCGGACGCGCCCATCACGACGAGCGACGCAGGGCCGGTCTGCGGGTACGTCGACACGATCGACCGCAGCTGCACCACCGACGGCGACTGCCTCGTGCGCCTCCACCAGACCGACTGCTGCGGCAACTCCGTGATGATCGGCATCGCGAGCGGCGCCGCCGACGTGTACGGCACCTCCGAGCCCGCCTGCATGGCGTCCTATCCCGCGTGCGAGTGCCCCGCGATGCTCCCCACGACCGACAGCGGAGAGACCGTGACGGACACCGCCGCCGTGCTCGCCGCCTGCGTGAGCCGAGGGCCGCGCAACGTGTGCCTCACGTACGTCTCGATGCGCCCCGCCGACGGGCGCTGAGGCGACCCGATCCGGGGCCCGTCGAGGGCCCATCGACTCAGCGGCCGAGCTTGCGACGCGCGACCTCGACGTTGCACTGGAGCGCGGCATCGTCGGGCGAGAGGGCGAGGGCTCGCTCCCACGCGGCGAGCGCGTCGGCCCAGCGCGCGTCGAGCGCGTGGCCTACGCCCTGATCGAAGAGCTGCTGCACGTCGGGCTTGCTCGTCGCCGCCTCGACCGCGGGGGCGCTCCGATCTTGCAGCTGCTGGTAGCGGAGGCTCGAGACCTTGTCGCGCATGAGCGACTCGGCCTCGGCGTGCGCGCGCGCTCGCAGCCGATCGAGCGACGCGGGGTCGGTGTCCGCGGCGACCGCCGTCTGCCTGCGCACCACCTCACGCTCTCCGGCGCGCACGACGGTCACGATCGCGAGCGCGGGCTCGCGCACGAGCCGCGTCTCGATGCTCAGCGGACGCCCGTTGACCGCCACCGTGGAGAGGCGAACCGACTTGCGAGGATCGAACGGCTCCGCGTGGCGATCGTGGCCGCCGCTGCGACGAAGGAGCGCTGCGGCGCGCGCGCGGAGCACCGCCGACGCGACGGGCTTGGCGATGTAGTCGTCCGCGCCGGCCTCGAGACACTCCGTGAGCGTCTCGTCGTCACCGAGCGCGGACACGAAGAGAAAAGGGGTGCGCAGCGACTCGAAGCGCTCTGTGTAGCGGCGCATGAACTCGAAGCCGCCGACCCCCTCCATCACCAGATCGTCGTGCGCTGAGAGCGTCAAGCGAGGACGCCTCTCACAGGGGGTCCGTGGCCACTCTCTCCCCACTGCGCTCGTTCGTGCGCACCCGACGCGGCGGCTCGCGAGCGTGGCGTCGAGACCGAGCACGAACGACGAGGGAGCCTTCGCCATCGTGCGAAGCCCAGCGCCGGCAAGCCCACCGCCGGGTTGCACGGCGCTCGCCAGCCCCCGCACTGCCCGCGAGGGCACGATCTCTGGTACGACACGGGCATGAGCCGCTCCTCCCTGGGCCTCGGAGTCGTCCCCACCCACGTCCGGCGCGTCGCGCTCGGGCTCGCGACGCTCGCGTCGGCTGCGAGCTGCGGTGGAGGCCTGCAGATGGAGCCGCGCTACGTGGCGCTCCACAACACCATGACCGCGCTCGGCATGGTGCAGAGCGGCGGGCTCGATCAGGGCAACCTCTCGGAGGGCCAAGAGACCGTCACGCCGGTGGATCTCGCCGGCGGCGACTGCGTGACCTTCGTGGCCCTCGGCGAGAGCGGCGTCGGCGACGTCGACGTGATCGTGCGCGATCAAGCAGGCGCCGAGCTGGCGCGCGACCGCACCCAGGACGCACAGGCCGCCACGCAGTTCTGCCCGCCGTACGCGGGCCGCTATCAGGTCGCGGTGCACATGACCCGCGGCGGCGGCGGCTACCTCGCCACGTCGTGGTCGGGAGGCGCACGCACGTACGCGGGGCCGGGGCCTGGTCCCGTCGAGGGTCCCGTCGGGCCGGTCGCTCCGCCTCCGCACGGCGGCCCCGGCACGTGCGACGAGCCCTGGCAGCTCGCGGCGAGCGAGCGCCGACGCGGCAACACGTCCACGGGCGACTCCGTCACCTCGGCGAGCTGCATCAGCGGCGGCACGGCGCCCGAGCACGTGTATTCGTTCGTGGTCGAGCAGCGCTCGCTCGTCACCGCGTCGCTCGACTCCATGTACGACGGCGCGCTCTACATCCTGGGCGCGTGCGGCGATCTGCGGAGCGAGCTCGCGTGCAACGACGACGCGCCCTCCACCTCGCACTCCGAGGCCTCCGCCACGCTCGAGCCGGGCACGTACTACCTCGTGGTCGATGGCTTCGGCACGGGCTCGGGCGAGTACGAGGTGAGCTTCGCGGCCACGCCGCTCCAGCCGCCCGGAGAGCTCTGTCGCGCAGCCACGCCGCTCGTGCCGGGCCAGCCGGTGTCGGGATCGACCATGGGCCAGACGAGCTCGTTCGAGGGCTCGTGCGCCGGCCGCGGCGCCGATCGCGTGTACACGCTCGATGTGGCACAGCCCTCGCGCGCGCGCTTCCGCATGCAGAGCTCGCACGACGGAGTCGTGTACGTGCGCTCCGACTGCGCCAGCGCGTCGAGCGAGCTCGCGTGCAACGACGACTTCCAGGACACGCGCCACTCGCTCACCACCGCCACGCTCCAGCCCGGTCGCTACTACGTCTTCGCCGACGGCTACGCCTCGATGGGCAGCCCGGGCGCCGCGGGCGACTACACGCTCGACGTGGAGCTCGCGCCGAGCGGGGGCACGGGCGCAGCGGGCGACACGTGCGCGACCGCGATCCCCTACCAGCCGGGTCAGCCCATCACGGCCGACACGATGCGCTTCGCCGACGACAACGCCGGCAGCTGCGGCGGCCAGGGCTCGCCCGACGTGACGTACCGGCTCGACCTGCGCTCGCGCACGCGCGTCCGCGCGAGCTTCGGACAAGACAGCGAGCACCCGCCCGTCATGTACCTCCAGAGCACGTGCGGCGATGCGCGGAGCGAGGTGGCGTGCCTCTCGGCCATGAGCGGCGGCGCGCTCGATCAGACGCTCAACCCCGGCACGTACTTCCTCGTGGTCGACGGCACCGACGCCAACGCGTTCGGCACGGCGAGCGTGTCCCTGCAGCTCGACGACCTCGGCGCGCTCGAGCAGGCCTGCCGCGCGGCGCCGATGATCCGCCCCGGCACGCAGGTGCGCGCCGACACCACGGGCTCGACGGATCGCTTCCAGGCGAGCTGCGGCGGCCAGGCGCGGAGCCCCGACCTCATCTACCGGCTCCAGGTGCGTCGCCGCTCGCTCGTGCGCCTCTCGAGCGAGCAGACGGGCTGGGACGGCGTCGTGTACCTGCGCCGCGACTGCCTCGACGCGGTGACCGAGCTCGGCTGCAACGACGACGCGGGCGACAACCGCCACTCGATGGTCGAGACGATCCTCGAGCCGGGCACGTACTTCGTGTTCGTCGACGGCTACGCCGAGGGCAACCAGGGCCCCTTCACGCTCGACGTGGACATCAGCAACCCCTGACGCGGACGAGCCGCCCGCGCGCTCACCCGAGGAGCGCGTAGAGCTCGCGGTTCTCGCGCTGCATCCGCTTGCCGAGCACCGCGAGCATCTCGAGCGTGTCGGCGATGAAGCGCTTGGGATCGCGGGCGAGCGAGCTCGCGTCCGGGTAGCGACGCTCGTAGCCGTCGAAGAAGGCGTAGAGCCCGCCGAGCTCTTGCTTGAGCCGCGTGGCGGCCGCGCGCACCTCTTCGCGCTCGTCGACGAGCAGCGCGGGATAGAGCCCGCGCGACTCCATGCGGTCGTGCACGCGGAGCTTGCCTGCGAAGCGCGCGACGAGGATGCGGATGGTGCGGGGATCGGCCTCGACCACCTCCGGGCGCAGGAGTCGGACGATCTCGGCGGCGAGCGCGGTGAGCTCGGCGTGCTGTCGCTGCAGGTGCTGGGTGCTCACGAGAGGCGTACGCGCGGGCCCGCGCTTCGGATCGATCAAACGCGGGCGAGGCGTCGCTCGCGCCACCGGGGGCGCATCCCCGAGCGCCCGTGCTCCACCCTCGCCCTCCACCGTGCTCTCGGGGGCCAGGCCTCCGACGCCCCTTCCCCCGCTGCCCCGCCTCCGCGATGCTCCGCGGCATGAGACAGCTCCTCCGCCGCAAGCCCATCGCCGACCTCGCGCCCGAGGGCCACGAGGGCGAGGGACAGATGAAGCGCACGCTCGGCGCGTGGGACCTCATCTTCCTCGCGATCGGCGCGGTCATCGGCGCCGGCATCTTCGGCGCGGTCGGCACCGCGGCGGCCGGCGAGATCCACGACGGCGAGGTCGTCCGCGCGGGCGCGGGCCCCGGGCTCGTCGTGTCGTTCATCCTGCTCGGCGTGGTCTGCGGCCTCTGCGCGCTCTGCTACGCCGAGCTCGCCTCGATGATCCCGCAGGCGGGCAGCGCCTACGCGTACACGTACGCGACGCTCGGAGAGCTGGTGGCGTGGATCATCGGCTGGGACCTCATCCTCGAGTACGCCGTGGGCAACGTCGCGGTGGCGATCTCGTGGGGCAACTACTTCGGCACGCTGCTCGAGGCCTTCGGCATCCACCTCCCCGCGTGGCTCGCGCACGGCTACGGCGACGTGGTGCAGCAGGCCGCCGCGGGCAACACCGACATGCAGGCGCTGCTCGAGAACGCCCCGATGGTCGCGGGCATCCCGGTGCTCGTGAACCTGCCTGCGTTCGTGATCGTGCTCGCCGTGACGTGGATCCTCCTCCTCGGCGCCAAGGAGAGCGCCACGGTGAACAACGTGATGGTGATCGTGAAGCTCATCGTGCTCGCCCTCTTCATCGGCGTGGGCGCGACGCAGATCGACACGCACCACTACACGCCGTTCTTCCCGAACGGCTTCACCGGCGTGTGGCAGGGCGCCGCGATCGTGTTCTTCGCGTACATCGGCTTCGACGCGATCTCGACCGCGGCCGAGGAGACGAAGAACCCCCAGCGCAACATGCCGATCGGCATCCTGGGGGGGCTCGCGATCTGCACCGTCGTCTACGTGCTCACGGGCCTCGTGCTCACGGGGCTCGCGCCGTGGCAGGAGCTCAACCAGCACGGCGATCCGCTCGCGTTCGCCCTCGAGAACGTGGGCCTGCCGGTCGCGGGCTGGATCGTGTCGGCGGGCGCGGTGATCGCGCTCTCGGCGGTGCTGCTCGTGTTCCAGTACGGCCAGCCGCGGATCCTCTTCGCGATGGCGCGCGATGGCCTGCTCCCCGAGCAGGCCGCGAAGCTCCACCCGAAGTACCGCACACCGTGGTTGCTCACGATGGGGACCGGCGGCCTCGTCGCGCTCGGCTCGTTGGTGGTCGACGACGACGCCACGTACGACCTCACGAACATCGGGACGCTCTTCGCCTTCTTCCTCGTGTGCCTCGGCGTGATGGTGCTGCGCGTCGTCGATCCCGATCGCAAGCGCCCCTTCCGCGTGCCCTTCGTGTGGGGCGTCGCGCCCCTCGGCGCGGCCGCGTGCGTGTTCACGATGGCGGGCCTGCCCCCGATGGCCTGGGAGCGCTTCGGCATCTGGCTCGCGATCGGCCTCGTCGTGTACTTCGCGTACGGCTACCACCGCAGCAAGCTGCGGAGCGCCACGAGCTGATCGTGACGAGCTGCCCTCACACGAGGCGCGCGAGCAGCTCGCGGAGCCCGGCGGTGAGGTGATCCCGGTAGGTGCGGAACGGGAGATCGAGGGCCTCGGCCACGGCCTCCTGCGAGCGCTGGGGCAGCTCGAGGTAGGTCGCCTCGACCGCGCGGCGCCACTTCGCGCCACGGCTCGTCTGACCGAGCGTCTCGAGCTCCCGACGGATGCGCTCGCGGAAGCGCGCCACGCCCGCGTCGGGATCCGAGGCGCGAAACGACGGATGCGCAGCGAGCTCGCTGCGGGCGAACGTGTGCGGGTCGGCCGCGCTCTCGAGCGCGCGTCGGAGGCTCGCGAGATCGATCGCCACGGGGGGCGGTCGGCTGCCCGTCAAGGGCACCGCGCCGCTGCCCCGGAAGGCCGCGCGCACGTAGTCGGCCGCGCGCGCGCCGCGGAGATCGAGCTGCCAGACCGCGTACTCCTTCGCGTCGAGCGTGAACGGTGTGGCGAGGCGCACGTAGCCGCGCGACTCCCACACCTTCGCCCACGAGAAGGCCGCCGGCGCCACGATCCAGCGCACCGCGAGCTCCGGTGTGGTGAGGAGCACGCGCGCGTCGTGGGCCACGCGCAGGTGGATCGTCGCGCCGATGCCGCGCTCGGCCTCCACGTCGAGCTGCAGGCGCTGCATGGAGCCCACCTGACCCGGCGTGAGCTCGAGCGCGCGCGCCGCCTCGAGGGCGATGCGCACGGCGGGATCGTGCGCGGCCAGCGCGTCGCTGGCGCCCTCCACCGAGAGGCGCTGCTCGAGCCACATGCCGCGCATCTGGCGGGCCGCATCACGCGCCACGAACGTCTCTCGTGGGTCGTGCGCGAGGCTCGCCTCCCAGATGCGCTGCGTCTCGGGGCCGTCCACGCGCGCGATGAGGGCCGCGATGGCGTCGCGATCCGCGCTGCGCATCCCGTCGACGTAGAGCTCGTGCGCGGCCTTCTCGAAGGTGCGGCGCACGGCTGGCAGGTGCGCGAAGAGCCACGCGAGCGCGTGCGCGCGCGCGAGCGTGTCGCCGCGGCCGAGCTCGAGATCGGTCGCGTAGTACTCCATCGCGCGCGTCGCGAGCCCCGAGAGCCGCTCGGGATCGCGGAAGCCGTGATCGAGCGTCATCACGTCGCGCACGAGATCGTGCAGGACCAGGCCCTCGCGGGCGGCGCGGACGTAGCCGCGCGCCTCGAGCCAGTCGAAGGCCTGGCGGGCGTCGAGCTCCGGGCGCAGGTGACGCAGGAGCGACTCGGTGAGCGCGGGCACGACCGCGATGCACTCGAGCGCCTCGCGCTGCGCGGCGGTCATGGATCGATCGACGAGGCCGTCGAGGAGCACGCGCCACACGTCGGGCCTGGGCTTGTCGGGATCGAGGAGCACCGCCTCGGGCGCCTCGGCCGCGAGCGCCAGCGCGAGCGGGTGGCCGTGCGTCGCTGCCACGAGCGCCTCGCGCCGGTCCGCCGGGACCTCGCGTACCGCGAGATACGCCTCGGCATCCGAGGCCTCGAAGTTCGGGAGGGGCACCGTGACGAGGCGCTCGCGCAGGCTCGGCTCGAGCCAGTC
>JAIBCE010000376.1 GCA_019694315.1 Sandaracinaceae bacterium
TGTACGCGATGCCCGTCGGCGCGCCCGAGATCGACGATCCGAACCCGACGTTCGAGCACGCGGTCGCGCTCTGGCTCGCGCCGGGCACGACGCGCGTGCGCGCCGACGGCGCCCTCGCCTCGGACCACGCGGGCCTGCCGCTCAGCCTGCTCGCGCTGCTGCTCGGCGCCGCCCTCGCATGGCCACCCACACGCGCTCTCCTCACCTCGCTCGCGCGCCCTTTCCTCGAGGCCCGCGCGCTCGGGCCCCTCGTCGCGCTCGCGCTCGCGGCGGTGCTCGGCGCGCTCGTCGTGCGGGCGCGCGCACCCGTCACCGAGAGCCTCCACCTGACTGCGCTCCGCCCCACGCCGCGCCTCTTCGTGGTCGACGCGGGTGGTCAGCGCGCGTGCACGCCGTCGTCGTGGGGACGCGTCTTTCGCTGCCCCGACGGCGCCGTGCTGCGCTCGATCGTGAGCTACACGCTGCGCGACTGGCACGTGGGCTGGCCCGTGCCAGCGCCCGCGCTCGAGCTCAGCCACGCGAGCCTGCACGCCCGCTACCTCCTCGAGCTCGACGATCGGACGCTCGAGGGGCCGAGCTACCTGCAGTGCGAGCACTGCGTCGCCACCCTGCGCACGGCCGACGGAGAGAGCGCGGCACGCGTGGACGAGCGCACGAGCCGCCTCACGCTCTTCGTGAGCTCGCCGCGTCTCGAGCTCCGCGCGCTCGCGCCCACGGCGAGCTTCACGTGGATCGGGGCGCGCTTCGTGGAGCCCGAGCTCGCGCCGCCGCTACCGCCTGCAGCGCCGTGACACCAGCGCAGCTCCCGCGAACGATCGACGACAACCTCGCGGAGTCGTCCGCCGCCCGATCGCGCCGAGCGCTCACCGTTCGCGAGCGCTCGACTCGTTCGGCGCGCGTCGCACGCGGAGGCCGAGGTCGAGCGCACGCACGGCCTCTCCGCGGGCCCAACGAAGCGCCACGCGCTCCGGCTCGAGGCGCGAGGAGGTGCCGCCCTCGGCGCCTGCGTCCGCCTCGAGCTCGACCTGCCAGGCCTCCGCGAAGGATCGCACCCTTGCGGCGCAGACCACCTCGTCACCCACGAGGAACACGGTTCCTTCGAGCTCGTAGGTGTCGCTCGGGTCGAGCACCCCCAGGCCGGGAGCCACGAGGCTCGTCACCACGAGGACGAGCTCCGGCGGCGGGCTCGCGGCGAGGCCGCGCGCGCGGGCGAGGAGATCCTCCGCGCCCGCGGGCGTGTACGCAGCGTCCGGATGGAGCTGCGCGCGCGCTCCACGAAGCCCCTCGGCCAGCTGGCTGCGCGAAGGCAGACCTGCGCGCTGAACCGTGACCCAGCGCTCGGGGCCGAAGGACGCGGGCGCCGCGGGCGGGTGCCACTCGATCGGGCAGCGCGCGTCTGCGGCTTCGAGGGACGACAGCTGGGGCGCCACGCGCGACCAGCGCGCGTCCGCCTCCTCGATCCCGGCGCCGACGCGCCCGAGCAGGCTCGCGAGCGCGGCGCGCTCGCCCGCGCCGAGGCTGCGCGGCACCGAGGCCCACACCCCCACTCCGCTCGACACGACCAGCAGGGCGATGGCCCCGAGAGCGCGTGGGCGGGTGCGTGCCATGGCGGCATCGTAGCGCCTCCCTGCACCACCGGTCGCGCGCCGCGAGGGCGCGCTCTATACTCCGCGCCCTTCTTCCCCGGCCCCCCCTTTCCCGGAACAGCCCACAGTGACGGAACGACGCGCTTCGACGAACGGCCACGGCAGCGTTGCCGAGCCCAAGGATCCCGCCGTGGAGCGTGCGCACGCGCGCATGCAGGGCGATGACGAGCTGGGCCTCGAGTTCTTCGGCGACTACTTCGCCTATGCGCCCGCCGCGCTCGCCCTGCGCGAGTGCGTGCGCCTGGCCGCGATGCGCGGCGTGGAGCTGCCCGAGCCCATCCTCGACGTGGGCTGCGGCGACGGCATCTTCGCGCGCCTCTGCTACCCGGAGCGCCAGGTCTGGGGCATCGACATCAACCCCAACGAGATCCGCCGCGCACAGTCGACGGCGACCTACTCGACGCTCATCTGCGGCAGCATCACCACGAGCGATCTGCCCGAGGGCTACTTCAAGAGCGCGATCGCGAACTGCTCGCTCGAGCACGTGCCCGACATCGCGGGCGCCTTCCGCACGATCTCGCGCTCGCTCGCGCCGGGCGCGCCGTTCGTGCTGATCGTGCCGACGCCGGACTGGACGCACGAGCTGCTCGTGCCGCGGATCCTCGACTCCGTGGGCCTCGGCGGCCTCGCGCGCAGCTACCGCGACGGCCTCGACAACGTCTTCCACCACGTCCACCTCTACGACGCCAAGCGCTGGGCCGAGCTCCTCGGCGAGGCCGGCTTCGCGATCGATCGCGTGGAGCCGATCGTGTCGAGCGGCGTGGCAGGTGCGTTCGACGTGCTCCTCTACCCGAGCGTCTCGGGCTGGCTCGTGAAGCGCCTCACCGGACACTGGACGCTGATGCCGCCGGTGCGCCGCGCGCTGGCGTTCGTGCCCAAGACCGTCGTGCGGCTCCTCGCTGCGGCCATGCGTCGCGACATCGAGTCGATGAAGCCCGGCGAGATCGTCGTCCACGCGCGCAAGAAGTGAGCGACCGAGCGGCCCCGCCCCTACCCGTGCTCGGAACCTCTCGATGACCGCAGCTCCGTACCGTCCTCTTCCCGCCCGCTTGCCACTCCGGGACAGCGCTCGATGACCGCAGCTCCGTACTTCGTGAACCACGCGCGCAAGGACCGCTTTCCGTGGTCCGTCTATCACCGGCCGCTCATCGACGGCTTCAAGCGCGTGCTCGAAGACGTGGGCCGTCGACAGGGCCGGAGCGCGCGCGTGCTCGTCGTGGGCTGCGGGCTCGAGCCGTTCTTTCCGGGCATCGACGGCGTGACGTTCTACGGCTGCGACCTCGATCCGCAGGCGATCGAGGAGAGCCAGCGCCTCTTTCCCGAGATGAAGGATCGCCTCGCGGTGTGCCCCTCGGAGAACGCGCTCCCGAGCGAGGGCGCGTTCGCGGGCGACTTCGACGTGGTGCTCGCGAAGGAAGTGGTCGAGCACCTGCCCGATCCCGCGCCGTGGGCACGCATGCTCGCAGAGCGCGTGAAGGTGGGCGGTGCCCTCGTGCTCTCGACGCCGAACTACGGCCTCGACAGCTCGCTCGGGCTCCTCGAGCGCACGGTGCTCGAGTGGGTGGCCCGAAGGGACGGCTACACACGCGCGCACATCCATCCGTCGAAGTTCGATCGCAGGCGCCTGCGCGACCTAGACGTGGGACCCGGCATGGAGCTCGTGGACATCGACATCCCCTGGACGCGCTGGACGCTGCTCGGACACTGGCGTCGCGTCGCCAAGGCGTAACCTCGACGCTCCGTGCTGCTCCTCGTCGTCACCGCGCTCGTCTTCGCCGGCTCGGCGCTCGGTGCGGCGCGTCTGTACCCAGCGTCGCGCGCGCCCGAGTGCGTTGCCGAGCGGGGCCTCGCGACCACGCTGATCGCGACGGGGATCATCGAGGGCGCGATCTACGCGCTCGGCTGGAGCGGTCACCTCGATCGGGTCTCGATGGTAGGGCTCGCGCTCGCGGCGAGCGCGATCGTCGCGGCGCTCTCGTTCGGGACCACGCGCGGCCCCGCGCGCACGCAGCTCTGGCTCGACGCGCGCGAGCTGGTGATCGCGCCGGTGACCCTCGCGCGGCAACTGTATCGCGTGCGGAGCGTGGCCACGCTCGGCTACGTATGGCTCTGGGGCCTCGCGCTCTGGACGGTGTACGTGGCCTGGCTCGCGCCATCGGGCGCCTGGGACGGCCTCTGGTACCACGAGCCGATGGTGGGCTTCGCCCTCCAGAACCACGGCTTCTCGAACATCGAGGTGCAGCCGATGCTCGAGATGGTCAACGGCTACCCGCGGGCCGCCGAGAACCTGATGCTCTGGGCGAGCGCGCTCTACGACCGACGCCTCGTCGACGTGGTGCCGAGCTTCGCGCTGCTCGTGGCCGCCCTCGGTGTGTTCACGCTCGCGCGTCGTCACGGCGCCTCGCAGTCGAGCAGCGTGGGCGTGGCCGTGGTGGCGGTGACGATCCCTGGCGCGGCGCTCGAGCTCCGCAGCACGTACGTGGATCTCTCGGTGCTCACGGCCACGGTGATCGCCCTCCACTTCGTCTCGCGCATCGAGCTGCGCGCGCGCGACGTGTGGATGGCGGGCGTGGCCCTCGGGATCCTCGGCGCGGTCAAGGCCAACGGCGCGGTGTTCGGCGCGATGCTCGGCGCCTGGCTGCTCCTTCGCGCGATCGCCTCGCTCGATCCGCGCCTGCTCACGAGCTTCGTGGGCGCGTTCGTGGTGGCCTCGCTCTACGCGCTTCCCACGTACCTCCGCAACTACGTGGTCCACCACAACCCGCTCTGGCCCATCACCTACGAGAGCGCGCTCTTCGGCGTACGGCTCGAGGGCACGGTGGATGCGGGGCACATGCAGCGTGACTTCGACTACGTGTGGAACGAGCTCACCGGCCCCCCGCAGATCGGCGAGAACTATCACGACACCGGACGACACGCGTACGGCTACAGCCTGCCCTTCGTGGCGGCGCCGCTCTTGCTCGTGGCCGCGCCCGCGCTCTTGCGCACGTGGATCGAGTCGCTGCGGAGCCCGACGCGACGCACGGCGCTCACGGCCCTCGGCTTCTGTCTGGTGTTCGGCCTCCTCGTGCAGGTGGCCTCGCCCGGGCACCACTGGGCGCGCTTCAGCCTGGCCTTTCCTGCGACGGCGCTCGTGGTGATCGCGTGGTGGCTCGCCGAGGGCGCGCGCACGCGCATCGAAGAGGCGGCGATGGGCGCGATGCTCGTCTTGAACGGGCTCACGCTGCTCTGGGCCATCCCCGCGTGGGACGTCACGGTGTCCGAGGCGCTCGAGCTCTCCACGATGTCGCTCGAGGAACGGAACCTCGCCGACACGAGCCACTGCCTCTTGCCGACGGACGTGCGACGCAGGCGCGATCAGGATCTCGCGGCGGGAGACGTGGCGATCTTCACCGACGACATCGGCTTCGTCGGCAACCTGTGGAACGACGACTTCTCGAACCGCGTGTACTACGTGCCGTACGCAGGCGGAGCGCCGTTCCTCGCGCGTCTCGACGAGCTCCACGCGGAGTGGGCGTACGTGCGCGGCGACAGCACGGAGGCGACCGCGCTCCGGAACGCGCGCGATCGCTGGGCCTCGCTCGGGCCTGCGGAATTCGACGACGAGATCTTCGTGCGCGTCCCGCCCCCGACACCTGCCGACGCGGCGCCGGCCGCCGACACGCCCTCGCCCTCCGGCCCTCCCGCCTCTGGGAATGCCCCCACTCCGTGAGGGGTTGCGGCCAGACCCACGCGAGCGCACGTTCTCGCTCCCCTTCATGGCGACCCGACGAGCAGCCCCCAGGCCCGAGGACGACGCGCTCGACGGAGAGCTCGTCGACGATCGCGACGAGCACCACGACGACGCGGACGCGGAGCCCGAAGGGCCGCCCGCTCGCACGCAGGGCGGCGACGACGAGGCGCTCGAAGGCGAGGTGATCGAGGGCGAGCTCGTCGGTGACGAGGGCGAGCCTGCGGAGGCAGAGCTCGAGGGCGACGTCGACTTCTCGCTCGACGACGACAAGAAGCTCGCGGGACGCATCTCCAAGAGCACCGCGCTCGCGCGTCAGGACGCGGTCTCCATCGCCACGCAGGATCCCCTGCAGGCCTACATGCGCGACGTCCAGCGCTACTCGCTGCTCACGCCCGAGGAGACGCACGAGCTCGCCACGCGCTACACGCAGACGGGCGACGTGGAGGCGGCCAAGAAGCTCGTCACGTCGAACCTGCGCCTCGTCGTGAAGATCGCGTTCGACTATCGGCGCGCGTACCGGAACATCCTCGACCTCGTGCAGGAGGGGAACATCGGCCTCATGCAGGCCGTGAAGAAGTACGACCCGAACCGCGGCGTGAAGCTCTCGAGCTACGCAGCGTGGTGGATCCGCGCGTACATCCTGCGCTTCATCCTGAACAACTGGCGCCTCGTGAAGCTCGGCACCACGCAGGCGCAGCGCAAGCTCTTCTTCAACTTGAAGAAGGAGAAGGCCAAGCTCGCGGCGCTCGGCATCGATCCCACGCCGGAGCTCATCGCGGAGAAGCTCGACGTGCCCGCCGAGGAGGTGGTGTCGATGGACCGACGCCTCTCGGGCGCCGAGGTCTCGCTCGACGCGCCGCTCTCGCAGGGCTCGGACGGTCGCCCCACGACGCGCATCGAGATGATGGCCTCCGAGCAGGGCCCGATCGACGAGGCGCTCGCGCAGGGAGAGCTCAACGAGATCCTCACCGAGAAGATCCACGAGTTCGGCAGGACGCTCACGGGCAAGGACGCGATCATCTTCACCGAGCGGCTCGTGGCGGAGGAGCCCAAGACGCTGCAGGAGCTGGGCGATCAGTTCGGCGTGAGCCGCGAGCGCGTGCGTCAGCTCGAGAAGCGCCTCCAGGACAAGATCCGCGTGTACCTGGAGTCGCAGGTGGAGAAGAGCGCGCTCCGATGAACGACCGAGGCGCAGCGCGAGCCCTCGTGATGATGGCGGCGCTGGTACAGGGCTGCGGCGGAGCCTCCGCGAGCGGCCCCGGTTCGAGCAGCAGCGGATCGAGCGCCGTCGGGTCGAGCGGCGCGCCGACCGCACCGTCGCGCCAGGATCAGGTGGCCGCGGGCTGCGCGCCGACGTGGGAAGAGGCGCTCCTGCGCGTGGGACCGCTGACGAGCTGGGAGATCCCCCAGACCCGCGGCTACAGCCTCGCGCAGGGCGAGGAGGGGCAGCCCGAGCCGGACGTGCCGTGGACGGAGGTGTGCCACTACCCTCAGGGTGACTGCCGCGCGATCCGCTACGAGAGCGCATGCGTGGTGCACGTGGACTACCGCTGCGGCGAGCCCTCGCAGCTCGCGGCCGAGCGCGGGGGGCTGCCCTGCGACCGGCCCCAGCTCCCGTAGGTTTGGCGCGCGCGCGGGCCCGAGCGCAGGATGGTCGCGATGACGTCCCCCGCTGCCGGCCGCCTCTTCGTCGTCGCCACGCCGATCGGCAACCTCGAAGACATCACGCTGCGCGCGATCCGCGTGCTGCGCGAGTGCGAGCTCGTGCTCGCCGAGGACACGCGGCGCTCGCGGACGCTGCTCACGCACCACGCGATCGGCACGCCGCTCCGCGCGTTCCACGCGCACACACCTCCGAGCGTGATCGAGGAGCTC
>JAIBCE010000042.1 GCA_019694315.1 Sandaracinaceae bacterium
AGCGCGTGCGGCTCAAGGCGATCGGCGGCGGCGGCGGCAAGGGCCAGCGCATCCTCGGCGGGACGGACGTCGCGGGCGGCGTGCAGGAGCGTCGCGCCGCGGCGCTCGAGGCCGCGAAGGCGGCGCCGGGCGCGGTGCGCGAGATCCTCTCGGAGGTGAAGGCGACGGGCGTCGGCGACGACAAGAACCTCGTGCTCGAGCTCAACATCGAGGAGACCCGCCACAACGAGATCCAGCTCCTCGGCAACGGGCACTGGTGCATCTCGCTCGGTGGACGCGACTGCTCGCTCCAGATGCACGAGCAGAAGCTGCTCGAGGTGTCGGTGACGCAAGAAGGCCTCGAGGCGGCGATCGGCGAGGCGCGCGGCGCAGGCCGTGCGCGCGCGGCCGAGGCCCTCGAGGGTGACCTCGCGACGCTGCGCAAGATGGAGGAGGAGGCCGAGCGCTTCGGGCTCGCGGTGGGCCTCGACTCGGCCTCGACGTTCGAGTGCATCGTGAACGGTGGCCGCGGCGAGTCGGGCCACTACTTCATGGAGGTCAACACGCGCATCCAGGTGGAGCACCGCGTCTCGGAGCTCTGCTACGCGCTGCGCTTCACCAACCCCGACGATCGCCACGATCACTTCGACGTGCGCTCGATCGTCGAGGCGATGGTGCTCCTGGCGCGCCACGGCGAGAGGCTCCCGCGACCCACGCGCCTGCCGCGCCACGGCGCCGCGGTGGAGTCTCGCCTCAATGCGACCGATCGCTCGCTCGCGCCCCACGCGGGCGGCCTCATCCAGAACTGGACGAGCCCGATCGAGCACGAGATCCGCGACGATCAGGGCATCTGCGCGAAGAACCCCGACACCGGCGTCTTCGTGCACTACCGGCTCGCCGGCGCCTACGACTCGAACATCGCGCTCCTCGTCACCTACGGGCACGCGCGTCGCGAGAGCTACGTACGCCTCTGCGAGATCCTGCGGCGCATGAAGCTGCGAGGCACCGACCTCCAGACCAACAACGCCTTCCACTACGGCCTCGTGCACTGGTTCCTCGGCCAGGACGTGTGGGCCAAGCCGACGACACGCTTCGTCATGCCCTACCTCGCGCAGGTGGGCCTGCTGGCCGAGGCGATCGAGAGCATCGACCTCGACCTCTACTTCCAGACGATCGGCGCCGCGCTCGTGGAGCGCGCGGGGCGGGCCGGAGGCGAGGCGGGCAAGTCCGCGCTCACGGCGACGCGACGCATCCTCCAGCTGCGAGAGACGCTCCTGCGTCGGCCGATGGACGCGCTCTTCGAGGAGCCGCACGTGCTCTCGGGCTGGCTCTCGCGTCACCGCACCTCGTTCCGCGTGGTGGGTGAGGGCGCGGGCGCGCGCATCGTCTGGACGCGCAACCCGCTCGAGGTGCTCGAGGACACCTACTGGCTCCTCAACATGGACCACCGCGACGGCGTGCCCGCCGCGCACGTGATCTGGGATCACGATCGCGCCCTCCTCGAGCGCGGCCTCGGCTTCTACCGCACGCTCGCCGAGCGCCTCGGCCTCCCGACGAGCGCGTGGGAGACGATCTCGGCGCGTCTCGAGAGCCCCGAGCCGCCGCACGGCTTCGACCGCGCGAGCTGGCAGCGTGTGCGCGCCGCGCACGCGGGCTTCTCGGCAGGCCTCGAGACGATGGACGTGCTCCCGCTCCTCGGCGTCCGCACGGGCTTCTACGAGCTCCGCGTGGAGGACGATCTCTTCATCACCATCCCGCCGCGCCTGCTCGACAAGGAGCTCCAGGGCCGCATGCGCAAGGTGCTCGCGCCGCCGCCGCGCACGCAGGCCGATCGCATCGTCTCGGTCTCGGGCGGCATGTTCTACGCGCAAGAGGCGCCGCACTTGCCGCCGCTCGTGAGCAAGGGCAGCCACTTCTCCGTCGGGCAGCCGCTCTACGTGATCGAGGTGATGAAGATGTTCAACAAGGTGCTCGCGCCGTTCGCGGGCACGGTGGACGAGGTGCTCGTCTCGGGCGACGGAACGATCGTGCAGAAGGGACAGCCCTTGTTCCGTGTGACGCCCGACGAGACGATCGTGGAGGAGAGCGCGAGCGCCCGCGCCGCACGCCTGCGCGCGAGCACGGCGAGCTACATCGATGCCGCGCTCGGCTGATCGACGCAGGCGACGACGCGTGGCCACGTTGCTCCTCGTCGCGATCGCCGCGCTGCCCGCGGCGTGCGACGAGGCGCAGCGGAGCGCGATGGGTACCTGTTGCCTGGGCTGCGGCCTCGTGGGCTGGGCCATCGGAGAGAGCACCGTCGAGCAAGCCACGGAGGAGGGCCCTCGCTGCACACCCGCGTGCGACGAGCCTCGATTCTGCAACACCCTCTACGAGCCACCGCGCTGCACCGAGCCCGTCGCGACACGAGGAGAGCGCTGCGGTCGGGTGAGCTATCCGCGGGCCGAGTACGAGTGCATCGAGGGCGTGTGCAGCACACGCCTCGGTCGCGATCTCTCCTGCACGGCCGGCCTCGCGTGCGTCGAGGGCACGTGCGTGAGCGCGCCCTGACTCGAGGGTGCGCGAAGCGAGGGGGCACAGGGAGATCGCGGACGATTCCCGGCGATCCCCAGAAGGGACATCCGCGTCGCTTGGTCCCCTGGATCCGTGAAGTCGATCAGAGGTCTTCACCGCGACGGGCCAGCTCCGCGAGGCGAGCGCGCGATCGGGACACGCCGAAGCCGCCCGATCGGCGCGATACCCACGCATGAGCGTGTCCGCGCCGACCGAGCCGACGCACCGATCCGTCGACTTCCCTCGGGAATCGAGCGGATCGGTGAGCGCTACCGGAGCCTCAGGCCTCGCCCTGCTTGGCCTTCACCTTGCCGCGGAGCGCCGCCTGCGCGGCCGCGAGGCGCGCGACGGGCACGCGGAAGGGAGAGCACGACACGTAGTCGAGACCGACATCGGCGAAGAACGTGATCGAGCGCGGATCGCCGCCGTGCTCGCCACAGATGCCGAGGTGGAGGTCCTTGCGCGTCGCGCGTCCGCGCTCGCAGGCCATGCGCACCAGCTGACCGACGCCCTCGGTGTCGATCGACTGGAACGGATCGTCGGTGAGGATCCCGCGATCGAGGTAGCGCGGGACGAAGCTCGCGATGTCGTCGCGGCTGTAGCCGAGCGTCATCTGCGTGAGGTCGTTGGTGCCGAACGAGAAGAACTCGGCCTCGGCCGCGATCTTGTCCGCCACGAGCGCGGCGCGGGGCACCTCGATCATCGTCCCCACGTGATAGGGCACGCGCATGCCCTTCTCGGTGAAGACCTGCTCCGCCATCGCGATCACGAGCTTCTTCTGATCGACGAGCTCGGCGACGGTGCCCACGAGCGGCACCATCACCTCGGGCAGCACCTTCTTGCCCTCGGCCTGCACCTCGCACGCAGCCTCGAAGATCGCGCGCGCCTGCATCTCGGTGATCTCGGGGTGCGTGATGCCGAGACGGCAGCCGCGATGGCCCAGCATGGGGTTCGACTCGTGGAGCGCGTTGACGCGCTGGCGCACGCGCTCGACGTGCATGCCCGTCGCCTTCGCGACCTGATCCTGCTGCACGGCGTCGTTCGGCAGGAACTCGTGCAGCGGCGGATCGAGGAGGCGGATCGTGACCGGCAGCCCCTCCATCGCGCGGAAGATCCCCGCGAAGTCCTTGCGCTGCTCGGGAAGGAGCAACGCCAGGGCCGCGCGGCGGCCCTTCTCGTCGTCGGCGAGGATCATCCGGCGCATCGCGAGGATGCGGCTGTCCTCGAAGAACATGTGCTCGGTGCGGCAGAGGCCGATGCCCTCGGCGCCGAACTTCCGCGCCACGGCCGCGTCCTTGGGCGTGTCGGCGTTCGTGCGCACGCGGAGCGCACGCATGCCGTCGACCCACTCCATGAACGTCTCGAGCGCGCCCGACACCACCGCGTCGGCGAGCGTCTCCTTGCCCTCCACCACCTCACCCGTCGTGCCGTTGAGGCTGAGCCAGTCACCCTCCTTGATGGTGACGCGACCGTTCGTGAGCGTCTTGGTGCGGTAGTCGATGATGATGTCGCCGCAGCCCGCCACGCATGGCTTGCCCCAGCCTCGCGCCACGACGGCGGCGTGGCTCGTCATGCCGCCGCGGCTCGTCAGCACGCCCTCGGCCGCGTGCATGCCCGCCACGTCCTCGGGGCTCGTCTCGACGCGCGCGAGGATCACGCGCTCGCCCTTGGCGCGCCACGCCTCGGCGTCCTCGGCGTGGAAGACCACGCGACCCACCGCTGCACCGGGCGAGGCCGCGAGGCCCTTGCTCAGCACGCGCCCCTGCTTGCGGTAGCCCGTCTCGTCGGCAAAGTGCGGGTGAAGGAGCTGGTCGACGTGCGCGGGCTCGACGAGGTTCGCGACGGCCTCCTCGCGCGTGACGAGGCCCTCGCCCACCAGGTCCACCGCGATGCGCACGGCCGCCGCGCCGGTGCGCTTTCCGTGACGCGTCTGGAGGAGGTAGAGGCGACCGTCCTGCACCGTGAACTCGACGTCCTGCACGTTCTTGAAGTGCGACTCGAGGCGCGCCGCCAGCTGCACGAGCTGCTCGTGCACGACGGGCATGTCCTCGTGGAGCTTCGCGATCGGCGAGGGCGTGCGCGTGCCGGCGACGACGTCCTCACCCTGCGCGTCGACCAGGTACTCGCCGTAGAGCTCCTTGGTGCCGGTCGCCGGGTTGCGCGTGAAGAGCACGCCCGTTCCCGAGCGCGGGCCCGTGTTGCCGAAGACCATCGCCTGCACGTTCACCGCGGTGCCGATGAGGCCTCGGATCTTCTGCACCTCGCGGTACTTGCGCGCGCGATCGCCGTTCCAGCTGCCGAAGACGGCGAGGATCGAGCGCTCGAGCTGCTCGCGCGGCGACTCGGGGAACATGTGCCCCGTGTGCTTGCGGTAGATGGCCTTGAAGCGATTGACCACATCGCGGAGCGCGGCCTCGTCGAGCTCCTGGTCCGTCTTGGCGCCCTTGGCCTCCTTCACCGCGTCGAGCGCGTGCTCGAACTCGCTGCGCGGCACGCCCATCACGACGTCGCCGAACATCTGGAGGAAGCGGCGATACGCGTCCCACGCGAAGCGCGCCTTGCCCGTGCGCTTGGCCAGGCCCTCGCACACCTCGTCGTTCAAGCCGAGGTTGAGGACGGTGTCCATCATGCCCGGCATCGAGATCGCTGCGCCCGAGCGCACCGAGACGAGCAGCGGCTTGTCGGCATCACCGAACTTCGCGTCGACCGTGCGCTCGACCTCGGCCATCGCCGCGTCGATCTCGGGCCAGAGCCAGCTCGGCAGCGTCAGCTCGGTGTTGCCCTTCGCCCCGCCCGCGACGTGCGCGCAGACCTCGGTGGTGATCGTGAAGCCGGGCGGCACCGGCAGCCCCGCGAAGGCCATCTCGGCCAGGTTCGCTCCCTTGCCTCCGAGGAGGTCCTTCATCGACGAGCGACCATCGGTGACTCCCACACCGAATCGATAGACGTGACGGGCTGACTTCTGTTCGGACACGCGAGCCTCCTCGTAGGCGCCGGATGCGCCCCCGGGGCCCTACGCTCGCCGCGCGCCGGCTCAACCGGCATCGACGCTCGACGCGCGAGCTCCGCGAACGGGGCCGCGCGTCAGAATATCGACATTTTCCTAGTGTTCCCGGGATCTTGCGAGGCTCGAAGGGGCGCGAGACCGGGCGCGAGCCGCGCTGGGCGTCAGCGCACGCGCAGGATGCGGAAGCTCCGCGGCGGGAGCGAGATCGAGCCGCCGCTCGCGGCCGTGCCCGAGACGAGATCGTCGTAGCTTCCGGCGGGGACCGAGACGGTGTTCGAGGTGTCGGCGCGGTTGATCGCGACGATCACGTCGCTCGCGCCCGCGCTGCCACAGCCGGTCATGCGATAGACCCACGTGTCCTGCGCGACCGAGAGCGTGCTGCGCCGACCGCGACCGAGCACGGGGTTCTCGCCACGGATGCGCGCCACCGTGCTCACGGTCTCCCGGAGCGCGATCTGGGGCGCGAGCAGCGTGTCGCCCTCGTCCTCCCACGGCATCATGCGCCGGTTGTCGGGATCCCCGCCGCCCGCGAGGCCGATCTCGTCCCCGTAGTAGAGGAGCGGCACGCCGGGGCTCGTGAGCATCACGACGAACGCGAGGCCGAGGCGCTCGTAGGGCGCAGCGTCGGTGGGCTGCGTGTAGGCGCTCGGGTTCCAGCCGTTGCCGGGGTTCGAACCCTCGGTGCAGCTGCCGATCTGACGGCTCGCGAAGTGGATCGCGCGCGGCACGTCGTGGTTGCCGATCCACGTCGACATGAGCGCGCCCGATCCATAGAACGAGTCGTTGCCGTCCATGAACGCGCTGAGGTTCGCGAGGCTGCCCTCGGGGCGGAACATGCCGTTGCAGAGCTCGCGCTTGAACGGGAAGTCGAACTGGCCATCGAGCATCTCGGCCGGATCGATGAAGCGGCGGAGGTTGTCGCGGCTGAAGTAGTCGAAGGTCTCGCCGACCATGTAGAAGCGCCCGCCCGCGGGGCTCGGCACGGCCGCGTCGATGTGATCGCGCAGATCCGTGAGCCACGAGAGGGGGATGTGCTTCACCGCGTCGAGGCGGAAGCCGTCGAGATCGTACTCGGTGGCCCACCACGTCGCGTCGTCCACCGACCAGCGGCGCGGCGCGTCCTGGTAGAAGTCGAACGACGGAAGGTACGTGGTGAACGAGCAGCGCGTGGACCAGTACGAGTCGTCCCAGCGATCGGGCGCGCACGTCGTCACGGGGTTCACGAACCAGTCGGGGTGCGCGCGGTAGAGACCGCTCTCTGCGTCTGCGTGCTTCATCACGTAGTCGAAGAGGATCTTCATGGTGTGCCCATCGCGCCCCGTCGTGGCGTGGAGCGTGTCGACGAGGGTGCGGAGGTCGGCGTCGGTGCCGATCCGTGACTCCACGCGCGGACGCGGCGTGGGGTTGGTGGGCACCGAGTAGTCGACGTCGTCGGGCGACGGCCAGTAGCCGTGGTACGCGGAGTACATGCGCGGATCGGAGCCCGGGTCGATCGCGGCACCCGCGCTGTTGCGGTTCTCGTAGGGCGCGCTGAGCCACACCGCGGTCACGCCGAGGTCCGCGAGGTACGGGAGCTGCTCGGTGACACCCGCGAGATCGCCACCGAGATACTGGCCACTGGCGATCGGGCCGTCGGTCGCACCGCTCACCTCGGTGCGACGACCGTCGGAGTCGCGGAAGCGATCGACCATCGCGAAGTACATGACCGCGTCGCGCCAGTCGAACTCGCCGAGGTCGCCGCAGCTCGAGCTGCAGACCTCGATCACGCTGTTCTGTCCGCCGAAGCCATCGGCCTCGCTCACGGGGTTGCCGGGATCGGCGATCCAGCGCGTGCCATCGATGATGAGCTTGTACGTGTGGCGGCCGGTGGGCTCGATCAGGTGCTCGACGCTCCAGTGCCCCGCGCCGTCGTTCGTCATCGCGAGCGCACCGGCCGCCGGCGTCGCAGGCCACATCCCCCCCGCGCCCGCGACGAAGGATCCAGACACCCACACCGAGGTCGCGCTCGCGTCCGTGTACTCGAACGTGACGAGGTTACAGGGCGGAGGCGGCGGCCCCGCGTCGTTGCCAGCGTCGGGATCCATCGGCGCGACGCCGCCCTCGCCGCAGCTGCCGTCGCTCGCGCCCGCCTCACCGGTGCACTCCCGGAAGATCGGGCTCGGCCCACCCTCGCGCATGTAGCGGCCGCCGTCCATGTCGAGGCCGCCGGGCGGCGACACGCAGCCCGCGGTCACCACGAGCAGGGCAAAGATCGACGAGCAGAGTGCCGCGCGTGCGCGGACGACGAGAGCGGACGCCATGCACCGATGCTCGCGTCGCAGCGCCCGGTGCGCAACCCGAACGTCCACGACCCAGTGGACGACTCCGAGCCCGAGAAACAATCGACTCGAGAGCCGAAGGGACGCGGGGGCGGGGGGTCCAGGGCGAGCTACGCAGGCCGAAGGCCGAGTATGTCTGAGCATCGGACCCCCCTCCCCGCGGCCCGATTCGAAGTCGGAGATACGTTCTCCATCTCTCCGACACCAGCGCTACCCGAGCGCGTGTCGATCGCGTACGACATGCGTGTGCCCATGCCGGCGCAGATCGACCGCTACCTGATCGAGCGCGAGCTCGGACAAGGCGCGTTCGGCACCGTGTACCGTGCGAAGCACGCCGTGACCGGACGCGCGGTGGCGCTGAAGGTCCTGCACCCGCGGCACGCGCGCGACCAGGAGATGGTCGAGCGCTTCTTCCGCGAGGCCCGCGCCGCGGCGAGCGCGATGAGCGCGAACATCGTGGACGTGCTCGATGCGGGCATCGCGAGCGACGGCGCCCCGTTCCTCGCGCTCGAGCTGCTCGACGGCGAGGATCTCGAGGCCTACCTCGCGCGTCGCGATCGCGTCGCGCTGCTCGACGCCGTCGAGATCGGGCGCGACCTCGCGGCGGGCGTGGCCGACGCGCACCGCATGGGCATCGTGCACCGCGACCTCAAGCCGGCGAACGTGTTCCTCGTGCGCATGCCCGACGGATCGCGCCGCGCGAAGGTGCTCGACTTCGGCATGAGCAAGCTCGCCGATCCGCTCCTCGGCAGCGGCGCGCGCACCGCGACGGGGGCGATCATGGGCACGCCGCTCTACATGGCGCCCGAACAGCTCAAGGGAGGCGCGCGCGACGTGGAGCCCGCGGCCGACGTCTACGCCCTCGGCTCGATCCTCTTCCGCATGCTGACGGGCCGCACCACGCACGAGGCCACCACGATCCAGGAGCTCCTCTTACGAAAGCTCTCGCAGCCCGTCCCGCCCGCGAGCACGTACGTGCCGGCCCTGCCTTCGACGCTGACGCACCTCGTGTCGCGCGCCCTCGAGGTGGAGCCGACGCGCCGCAACGTCACCTCGACCGAGATGGCCAAGGAGCTCGCCGAGATCGCGCGGCTCCTGCGGACCCAGGGCATATCGCCTGGCGTGTCGTCGGGCGGCATGTCTGGCGGTATGTCGTCGGGCGGCGTCTCGCTCGCACCCTCGGCGCCGCCCACCGTCGGCGCGGTCTCGACGACCTCGACGTCGAGCACGAACTGGGGGCGCATCGCGGCGTGGCTCGGGCTCGCGATCGTCGCAGCCTCCTGCATCGCGGCGACCTCCGTCCTCGTCGCGATGGGTGGGCTCGCGTGGCTGATCGGCGACGCGACGTCGTCGATCGTCGAGGACGTCCGAGAGGTGCGCGAGGCGACCGCCCCCCTTCCGCCCGCGACGGTGGCGTCACCGCCTGCAACGAGCCCCGCGCCGGCTCCCGCCGCACCGGACGCGGAAGGTGTGCTCGTCACCGCCAGCGTGATGGGCATGAGCGACGGCGTCGCGGAGCGCGACATCGCGCAAGCCGCGCGCGCGGCGATGGGGCCTTGTCGAGGTGAGCACGACGAGACCTTCGAGCTCGAGATGATGTGGATGGGATGGGGCGCGATGGGCCTCGGCACCTCGAGCCTCACGCCTCACGGACCGCCGCCCACGACCGCCGCGGAGATGTGCGCGCAGGGGGCCCTGCTCGATGCGTCGCGCGGGCGGAGCTCGAGCGGCATCGTCACGTTCCGGGTGCGACTCCCTGCGCGCTGAGCATCGACCCTCCGGTGGCCACGACGCTCAGTGGCTCTCGGGTGCCACGAACGGCAGGCGTCGGTGCGCGAGGCTCGGCAGGCTCGCGCGGATGCGCTCCACCAAGGCCGTGTCGATCCACGCGCTCGCGTAGCCCTCACCCTCGCCGCACTCCGCGAGCACCGTGCCCCACGGATCGACGATGAGCGCGTGTCCATAGCTCTGACGCGTGCCGCCGTGCTTGCCCGTCTGCGCGGCCGCGAGCACGTACGACTGCGACTCGATCGCTCGCGCCCGAAGGAGCACGTGCCAGTGATCCTTGCCCGTCGTGAGGGTGAACGCCGCGGGCACGCAGAGCGAGGTCGCGCCGCGATCGACGAGGCCTCGGTAGAGCTCCGGGAAGCGCAGGTCGTAGCAGACCGAGAGGCCGAGCCTGCCGATGGCCGAGTCGGTCACGACGAGCTCGCTGCCCGGCTCGACCGACGCGGACTCCTCGAGCTTCGTGCCGTCCGGCAGATCGACGTCGAAGAGGTGGACCTTTCGGTACACGGCGCGCACGACGCCGCGCGCGTCCACGTGCACGCATGCGTTCTTGACCTTGCGTGGATCGTCGCCGCGCTCCCAGAAGCCACCGAGCACGAGCTCGACGCCGAGCTCCTTCGCGAGGGCAGCGCAGCGCGCGAGGATCGGACCGCCCAGAGGGAGCGGCTCGGCGATGGCGACCTTGCCGGGAGAGGTCGCGCCCGCCGTGTCGGCGCCGAGGTAGGCGAAGCACTCGGGGACGACGACGAGCGACGCGCGATCCTCGGCGGCGGCGCGCACGAGGCGCTCCATCTGCGCGAGGTTCGTCTCGACCTGATCGGTCGAGCACATCTGGATCACGGCGGCCTTGGTGCGCGTGCTGCTCGGAGACATCGCGCGCGAGCCTACACGACAGCTCGCACTGGATCCCGCGGCGAGGTCCGGACAACACTCGCGCGTGCCCGGCGACACGACGCTGCTCCTCTTCTTCAACGGCCTGCGCGCGCCGTGGCTCGATCCGATCGTCCGCTTCGTGACCGAGTGGGGCCTCTACGCGTTTCCTCTCGCACCGATGCTCGTGCTCGCGATGCGCCGCACCCGCGAGGAGGCGCGCTCTTCGCGCGACGGCTGGCTCGCGTTCCTGTTCTCGCTGCTCGTGAGCGAGACGGTGCTCAAGCCGATCGTCGCGCGCCCGCGCCCCACCGCCGTCGCGTGGCTCCGCGATCAGCTCCACGTCCTCGGCACCGTGCCGCCGGCGGCGAGCACCGGCATGCCCTCGGGCACCGCGACCGCGTGCATGGCGGGCGCCACGTGGATCGCGCTCCGCTACGGCAGAGGCTGGGGCGCGCTGGCGATCGCGCTCGCCGTCGTCGTGTCGCTGACGCGCCTGTACGTCGGCGTGCACTACCCGAGCGATCTCGCGGCCGGATGGCTGGTCGGCGCCGCCACGGCGATCGGCGTGGACCGCTTCACGCGATGGGCCGGCGCCTGACGCCGAACAGAATCACCGAGACAGGGATCCTCCCCGTCGTGTAGGCCTCCGGAAGTCCTCGGAGTGGAGTATCCTGGCGCCTCGAAGGAGCGCTCCCCGATGTCCGGACGCGGTGTGTTGTTCGCGATCGACGACGAGGTGCTCGGTCGCCTCGGCGAGGCCTCGACCGACGCGGCGGTCCTCGCGATCGTGAGCGAGATCGAGGAGCGCTGGGAGAGCGCGTGCGAGCTCGACAAGGCCTGGGACGCCATCCATCGCGCGCTCACCGACGGCAAGCTCTCCGTCGACCATGGCCAGCCGCCGCTCTCGCACGTGGTGCTGGGGGGCACGATCCTCGTCTCGAACGCGGAGGCGATCGTTTCGGTCAAGGGAGTCGACGAGGTGATCTCGGTCGCGAAGGCGCTGCGCAGCTGGGACGCGAGCCGCTTTCGCGCGGCGTACCACCGCATCGACCGCAGCGAGTACGGCGACCTCGACGAGGAGGATCTCACGTACTCGCTCGCATGGTTCGAGCGCCTCGGACCCTTCTACGAAGCCGCGGCGCGGGCCGAGCGCGCGGTCGTCTTCGCGGTGGATCTGTGAGATGACGGACTCGCCGCTCCCCGACGCGCCCGACGACTTCGACGATCAGACGGAGCTGGTCGCGGGTGGGGCCTGGGCCGCGATCAAGCCGCCGGCAGCGGGCTCGCCCGTCCTCGCGCCCCAGCCCTCGCAGGCGACGGCGCCAGAGGGCGAGCTCGATCTTCCCGAGGGCGGCTGGGACGACGAGGAAGCGACCGCGGTCGTGAGCGCCACCGACGTGGGCGGCTTCTTCGGCGAGCGCTTCCGTGTGGACGCGCGCCTCGGCATCGGCGCGATGGGGCGCGTGCTCACCGCCGTCGACATGAAGACGGGGACGCTCGTCGCGCTCAAGGTGCTCCACAAGGAGCGCGCGAAGGACCCGGCCGTCATCGAGCGCTTCCAGCGCGAGGCCGCGGTGCTGCGCGAGATCAAGCACCCCGCGATCGTGCGGCTCGTGGCGTTCGATCGCGCGAAAGACGGCACGTGGTGGCTCGCGATGGAGCACCTCGTCGGCAAGACGCTCAAGGATCGTCTCTCGCACGGTGGACCGTTCCTGCCGCGCGACGCGTGGCCGGTGATCGCGGCCGTGTGCGACGGCGTCGCGCTCGCGCACGCCAAGGGAATCCTCCACCGCGATCTCAAGCCCGAGAACGTGCTCTTGCTCGAGAGCGGCCTGCCGCCGTGCAAGATCCTCGACTTCGGTCTCTCCCGTTACACGGCCAAGCCCGACCGCATCACCGCGACCGGAACGGTGCTCGGCACGCCGCGCTACATGGCGCCGGAGATGCTCGCCGAGAGCGCGCCGATCGACGAGCGCGCGGACGTCTTCGCGATCGGCGCGATCGCGTTCGAGATGCTGACGGGGCGCTCGATCTACCCCGCCGAGGACTTCGGGCAGCTCTTCGGGTGCATCCTCGAAGGACGCACGCTGTCGCTGCGCGCCATCCGCCCCGATGCGTCCCCCGAGCTCGAGCGAGTGCTCGCCGATGCCGTCGCGCGCGACCTCGATCGACGCACGCCCTCCGTCGAAGAGTTCGCGCTGCGCTTCGCGCGCGCCATCGGTGTGCCCGACGATCGCGCGCTCTTTCTCCCCGCCCACAGCGGCGTGCGGCCCGCGCAGCCCGGCCCCGTGGCCTCCCTCGTGGGCACGCCGCACGGCGGAACCCCGCGCGCTGCCGTGCCGTCACCCCAGGCGCCGTTCTCGCGACCCGAGGGCCCGCCCGTTCGCGCTTCGTTTCCGCAGCCGGCGCCCGCACCCCAGCCGCTCGCAGCTCCGCTCGCGGCCCCGCCGCAGGTCGCTGCTCCCACGCCGTCGTATCCAGGAGCGCCCTCGCCCGCCGCTGCTCCGTTCGCGATGCCCACGCCGAGCGGCGGCCTGTCCGCCGGCTACGGGGGATACGGAGGCAACGCCAGCCTCGCTGGCAACGCCAGCCTCGCGGGCAACGCCAGCCTCGCTGGCAACGCAGGCCTCGCGGGCAACGCAGGCCTCGCAGGCAACGCCAGCCTCGCAGGCAACACAGGCCTCGCGGGCAACGCGGGCACGGGCAACGCAGGCATCTCGGGCCGCAACGCGAGCTACGCCAGCTACGCCGGCAACGCGAGCAGCCTCGGCCCGAGCGCGAGCCAGGGCGGGCCTGCGACCTTCACCAGGCCCGAGGCCACGATGCGCTTGCCTGCCGTGGCGGCACGCAAGCGCACCTCTCGCTGGGTGTGGGTCGCGCTCTTCCTCGCAGCCGCGATCGTCACGATGGTCGGCGCGGGCGCGCTCGCGTTCGCCGCGCGACAGCTCCTCGGCCACTGACAACGACGCGAGCGCGCCGGCTCGATCGCGCCGGTCAACGCCGAGGCATCGTGCCGGTCAACGCCGAGGCGAGACGTCTTCGTCGGACGCGGGGTTCACGTCTTCGTCGGACGCCGGATCCACGTCCTCGTCCGACGCTGGATCCACGTCTTCGTCGGACGCGGGATCCACGTCCTCGTCCGAGCCTCGATCCACGTCGTGATCGACCAGCGCCGGACCCTCTGCTGCGGGCACACGAACCGCCGCGAGGGCGTCGTCGTCGTAGGTGGCAGTCGCGAGCGACGAGGCCACGACCTCCGTGAGCCGCGCGTCGATGGCTTCGGCATGGAGCTGCTCGCGGATCGCGACGCGCACCGACTCGAACGGCGTGTCGGTCGGCTCGGCGCGGCTCAGCACGCTCACGAGGAAGAAGCCATCTTCGAAGGGGATGAGCTCGGGATACACCGCGCCCGGCTCCGTGGCGAAAATGGCGTCGCGCACTGGCTGCGGGACGAAGACCTCGCCCGGTCGTGGCGTCGCGCCGATCATGTCCGTGATGGTGCGCGCCTGGCGCCGCGGCCCCGCGAACCCGATCCGATCGGCGGTCTGGATCCACAGCTCGCTCAGCCGTCGCACCTCGTGGACCATCGCGCCGAGCGCGGTCGTGGCTGCCGCTCCGTCCCTCGTGAAGATGAGGTCCGCGTTGCGGAGCTCGGGGGCGCGATAGCGCTCGCGGTGCGCGTCGTAGTACGCACGGACGTCGGCGTCGGAGGGAGCCGGCACGTCGCGCTCGAGCTGGGCCACGATCGCGCGCGTGAGGATGTCCTCGCGCGCGGCGCGCACGCGGGGGCTCTCTCCGAGCCCGCGATCGCGCGCCTCGGCCGCGAGCGCACGATCGAGCACCAAGGCCTCCGCCAGGGCCTGCCGCCGCGTAGCATCGACGCTGCGCGCCGCCGCGATGGGGCTGAGCGAGTCGAGCTCGAACGCCACGTCGAGCACGCGCACGGGCTCGCCGTCGACGTGCGCGATCGTCCGCTGCGCCACCTCGGGCGCGAGCCCCAACGTCAGCGCGGGATCCGTCGACCGATCGCCCGGCGCCTCCTCCACGTGCGTTGGTGGAGGATCGCCGTGGCAGCTCTCGCAGCCCGAGAGGGCCGCGAGCCCGAGCCACAGAAACGCGCGCGCCATCGTGTGGCTCATGGTGCCAGCCTCGTCGTGGCCTCGCGCCGCCTCATGGCTGCCTCGGAGGGGTGGGCTCCGCGGCTTCCTGGGCGGCGGCCTCCGCCATCGCTGCTCGCGCGCGCTCGGCCGCGAGCTGATCGGCGAGCCGCTGGATGTCCTCGGCGCTGCGCCCCGCGGCGGAGCGGAAGGCAACGCCGTCGAGCACGCCGAGGTCGAGGTTCGTGACGCGATCGCTCCGAACCTGCGCCACGAGCTCCTGCCACGCGCGATCCGCAGCGAGCATCCGGCGCGCCCCCTCGTCGGGCCCCATATCGGTGAATCCCTGCGTGAGCCCCGCCTCCATCACCACGGCGAATTGTCCCGACCCGATCGGAATGGGCCGCGACATCGCGCCGATGTGGTCGAGCGTGAAGAGCGCGCTCCACACCGCCGGCTCGATCGACGGCGTGGTCTGAGGCGGCTCCTCGCGCGGCCCGAACGGCGTCTCTTGCGCGGTGCCTACCTCGTTTCCTCGCGCGAGCGCCTCGAGATACCCGGTGTCGTGATGGTCGCGCGCCCACGCTTCCACCACGGCCCGCGTCCCGCGGAGGATCACGCCGAAGCGCGTCTCGGGGACCTCCACGGGTGGGCTCGGCGGCGGGATCGCGCCGGGATCTCGGCGCACCTCGAGCTCGAGCAGCTCTCGCAGCGCACGCTCTTCGCGACGGCCGGCCGCAAAGCGAGTGGCCGCGTCCACGGTGCCTCGACGCTCGGCTTCGGCGGCGAGCAGGTGCTGACGCAGGAGGTGCTGCACGACCTCGTGTCGCCCGTGCCCCGCGCGGTACGCGTCGACCACACCGCGTGACGCGCCAGCGAGGTGATCCTCGACCTCGCCCACGGTCACCGCGATCTCGCCCACACGCGCAGCCACGCGCGAGCGACGCTGGCGCTCCTCGGGCGTGTCGAGGTTCGGTGCTTCCACGACTGGCCCGATCGCGGTCGGCATCACGCCGTACATGGCGTCACGACGTCCCGGTCCGGCAGGTCCGCCGCCTGGCCCGGGCGTCTGCTGTCCGCGGACGCGATGGGCGAGCCCGCCGCCGAAGAGCGCGGCCAGCGCCAGGCTGGCCGCGAGCAAGGGTCGGAAACGGCTCATGCGCTCACTTCGTGGCTCGACGCGCGGTTCGGCTCATGCGCCCGGCATGCACGAGAACTCGAGCGAGAACGTGCGGAGCGTGGGCGTGCGGCGTCGATCGCTGCTGCTGTTCAGGATGGCGCGGACCTCCATGAACGGCTGCTGGATCTCGGTGTTCATCCGCCCCGCCATCACGAAGAGCGCCGTGATGCTCGGGATGGGAGGCACCGACGAGGGGAGGATGGTGTAGGTCACCGGCGACGCAGCGTGCGCCGAGGTGGCGTCGCGTCCGGCGCGGAACTCGAGCGTGATGCTCGTGCCCGCGGGCAGCGTCGCGTCCCACGTGAACTCGCCCCAGATCGGGAACTCGGTGAGCGGGTCGCAGATCACGCTGGGCGTGGCGGCGTCCTCGGTCATGGTCGAGTTGTAGAGTCGGGTGTAGGTACCGCCCGTCCCGAACTCCATGTGATCGCAGTAGCCGGTGGCGGCGGCGCTGTAGACGCGTGGCGTGAGGCGACGGTCGGTCGTCTCCATGCGGATGTCCATCTCGAGGTAGCGACCGTTGGGCACCGGGCCGGGCGCGACCGTGAGGTTCGCCGGCGAGGTGCGGAACGGGCCGATCCACGTCCCAGTCGACAGCGCTGCCGTCGTGTTCGCGCTGCGCACCCAGATCTCCACCGAGGTTCCCACAGGCACCATCGCGTCCCACGTCGCCGTCTGCCAGCGCATGTCGCAGCCGTCACCGGCATCGGTGACGAACGAGTAGTGACCACGCGGGTTCGCGAAGACGTTCAGGCCGTAGCCGATGAAGTCCGAGTAGGTGTACGGGCCGACGAAGACCTGCGGCGACTCGATCCAGCTGCCGCGGTCGGGCGCGAGGCGGGCGCCGCGGTTGTTGCCGGCGCCGATGAGCCACACGGCGTTGTCGAAGGTCACGCCGACGCCCATGAAGCAGCTGGCCGTGGGCGCCGTCCAGGTCTGCAGCGTCGTCGCCGAGAACGTGGCCGTGTCACCGACCGAGTAGCGCCACAGCCGGTTGTTGCAGCTGCCGCCCCAGCCGTATCCCGTGGACCACCCGGCGGCGTACACGTTGCCGTTGATGTCGGCCGCCATGCCGCGCGGTGTGCCGGGGCTCCGGATGTACATCCAGGTGTTGTTGAGGACGTTGTAGCGGTTGATGTAGCCGCCGTCCGAGTCGGCGTTGAAGAAGTACTCCTGCGAGCCGTCGGCGTTGACGTAGTAGGTCATGCCGTAGCCGACTGGGTAGTAGTACGGCGAGTTCGAGGTCCAGGTGTACGTGCCCGTCGAGGGCGTGACGTAGCCGAAGACGCGCTGCGTGCCGCCCATGCGCGCCCAGAAGAACACACGGCCTCGCGCGTCGACCGCGGCGCCGTAGGGGTAGTTGCAGTTGCCGCCCACGCACATGCTGACGTTGCCGAGCGCCGCACCGTCGCTCGGGCGGAGGCGATAGGCACGCGCCTCGTTGTAGTTGCCGACCCAGACGTCGCCGACGTCGACGCCTGCCGGCGCCACGCCGATGGCGAGGGCGCGGGGAACGCCGTTGTTCACACCGACCGGCACCGTCCAGAGGATGCACTCGTCGTTGACCCCGAAGAACTCGGTGGGGTCGCCCATGTTGATACGCCCGTCGCCGTTGCGGTCCGTGCTGGTGTCGATGCGACCGTTGGCGTTGCGGTCGATGCAGCGCCGCGGATCGGCGGCGATCTTCGTCACGGTGCCCTGGCTACCGAACGCGCGGTTGGCCACGTAGCAGTCGAAGTTCTGATCGACCGCGGTACGCGAGGGGCAGTTGCCCGTGTTGCTCCAGTTGCAGTACTCCGTCGCCGGGCGCGCACGATTGACGGCGTCGGGACGCGCCGAGACGTAGCGGCCGATCTCGCGGCCCGTGGCCGGATCGAGGCGCGACAGCGTGCCGTCGTTCATGTTCGCGACCCAGACGCCGGGCGAGTTGAGGCCCAGCACGCCGAGCACCAGCGCACCGTCGGACGGGTCGACGGTCACGCCGTCGGAATTGAGCGGGTTCGGCGACCAGGGCGTGCCGGTGCCGCGCCCGATGCTGCTCATCGTCGCGCACGACGGATCCGAGCAGGTGATGAACATGCCCGGGTTCTCGGCGCCCGCATGGCCCACGGCCGGGTTGAACACGAGGCCACCCGTGCCGTGCTCGGCCACGTCCGTGGAGCGGATCGTGTCGATCGCGCGGAAGCAGCGCGGCTCGCAGCTCGCGCACTGCGCCGGGTCGTCGGACGCAGCCTCGATGACGACGTCGCGACCGTCCTCCCCCACGAGGCGGTGCACGTCCTCGCACGCGCTCCAGACGCCCCCCGTGCACGTCTGCTCGCCCACGAGACACACGCGTGCCCCGTTCTCGACGAGCGCGTCGGGCCAGCACTCCTGCGTCTGGCCCTCGACGGTGCAGCTACAGCCTTCGATGGGCACCGAGCACGTCGGCGTGGCCGCATCGACGCTCGCGGCATCGACGGTCGGATCGACCGGGTCTGCTTGGATCCCGTCGCACGACGCGAGCGCGAGCAGCGCAGCCGAGGTGAGCAGCGTGCGGATCGCGGGGGACATCCTGCGCATGGTCAGCTCCTCTCCGAGCACGTCATGATCGACGCCCAGTAGTCGAAGTACTCGCCGGGTCGTTCATCCGACCAGACGATGAGCATCGTGCCGCCATCGACACCGAGCTGCGGGACCGCGCCCGTCTCGGAGTCGATGAGGCCGATGACGAAGCGGTCGGTGACCGCGCCGAGGCGGCAGCCCTCGCGGTCGAGGTAGCCGATGCGGAGCACCGGACGCTCGATGCCCGGAAGGAGCGCACGATACGCGAGCGCGTAGCCCGTGAGGAACGGCTCCACCGAGCCGCTCCACGCGTAGTCGCCCGACGAGCCGACCGTCGCGGCCGGGAAGCTCGGCCGCACCGTGTCGTCGATCACTCGGAACACGATGTCGCGCAGGCCCATGTCGTTCAGGTCGTAGACGGTCGCGCCCGCGAGCGGCAGACCGGTCATGGTGCCGCGCGACTGCCCGCCCATGTCGATCGAGGTGTAGATGCCGGGGTCGCCCGCCACGAACTCCGCCGTTCCGAGCGTCGAGCCCGTCAGCTGCGCCACGTGAGGTCGTCCACCGTCGGCCCACGAGATCGCGAGCCGGTCCGCCGAGCCACCGACACGCTGGAGGCTCGCCTGCTGGATCGCGGTAGTGCCCGTCACGAGCGTGGCGACCGTGCCGGTCGGCATGCCCATGCCATCGAGGGCGCGGCCCCGGATGGTGTTGCCGGTCACCCAGATCACGTAGCCCGCCGTCGAGGTGGCCGCGATGCGCGGCGGCGTGGTCACCGTGTCGCTGCCCACGCTCACCGAGGCGCCATCGGCCGACATGTCATTGTGGAAGCGGGCGACCCGGATGTCGGTGCCCACCACGTACGTGACCCAGAAGCCCTCGGTGGGCGCGGCGACGATCGACGGCAGCGAGCCGCCCGCACCGCCCGCGAGGACCGACGGATCTGCGCCACCAGCCCCCACGACATAGCGGAAGTACTCGAGGTGTCGTGCGCCCTCGCCGTCGGTCGTCGAGTAGACACCGACGAGGTTGCCGCCGTTGCCCGCGACGCTCGTGAACGACGGCGTGGAGGCCTCGTGATCGCGCGCGAGGTACCAGAAGTCCTCACCGAAGAGGTGCGAGTGACGGCAGTCGAGCGCGCTGCCCGGGCCCGAGTCGAAGCCGACGACGGGACCCACGTCGCTGTTCGTGTCGTCGCGCATCGAGTACGCGTCGTCGTCGAGGGTGGCTGCTGCGTCGATGTCCGCATCCACGTCCGCATCGACACGCGGCGGCCGCGCCGCGTCGGGCTCCGTCATCATGCCGCCGTCGCCGGCGCAGCAGGCGGCGACCGAGGCCAAGCCGACGCCCGCGACCAACAAACCGCCCGAAACAAGGCTCTTCATTCGCATCTCCCAGCTCCGTTCGCGCAGAGCCCAAGTGGTGTGCAGAAGCCGCACTCGCAGTCGGCCGTGCTGGTGCAGGGCCGGGGAGCGCAGCCGTGATCGTCCGACCGCGGATCGCTCGGGGTACACGTGCTGTTGTGCGGGCACGTGTAGCCATCGGTGTCGCAGCGCGAGCCGGGGCAGTCTGCGCCGACGCACGGAAGCTCACAGACGGTCGTGGGGCACGCGCAGTGCGCGCCGTACGTGTGGCACTCGAGCAGCGCCGGGTCGCCCGCGTCGGGCGGCGGCCCCGCATCGAGCCCGGCGTCGTCCATCTCGGGGCCCGGTCCCGCATCCGTCGTGGCGCGCGCGACACAGTCGGCGGCGGTGTCGCACTCGTGATGGAGCATCATGCAGGGCGTGCACGAGTCGAGGCCGGGGACCGGCAGCACACACCGCGTGTGGCCGGCCGCGCGGCACTCCTCGTCGCGCGAGCAAGGGATGGCGGGCACGGGCACGCCTTCGCACTGGAAGATCGGCGCGTCGGGCGGCGAGTCGAAGAAGACCGCGTCCACCCCGGGCGCATCGAGGCCCGGCGCGTCGAACGTGAACGCGTCTGGGGAGACCGCGTCGAGATCCGCGTCGAGCGTGGGATCGAGCCAGGCGTCGATCTCGGGTGCGTCGCGACGAACGCGGGCGGCGTCGAGATCAGCGTCCGGTTCATCCTGCGTCGGGGGGCAGCCCCAGAGCATGGAGGCGCAGACGAGCGAGGTCAGGAAGACCGTCCCTTCGCCACGCGTTGCCTTCCGCCAGCTCCGCTCACTCGACCCAGTCAAAGCTCACCTCGAGTCCTTCCAAGCCTGTCGCACCCGGAGGCGCCGGACGCCCCAGCGACGCCCGGCTCGAGAATAGCCGAAACGGGCCGGGGGGACCGGGCCGCGTCGGCAGCAAAGGTTGCGCCATGCGCGCCCCCGTAGAAACCCGGAGCGCGCTTGATCCGCCTCGTCGAGCCCGCCCGCATTCGGTGCGGGACTACGCAAAGGTTGCGGAGGCCCTGGGCTCGTCGAGACCCGGCCCCATTCAAGACGAGGTGGGGCCCGTCCCGCCGAGGAGCTGAGGCGCGGTGGCCACGAGCTGGCTCGCGGTCACTACGGCGCGCTCTCGGGCTCCGCCTTGGTCGACCCGCGCGAAGCTCTGATCGAGCTCCAGTCGGAACGAGCCCAGGAAGCGCCGCTCCGCGCTCGGCTCGCTCCACTCCTCGGGGCCGATCATCGAGAGCCACCGCTCCCCGCCCTCGCGCTCGTAGAGGTGATAGACGTGCCCGGGTCGCTTCTGGAACGAGCAGCGCGCGCGATGGATCTCGAGGCTCTCGTTCGCCTCGGCCAGCACCGCACGGGCACGCGCCTGGAGGCCGCGGATCTGCTCCGCGATCTGCGACAGCTCCGCGCTCGCGACCGCGCCCAGCATCGTGTCGGCGGCCGCGATCTGCCGCGCGATGTCGACGAGGTCGTGCACCGGAGCGAGCCGGCTCATGGGATAGGGCGAGGTGCGCTGCTCGCCCTGGTGCTTGACCCCGGCGTCTCGCACCACGGGGCCACGTTCGTCGTCGCTCATCGCGCCCGATGATGGGGCGGCGCCCTCAGATCGGCACGCCCCAGATCTCGCGTGCGTAGCCGCGGATCGTCTCGTCGCTCGAGAAGCGCCCCATGCGCGCGAGGTTGAGGAGGGCCACGCGGGACCACGCGCGGGGCGTCGCGTACAGCGCGTCGACGGACTCCTGCGCCGCCACGTAGGCGTCGAAGTCGGCGAAGACGAAGTACTTGTCGCGCTCGAGCAGCGGCTCGACGAGCGGGCGGAAGCGTCCCGGCTCGTCGGGAGAGAACGTGCCGCCGAGGATCGCGTCCACCACCGCCTTGAGCGCGGCGCTCGACTCGTACACCTCGCGGGGCACGTACGTGCTCGAGCGCGCCAGCACCTCCTCCGCGGTGAGCCCGAAGAGGAAGAAATTCTCGGCCCCCACCGCCTGGCGGATCTCGACGTTGGCGCCGTCGAGCGTTCCGATGGTGAGCGCACCGTTCATCGAGAACTTCATGTTGCCCGTGCCGCTCGCCTCGTAGCCCGCAGTGCTGATCTGCTCGGAGAGATCGGCCGCGGGGATGAGCTTCTCCGCGAGCGAGACGCGGTAGTTGGGCACGAACATCACGGCGAGGTGCTCACGCGCCTTCGTGTCCTCGTTGACGACGCTCGCGACCGATCCGGCGAGGTGGATGATGCGCTTGGCCGTCTCGTACGCGCTCGCCGCCTTGCCACCGAAGAGCACCGTGCGTGGCGCGCGCGGCAGCTCGCCCGCCTGGATGCGCAGGTAGCGATGCACGACGTGGAAGACGTTGAGCAGCTGGCGCTTGTACTCGTGGATGCGCTTGATCTGGATGTCGAAGAGCCGGTCGGCGGGGAGCGAGATGCCCACGTCGCGCTCGAGGTGGCGCACGAGGCGCTGCTTGTTCGATCGCTTGATCGCCCAGAGGCGATCGAGGAACGCACCATCGTCGGCGAGGGCCTCGAGCGCGTGGAGCGCGCCGAGGTTCGTCACCCACCCCGGTCCCACCTTCTCCGTGAAGAGGGCGGCCAGCTCGGGATTGCACTGCTCGATCCAGCGGCGCGGTGTGACGCCGTTCGTCTCGTTGCGGAAGCGGCCGGGGAAGAAGGCGTCGAGCTCGGGGAACATCCGCTCGCGAAGGAGCTGCGAGTGCAGCGCCGAGACGCCGTTGACGCTGAAGCTCCCGACGACCGAGAGGTTGGCCATGCGCACGTTCGGCTGCGGGCCACGCTCGACGATGGCCATCTTGGCCTGCCGCACGTCGTCGCTCGGGTAGAGCGCCGCGATCTCCACGCCGACGCGTCGATCGATCTCGCGGATGATGTCGAGCTGCCGCGGGAGCAGGCGATCGAGCATGTAGACGGGCCACACCTCGAGCGCCTCGGGCAAGAGCGTGTGGTTCGTGTACGCGAAGCTCCGCTTGGTCAGGCTCCAGCTGCGCTCCCAGGTGAAGCGGTGCTCGTCGAGGAGGATCCGCATCATCTCGGCGATCGCGAGCGCGGGGTGCGTGTCGTTGAGCTGAAAGACGTTGCGATCGGCGAAGTCGTCGAGCGTGCCCCAGCGCGAGAGGTGACGCTGGATCGCGTCCTGGAGGCTCGCGGAGACGAAGAAGTACTCCTGCCGGAGGCGCAGCTCCTTGCCCGCAGGGCCCGTGTCGTTCGGATAGAGCACGCGCGTGATGTGCTCGGCCACGTTGCGCTGCGCGACGGAGCCGGGGTGATCGCCTGCGTTGAATTTCGCGAGATCGAACGCCACGACCGGTCGCGCCCACCAGAGGCGGAGCGTGTTGACGACGTCGTTGCGATAGCCGGGCACCGGCACGTCGTGGGCCTCGGCGATGACGTCCTGCGTGTCGACCCACGCGTAGAACGTGCCGCCCGCGGCGTCGGCGCGTGGCTCGACGCGTCCGCCGTACTTCACGCGGTAGTGCGTCTCGCTGCGGTGCACACCGAAGGGCGTGCCGTGCGCGAGCCAGCTGTCGGGCTCTTCGACCTGCTGCCCCTCGACGAGGTCCTGACGGAAGATGCCGTAGTCGTAGCGGATGCCGTAGCCGGTACCGGCGATGCCCAAGGTCGCCATCGAGTCGAGGAAGCACGAGGCGAGGCGGCCAAGGCCTCCGTTGCCGAGCCCGGGGTCGGGCTCGACCTCGAGCACCTCGTCGAGATCCAGGCCGAGCTCGGCGACGCCCGCGCGCGCCTCGTCGAGCATGCCGAGGTTGGCGAGGCCATCGCGCAGGAGGCGCCCCGGCAGGTACTCCATGGAGAGGTAGTAGACGCGCTTCTTGCCCGCGTCCCACTGGCGTCGACTGCACTCGAGCCAGCGATCCGCGAGTCGATCCCGAGCCGCGCGACCGACGGCATGCATGATGTCCGTCGGGGTCGCGCGGTACTGATCGCGAACGCGCGTGTGAGCGAGGTGTTGGATGACCGAGTCGCGGAACGACGCCCGATCGAGACCGAGCGCAGCTTCCGGCACCGCAGCACGAACCTTCATGCGCGCGCTTGTAGCACGCAGCCCGCGTGTCCCGGCCCCGTTGTCGACGGCTGCGGACGCATGCATTCTGGGCAGATGCGAAGGCTTCCTTGGTGGTGTCTGGGGTTGGGCTTCGGGGCGTACGGGATGGGCTGCGGGCTGGTGCTCGACGCGTCGCCGCACGTGGATGCACACGTCGAGGCCGACGCGCGGGTCGCAGACGACGCGGGCATGGATGCGCGCGTGTCGGACGACACGGGACCGCTGCCGGATGTCCGGCACGACGACGATGCGCTCGTGCTCCTCGACACGGGCGGCAACACCGACCCGGACGTCGGGATGGACGCGCCCCTGCCCTCGCCTGACGCCTTCGAGACTCCCATGGATGCGCATGTCTCGATCCCGGACGCGGGCTTGGACGCGCGATTGCCGACGGACACTGGGCACCCGTTGGACGCCCGGTTCGACGCGTCGTTCGACGCTTGGTTCGACGCCGGGCGCGACGCGGGGCGCGACGCGGGGCCGGACGCACCGACTTGCACGACCGACCGCACGTGCGCGCCGCGACTGGACGACTTCGGCGGTCGCTGCGTGATGCCCATGTGCACCGCGGGCGTCTGTGGCGACTCCATGTACGGCGTCGCGTGTCCCGCCTCGGGAGGCTGCGTGCGGAGCTGCGCATGGAGTGGCGCGGCCGTCACGTGCTCCTACTCCGGTGCGCGGTGCGCGCCGCTCCTCGCGCCGTGCTCGAGCAGCGACCAGTGCCCCGCAGCAACGGAGTGTCGCAACATCGGGTGCGCCACCAACGCGTGCGTCCCCACGGGATGCGCCGAGGGCATGTCGTGTCCGATCAGCGTCGCCGGCACGGTGGTCCTCGGCACGTGCTCGAGCGGCGCGTGCATCCCCCTCGACCTCCCGAGCTGGTGCGCGCTGATGTGACGCTCGCAGAGCGCGCACGGCATCTGCTAAGCCTCGCGCCCCCATGACCCTCCCCAGCTTCGGTTCGTACCAGGGTGGCGCAGCGAGCTTCGACTCCGACGGCATCGAGCGCGCGAGCCTCGCGTTCCGCGAGCCCGTCCACGTGGTGCGCGATCCGCAGACGGGCGCGATCGGCGTGGCGCTCGGCGCGCGCGAAGGACACGGGCCCGCCCTGCCGCTGCTCGCGACGCTGCCGCCGGTGTACCCGGAGTGGCTCGGTGATCGCTCGTTCCAGGAGGCGCACCGCGTGCGCTTCCCGTACGCGACCGGCGCGATGGCCAATGGGATCGCGACGGCGAAGCTCGTGGTCGCGATGGCCCGCGCGCAGATGCTCGGCTTCTTCGGCGCGGCGGGCCTGGGCTTCGACCGCGTCGAGCGCGAGATCGACGCGCTCACCCGCGAGCTCGGCGTCGGCGTGCGTCCCGATGGAGGCGAGAGCGAGCTGAAGTGGGGCGTGAACCTCATCCACTCGCCGCAGGAGCCCGCGCTCGAGGCGGCGGTCGCCGACATGCTCGTCGCGCGAGGCGTCGCGCGCGTGGAGGCGTCGGCCTTCATGTCGCTGACGCCCTCGATCGTGCGCTACGCGTGCGCGGGGCTGCGTCGTCTGCCGGATGGCTCGATCGCGCGGAGACACCACGTGTTCGCGAAGATCTCGCGCCCCGAGGTGGCCACGCACTTCATGTCGCCTGCGCCCAAGGCGATGCTCGATGCGCTCGTCGCGCAGGGCAAGCTCACACGCGAGGAGGCCGATCTCGCGGCGCACGTGGCGGTGGCGGAGGACGTGACGGTCGAGGCCGACTCGGGTGGACACACCGACAATCGCCCGCTCGTCGCGATGTTCCCCATCATCACGGCGCTGCGCGACGCGATGATGGCCAAGCACGACTTCGCGCGTCCGATCCGCGTGGGCGCGGCCGGTGGCCTCGGCACGCCGGACGGCGTGGCCGCGGCGTTCGCGCTGGGCGCGTCGTACGTGCTCACCGGCTCGGTGAACCAGAGCGCGATCGAGTCGGGCCTCAGCGAGGACGGCCGCCTCATGCTCGCGAAGGCGGGCGTGGCCGACGTGGTGATGGCGCCGGCGGCCGACATGTTCGAGCTCGGCGTGAAGGTGCAGGTGCTCAAGCGGGGCACGATGTTCGCGCCGCGCGCGCAGCGCCTCTACGAGACGTACGTGACGTATCCGTCGATCGAGGCGATGCCGCCCGAGGTGCGCGCGCGCCTCGAGAAGGAGACGCTCTCCACGTCGCTCGACGCGATCTGGGCCGAGACGCAGGCGTTCTGGGGCAAGCGCGATCCGCACGAGCTCGAGAAGGCCGCGCGCGACCCCAAGCACAAGATGGCGCTCTGCTTCCGCTGGTACCTCGGCCTCTCGAGCCGCTGGGCCATCGCGGGCGAGCCGAGCCGCAAGCTCGACTACCAGGTGTGGTGCGGTCCCGCGATGGGCGCGTTCAACGACTGGGTGAAGGGCAGCTTCCTCGAGGACCCGAAGGAGCGGAACGCCGTCACGATCGCCCTCAACCTGCTCGAGGGCGCCGCGGCCGTGACGCGGGCGCAGCAGCTGCGAACCTTCGGCGTCCCGGTGCCGAGCACGGCGTTCAAGGTGAGCCCGCGCCGCCTGGGCTGACGGCCCGTTGATCGCGCGCAACCGGCCCTTCGTCGCGCTGTTGGTTGGCTCACGCTCTGGGGCACGCGTCGTTGACAACGGCGTCGGCTTCGCCAGCCTCGCGGGGTGGTCGTGCCCGACACGACCCTCACGAGGAACACGATGCATCCGCAGAAGAACGATCTCGACTCGATCGCCGACGTCACCGTGATCGGTGCCGGCCCGGCGGGCACCGCGATGGCCGCCTTCCTCCATCGCGCACGGCACGGCGTCCGCGTCCTCGAGGCCACGTCGTTCCCGCGCTTCGTGATCGGCGAGAGCCTGCTCCCGCACTGCATGGACGTGCTCGAGAGCGCGGGCCTGCTCGAGGCCGTGAAGGCTCGCGGCTACATGGTGAAGCCCGGCGCGCTCTTCCTCCGAGGCAACGAGCGCTGCGGCTTCACGTTCGGCGAGCAGCACACCCGCGGCTGGGGCTGGACCTGGCAGGTGCCTCGCGCGGACTTCGATCAGACGCTGTCGAACGAGGTCGAGCGGCTCGGGGTGCCCATCCACTGGAAGACCAGCGTCACCGCCGCTTCGTTCGACGGAACGCCCACGCTCGAGGTGCGAGACGCGAGCGGCGCGCGCCACTCCGTGCGGAGCCGCTTCGTCGTGGACGCGAGCGGCTACGGTCGAGTGCTGCCGAAGCTGCTCGGCCTCGATCGCCCGTCGGATCTCCCCACGCGCATGTCGCTCTTCACCCACGTCCGCGGCGATCGTCGCCCCGCGGGCGACGAAGAGGGTCGCATCTGGATCTGCGTGCACCCGCGCGGGGCCTGGATCTGGATCATCCCGTTCTCGAACGGTCTCACGTCGGTCGGCGCGGTGAGCACGCCCGACTTCTTCGACGGCTTCACTGGCAGCCCCGAGGAGAAGCTCCGCGCCATCCTCGCGAGCGAGCCCTCGGCCGCGGCGCGCCTCGCGGGCGTGAGCTTCGAGATGGACGTGCAGACGCTGCGCGGCTACTCGGCCTCGGTGTCGCAGCTCTCGGGCCCCGGCTATTGCCTGGTCGGCAACGCCACCGAGTTCCTCGATCCGGTCTTCTCCTCCGGCGTCACGCTCGCGCTCGAGTCCTCGCAGCGTGCGGCAGGCCTGGTGTCGCGCACCCTGCGCGGCGACAAGGTGGACTGGGCCACCGACTACGACGCGTACATGGCGAGCGGCATCGACGTGTTCCGCACGTTCGTGACGCGCTGGTACGACGGCACGCTGGGCGAGATCTTCTTCGGTCCGCGTCAGGACCCTCAGATCCGCGCGCAGATCTGCTCGGTGCTCGGTGGCTACGTGTGGGACGCGTCGAACCCGCTCGTCCGCGAGCATGCGCGCAAGGTCCCGCAGCTCGCACGCATCGCTCGCGACGCGCACGCGTGAAGCGCAGAGGGCCGCACGCTATAGACGGTGGGTGACGAGCCCCCTCGACGCGCCTCACCTCTTCGGCATGACGCCCGAGGATCTCGTCCGCGCGCTCGGCGAGCGGGGCGTGACCTGCACCCTCACCGAGGCGCGACGCGTGCTCGGGCACGTGATCTCCGAAGGTCGCGCCGACCTCGCCCTGCGGCGGCCGCCGCGGCGCGCCGTGCTCCAGGCGGTCGAGACGCAGCTCGATCGCCGACGCCTCGAGGTGGTGGACCGGGTCACCGACGGCTTCGATGGCTTCGTCAAGTACCTCTTCCGTCATCCTGACGGCGTGCTCACCGAGGCGGTGCGCATCCCGCTCGAGAAGCCGGGTCGCTACACGGTGTGTCTGTCCTCGCAGGTGGGCTGCGCGATGCGCTGCGCGTTCTGCGCCACGGGACGCCTCGGCCTCACGCGCAGCCTCGCGGCCTGGGAGATGGTCGCTGCGCTCGCCACGGTGCGCGACGAGCTCGCGACCGATCCGAGCCTCGATGGGCTGCGCGCGCGAGGCATCACGCCGCGCGTGAGCGGCGCGGTGTTCCAGGGTCAGGGAGAGCCCTTCCACAATTACGACGAGGTGATCCAGGCCGCGCGCGTGCTCTCGAACCCCTGCGGCGGTCGCATCACGCAGGAGGCGATCACCATCTCCACCGTGGGCCTCGTTCCGCAGATCGAGCGCTACGCCCGCGAGGGCCACGTGTTCCGCCTCATCGTCTCGCTGACGAGCGCGGTCGAGGACAAGCGACGCACTCTTCTGCCGGTGGCGGGTCGCTTCTCCATGCAGGAGCTGGTGCGCGTGCTCCGCGCCTACCAGGAGAGCCTCGGCAAGCGCATCACCCTCGCGTGGGTGCTGATGAAGGGCGTGAACCACGGCGAGGACGAGCTCGAGGCGCTCGCACGCGAGCTCGGCGAGCTCCCGATCCGCGTGAACCTCATCGACGTGAACGACGCGACCGGAAAGTACGGCGTGGCGAGCGACGACGACCGCATCGCGTTCGTCGGCAAGCTCCACGCGGCGGGCATCGCCACGCAGCGCCGCTACTCCGGCGGCAAGAACGAGCACGCAGCCTGCGGCATGCTGGCGGCGCGCCACCGCGCCGAGGACGACAGCGACGCGCACGAGGCGTCCGCATGACCGACTCCGTCGCCGAGCTCACGACCCAGATGATGGTCGCGCAGGGCAGCCTGCTCGTGCTCGGGCTCGTGATGCAGATCGCCTTCTTCGTGGTCGCGCTCACCGTGGTGAGGCGCGCGAGCAAGCCTGCGTCCGGGCTCATGATCACGGCCTCTGCGATCACGTTCCTGAGCTCGATCGTGCACCCGGTGATCTCGGTCTTCACCTCGCGGCTGGGCAGCGTCGAGGACACGCTCCGGACGAACACGCTGCTCTCGATCGTCTTCGGGCTCATCGGCCTCGCGTCCTCGTCGCTCCTGCTCGCAGGCATGGTGCGCCTCGCCAACGACGCGACCTCGCGCGACACGCGCGACAGGCACGACACCGAACGGTGATCGAGCCTGCGGGCGCCCGCTTGCCAGCGGTCTGGGCTGCGCCTCGGAGGTGGGGCTGTGTTCTCAGCCAGAAGCGTGCTGAGAGCAGGTGTCACTCGGATGGATCGGTGCGAGTGACGCGGGCTCGAATCGGCGAGAGGGAGGCTCTCGCCGATTCCGGTGATCGGACCGGTGATCGCAGGAGCGAAGCGACGAGAACCCGGCGCAGGTCCAAGGCCGAACAGGGGGAGAACCCGCGGCGAGAGGGAGTCTGCGGCCAGACCCTCCGGGAAGGAAAGACGAGCGTGAATCAATCCAAGTGACTCACGCTCTGAGTGCGAGCCCCCTCATCGGGCGTCCGAAGGCGGGATATCGAGCAACGCGGCATCGTCGCAGGGGCCGTTGAGAAGCGGATCGGCTCCTACGCGACCCTCCCAGCGCGAACGTCCACCGACGCCGCAGTAGTGAACGGAGAGCCCTCCGGAAGATACGAGCGGAAGCGGGTCCAACTCCACGACGAGCGCCCCTTCCGTGAGCGGACCGTCGCAACTCGCTCGAAGCCCGACAAAATCCTCGCCTGCGCGAAGCGCCGAAGGTTCGAGGGTGCACGCGACACGCTCGCCAGCCACGAGCACACGAAAGGATGACGTAAGGTCGACATCACTCGTCACGGTTGCCCCACCGAGGACGTTGGCAAGGAAACCGGTCGACGCGGGGACTTCGCCCGCGGCCAAGAACGCTCCCCCCGACAGTCGAAACAGTGGGTAGTCGGCCTGATAGAAGCGCGTGGTCGACCACCCATCGTGAAACTGATGGTTCACGCCTCCCGGGAAGCGCTCATCGAACAACTCGGGTCCGAAGTAGCCACGTCGAATTCCGATTCCGCCGAATCGGACCTGCAGGGCGTACCAACCGTCGTCGGGCGAGAGCGGAGCATCCGGCTCGAAGGAGAACACGCCGCGGTTCCTCGCTTCATCGACGTCGAAGGTCCAGCGGCCCGGGACGACTTCCTCACTCGGCCACCGAACCAGCCGGAGGTTCCCGTCCCAGGAGGCCAACTCGCCTTCCACAAACTCGTCCCAGGCAAACCAAGGCTCCATCGAGGTTTCGACCGTCACCTCGCCCCGCCAGTTTGTCTCGAGGTCTCGCATCGGGACGTAGACTGTGTAGTTCACTCCCTGCGTTCCTGGGTCCGCTGCCCGGTCACAGGCCGAGATGGCGATGACCGCGGCTGCTGCGATCGGGACCCAACGTGTCATGTCTCCCTCCCATCGAAGCTGATCGAAGCGCCCGATGACGGAGCTCGTCCAGGAGTGCTCGAACGACAGCACGAATGGCGTGCGCCCCGCGGGAAACGAAACCACGGCTCGATGGTCACGCCAGATGGTGCCGCAGGCTTGATTGTCGTTCCACTGGCTCCTGACATTGAATGAATCGACACGCGCGACACGCGCGACAGGAACGACACCGAACGGTGATCGAGCCTGCGGGGGCTGCGCCGATCGTCTCGGTGATTGTGTTCGCGCGCGCGGCTGGCGATCCTCGCGCGCGATGACCACCCGCTTCCCCGAGACCCAGGCCTACGCCGCGCTCCGCGCGCACGCCGACACGCTCCGCCACGTTCCCCTCGTCGAGATCGCGAACGCTCCCGGGCGCCTCGCCACGATGCAGCACGACGTCGCGGGGCTCTTCGTCGATCTCTCGAAGAACCGCGCGAACGACGCGACGCTGGCCCTCCTCGCCCAGCTCGCGCGCGAGCGCGATCTCGCAGGCGGGATCGCGGCGATGTTCTCGGGCGCGAAGATCAACCTCACCGAGCAGCGCGCGGTGCTGCACGTGGCCCTGCGCAACCGGAGCGATCGCCCCATCGTCGTCGACGGCGCCGACGTGATGCCGGGCGTCCGCGAGGTGCTCGCGAAGATGAAGGACCTCGTCGATCGCGTGCGCAGTGGTCGCTGGCGCGGCGCGACGGGCGAGCGCATCACCGACGTCGTCAACATCGGCATCGGCGGCTCCGATCTCGGCCCTCACATGGTGTGCGAGGCCCTCGAGCCGCACTGGAACACCCACGAGGAAGGAGCGATCCGGCCGCACTTCGTCTCGAATGTCGACGGCGCGCACCTCGCGCGCACGCTCAAGGGCCTGCGCCCCGAGACGACGCTCTTCCTCGTCGCGAGCAAGACCTTCACCACCGAGGAGACGATCGCCAACGCGCGGAGCGCGCGCGCGTGGCTCACCGCGTCGCTCGGCGATGGCGCCGTGCCCTCGCACTTCGTAGCGCTCTCGACGAACGCGAAGGAGGTGGCCGCGTTCGGCATCGACGTCGCGAACATGCTGGAGTTCTGGGACTGGGTAGGCGGCCGCTACTCGCTCTGGAGCGCGATCGGCACCTCGATCGCGCTCGCGATCGGCTTCGATCGCTTCGTGGAGCTGCTCGAGGGCGCCCACGCGATGGACGAGCACTTCCGCACCGCGCCGATCGAGTCGAACGTGCCGGCGCTCATGGCCCTGCTCGGCGTGTTCTACGCGAGCTTCTTCGACGCTCACACGCACGCGGTCCTGCCGTACGATCAGTCCCTCCACCGCTTCGCCGCGTGGCTCCAGCAGGGCGACATGGAGAGCAACGGCAAGAGCGTCGAGCGCGAGGGGCGCCCGATCCGCGACTACACGACGGGGCCGATCGTGTGGGGTGAGCCAGGCACCAACGGACAGCACGCGTTCTACCAGCTGCTCCACCAGGGCACGCGCCTCGTGCCGTGTGACTTCGTCGCCCCGCTGCGCTCTCCCTACGCGCTCGACGGCGCGCGCGATCGCCACCACGCGATGCTGCTCGCGAACCTCGTGGCCCAGAGCGAGGCCCTGATGATCGGCAAGTCGATCGACACCGTCCGCGCCGAGCTCCGCGCCGAGGGCAAGGCGACGGAGGAGATCGAGCGCCTCGCGCCGCACAAGGTCTTCGAGGGCAACCGCCCGAGCAACGTGATCTTCTTCGATCGCCTCGAGCCCCGCACGCTGGGCGCCCTCCTCGCGCTCTACGAGCACCGCATCTTCGTGCAGGGCTGGATCTGGAACGTGAACTCGTTCGATCAGTGGGGCGTGGAGCTGGGGAAGAAGCTCGCGAAGACCGTGCTCACCGAGCTCGAGGGCGGCCCCGAGGCGCCGCACGATGCGTCCACCGCGAGCCTCGTGGCCCGCGTGCGCGCGGCGCGCCGCGGAGGCGGCGTGTGAGCCACGACGAGGGCGCCAGCGCCCTTCGCGCGACCGAGGTCTCGGTGGGGACCTGGGGGCGCGATCTGGTGGTGGGCTGGAGCGCCCCGTGGGGGCCCTCGCTCGCGCGCATCGTTCGAGGCTCGAGCGGCGACCGGGAGGACGGAGACCTCAGCGCGCTCGTGCTCGGCGCGCGAGGCGCCGCGCGACAACCGCCCCAGCTCGTGACGCTGGGTGAGAGGCTCGCGTGCGCGTGGATCGACGTCGACGGCGGGAGCGCGGCCGTGCTCGAAGAGCCCCACGATCACGTGGGATCCACGCCGGTGACGGTGCTGGCGCTGCGCGGCGCCAAGGGCGCGCACGCGCTCGAGATCGGCAAGCGCTCCTCGCTCGGCGGCGACGCACGTGCGCTCGCGGTGGCCGCCGGGGAGGCCGGCCCTGCGTGGATCGCGGTCGCCAGCGCTTCGGGGGTGCGCCTCGCGACGCTGCGCGACGATGGGACCGTCTCCTGGGATCCGACGCCGTGGATCGCACGCCAGGCAGGCGTGCCGCGCCTCGCGCTCGCGGAGGTTCGCGGCCAGCCGATCCTCTGCGCGCTCTATCCGAACGAGCGAGAGCTCTTGGTCGTCCGGCGCGAGGGCGAGCGGCCCGTGCTCGTGACCCATCGCCTCGAGCAGCCCGTCGTCGAGCTGGCCGTGCAGGCGGCGGGCTCGCGCCTCGCGGTCGGGCTCCTCGAGTCGAGCGGCGCGCGCGTGTCGTGCGCCTTCGTGGACGCGCGCGGAAAGCTCACGGAGCGGCCCGTCGCCCTCATCGATCGCTACGCGGGCGAGCACGCGATCGCGCGAATCGATGGGCTCGGCGTGGTGTGGGCCGAGGACGGGTTCCGCCTGATCGCGCGCGACGCAGAGCGTCGTCAGGCGTACGTGCTGCCCTTCCTCGACGGCGAGCGAGACGCCGAGCGCGTGGGCGTGGTGCCGCGCGTACCGGGCCCTCCGAGCGCGCGCTATTCCGTCCAGCGCCTCGAGATCGTCGCGGCCGAGCACGACGACGACGAGGGCCGACTGCTCGTCGCACGCACCAAGATCGACGGCACGGAGGCCGCGCCCGTCGAGCTCCGTCTCGCGCCTCCGTTCGAGGTGGCCCGCGAGCGCGCGCAGACGCGAGCCCACGGGTGCTGCGTCGAGGTGGCGCGCACGATCGCGGGCGCCTCGTATCGAGACGCCACGCTCGTGGCGGAGTCGACCGAGGAAGGCGCACGCCTCGAGCTGCCGAGCACCGCCCAGCAGCTGGAGGTGAGCTTCGAGGACGACCGCGCGATCGTGGTCACGCTCTCGACGCGCGGAGAGCAGGAGCCGCTCGAGGTCGACCAGAGCTCGTTCGGTCGACTCGCGCGCTGGGTCCGTCATCGCCTCTCCCACCGCGAACGAACGCTCGCTGCGCTCGAGGAGGCGTGGGCGCGACGTGTCGCCGAGGAGCTGGCGGAGGGCGCGCGCATCGTCGACGCCGAGGTCCGCGCGAGCTCGCCCACGGGCGCGATCCTCGAGGTGGTCCTGACGAAGGTGCCACGCGCGGACGTCCTGGCGCGCTGGATCGCCCACGTCCGAGAGGAGCTCGCGGCAGGCAAGCACCGCGCGAGCCCCTGAAGCTGGGGCCCCGCGCGGGAGCATTCGCGTCAGCGAATCGAGCGGGGTGCCCCGCCTCGCGGGGCGCATGCCCCCTCCGGCGAGCTCAGGGAGCTTCTGCCGGAGGCGAGGAGAGCTTCGGCACGGGCGTGCGATCCCTTCGCGGCGCGCGGAGATTCACCCGGAACGCCGCGCCTCCGAGGAGCTCGGAGCGCCGCACGGTCGCCTCGCCGCCGTGGAGGTGCGCGCAGGTCCGGACCGACACCAGCCCGAGCCCCGTGCCGCGATCCTTGGTCGTGTAGAAGGGCTCGAAGATGCGATCGACGGCCGTCACACCGGCACCGTCGTCGTGCACCTCGATGTCGATCGCGCCCTCCACCCGGTTTGCACGCACGAGCACCTGACCGCCCTCGGGCGCGGCCTCGAGCGCGTTGCGCACGAGGTTCGCAACGACCTGCTGGACGAGCGTCGGATAGACCTCGGCCACGAGCGTGCTCGGGAGCTCGCAGCGAAGCGAGCGCGAGCGCGCGCCGGGGTGGTGGCGAAGCAGCTCGACCGCATCATGCACGAGCGCCGCGACGTCGACCTCGCGGGCGGGGCCCGCAGCGGCGCTGCTGCCCGCGCGGCTCAGCTGGATCGCGAGCGCGCTCGCGTGATCGATCGCCGTGCGCAGGTCGGCGACGATCGCGTCGCGGTCCTCCGCAAGGGGCTCCTCCTCGAGGAGCTCCGCGCTCGTGCGGGCCACGGCGAGGGAGTTCTTGAAGTCGTGCGCGATCGACGCTGCCAGGAGGCCAGGCAGCGACTGCTGCTCTGCGCGGAGCAGCACCTCGCGCCCTCGTGCCACCTCGTCGGCAGAGTAGAGGAGGCGCTGGAACATCACGCGGGAGAGCGCGAACAGCGCGAGGCCCGTGACGAGCACGAAGGCCATGCCCTTGTAGAGCTCGATGTTCTGGAGATCCTCGAGCGACGACGCGAACGTGGCCGCGATGCGGCCCGAGACGGCGATGTCGACGCCCGCCTCGACCACGCCCGCGGCCGCGAGCGTGGCCGCATAGGTTGTCGCCCGCCGCAAGCTCGCCCGCGAGACCATGC
>JAIBCE010000377.1 GCA_019694315.1 Sandaracinaceae bacterium
CCCCTCCGCGCCGCCGATGCGCTCCTCGGTGATCTCACCGCTCGCGCAGTCGATCGCGCGTCGCACGGTGGGGGCGGCCTCGCCGCTCGGCTCGACGCGCTCGCTGCGCACCTCGACCGCGCTGGGCTCGGTCGGCCGCGCGCAGAGGTAGCCGAGCAGGTTGCGCTGCACCGCGGGCCGGTTGCGCTCGACGAGCGCGATCCACGGCATCGGGAGGATCGTGGTGAGGTTCACGCGCCGCGCCTCGCCGAGCGAGGTCTCCTCGACCGCGATCTGGCACTGCTGAACGCGCACCGCCGAGAACATGCGCCACGAGAAGCGCTCGTCGTAGCGGTCGTGTCCCGGCAGGAGGTAGTAGCGAGCGGGCACGAGCAGGTGGTAGGCGAGCCACACCGCGGCGCCGACCTGCGCGACGCGGAGCCACACGCGATCGCGCGGCGCATCGAAGGGACGGTTGAGGTGACCTGGCGCGGGCGCAGGCGCGTCGTCGTCGGAGTCGGCCATGGGCGCCCGAGCTTGCCCGCGCGCGAGCGGCGCCGCCAACACCCAGGCGCTCCAGCCGGGCACCTACCCGATCGAGTCCCTCTTGCGGTGAGCGCCTCGGTCGCGCGCGGGCTCATGGCTCGATGAGCGCGATCGGGTGCGGGTAGGGGTAGGCGACGTAGCCGGGACGCGGGGTGCCATCGAAGTAGTCGCGGCCCTCGCGGACCTGATCGCTCATCCGCGCACATCGTCCCACGTTGACGCCTAGCGAGACGGCCCCGGCGGCGTCCGCGTTGTCCCACGCATGGATGCCCTCGAGCGCCTGGCCGCTCGAACCGTCGGTCGATCGACCGGGCTGGTCGAGGCAGGGGTATCCCGTGGCTTCCACGTTTCCGTCGGCCGTGGAGGTTCCGTCGCAGAGGCCCGCGGAGGCCGAGGCCTCGCACGAGCGCACGTAGTCGAGCGCGAGGAAGCGTGCCCAGGAGCCGCTTGCACGGTTGCCGTAGACGACACCCGCGCCGCTGCCGAAGGAGGCCCACACCCACGTGGAGACCTCGGCCACGAAGGTGTTGTCGTAGATCTCGAACGAGAACGAGCCGCGCGTGAGCGTGGGGCCCTGGAAGCCGAGCGGGGCGTCGCGCACGGCGTTGTGCCGGAACACGACGCGCGCTCCGTAGTCGGCGTAGATCGCTCCGGCCGCGAGGTGCGCGCTCCCCAGTCGGTCGTCGAAGCGCGCGTCCTCGACGTACACGGCGCGGCGCGTGCCCAGCCCGAGCGGCTGGGCCCAGATCGCGTCGGGATCCCCGTACGAGCCGTACACCCACACGAACGCACGGCCCTCGAGCGTGACGTGATCGACCAGACCGCTCGGCGTTCCGTCGCTGTGGACCGCGCCGTGGATCGAGGACATCGAGAACGTGCAGTGATCGACGCGCCAGTCGAGGCGCGGGCCGAAGAACGCGATCACGTGCGCCGAGCCCTCGGCGTTCATGCTCCGCTGGAAGGTGAAGCCGGTGACGCGCGCGGGCACCGCGCGGCTGCCTCCGAAGACGATGAGCGTCTCTCCGAAGGCGGTGCCGGCCTCGTCGACGATCGTCGTCGTGCCGTCGCCGGCGCCGCGGAGCACGAGGTTGCGGTCGTCGATCTGGAGGGCCGGCGTGTCGGGCGCGGGCGAGGACCACGTGCAGGTGCCCGCGGGGACCTGCACCGTGTCGCCATCGGCCGCGCGTGCCACCGCGGCCGCGACGTCGCTCAGCTCGCACGTCGTCGCGGTGATCGTGTCGCCCGCGACGCACGCGCTCGTGTCGAAGCGTCGACAGTCGGCGGCGCAGCCCAGCGTGCCGCTGCGGAAGCCCGCGGCGACTGTCGTGCACGCGAGGCCGTCGAGCGCCGCGCCATCGCACGCCTCGCCCGGATCGAGCACGCCGTCGCCGCACCGAGGGCTCGTGCTCGAGGCATCGACCCCCACGTCGATCGCGCCCACGTCGATCGCGCCCACGTCGATCGCGCCCGCGTCGATCGTGCCCACGTCGATCGCGCCCACGTCGATCGCGCCCGCGTCGCGATCGCCAGCATCCTGCACGTCGTAGCCGATGCGACAGCCAGCCTCGAGCGCGAGGACGACGACCGCGCTCCCCACGAGCCTCGCAGCCGAGCGTGGCGTCGTCTGCCGCATCAGCCCGAGCGCGCCACGCGCAGCGCTGCGAGGAGCTTGTCGAAGTCGCGCGGGAGCGGGGCCTCGAAGCGCACGCTCCGTCCCGTGCGGGGGTGCAGGAACGCGAGGCTCGCCGCGTGGAGCATCGTGCGTGGCGCCTCGATCACCGGGCCCGCGAAGCCGCGGATGTAGACCGGCTCGCCCACGAGCGGGTGGCCCGCCTCCGAGAGGTGGATGCGGATCTGGTGCTGTCGTCCCGTCTCGAGGCGGCACTCCACGAGCGAGGCCGGGCACGCGTCGGTGCCGAGGCGCTCGAGAAAGCGCACGTGCGTGACGCTCTCCTTCGCGTCCTCGGGCGGCGGTCCCTCGTGGTGGCGACGCGTGCCCCAGCTGCCGCGCAGGCCGTCGCCGCGGTCCTCGACGAGATGGCTGCGGTAGGTCGCGTCGTGCGCGTGGCCGTGCACGATCGCGAGGTAGCGCCGCTCGGCCGTGTGTGCGCGGATCTGCTGATCGAGCGCGCGCTTGGCGCCGTGTCGACGCGCGAAGACGATCACGCCCGTCGTGTCCTTGTCGAGGCGCTGCACGATGCCGACGTCCACGTCGAGGTGCGTCGTCCTGCGCGCCGCCTTGGTCGCGCGCTCGTGCTTGGCGCGCGCCTCGCGCAGGAGCAGCGCGCGCACCTGATCGGCGAGCGTGTCGCGATCGCCCTCGTCGAAGGGGACCGTCATGACGCCCGCGCGCTTGTCGACGACGATGACGTCCTCGTCGAGGTGGAGCACGTCGCGAGGGTCGAGCACGCCCACGGTTCGCTTGCGCGCCTGCGGATCGACGACGATCGTCTCGTCGCCGCGCACGCGCACGTGCGCATCGAGCTGCTCGTCGTCGTCCACGCGCACGCGCCCCGAGCTGCAGAGCTCGCGCACGCGATTCCAGCTCGCATCGGGCATGCGTGCGCGCAGGACGGCGGCGAGCGTCTTGCCGGAGTCTTCTCGGGTCAGCTGGAAGGTGTGCACGTTCGTCGTGGGGCGGCTTCGCGGACGACCCCGCGCGTCACTCGTTCTGCATCAGGCCGCGGATGCGACCGTCGGCCTCGATGCGGACGTTGCGCGCGGCGGGCACCTTCGGCAGGCCGGGCATGGTCATGATGTCGCCGCAGAGGGCGACCACGAAGCCCGCGCCCGCGGAGAGGCGCGCCTCGCGCACGGTCACGCGGAAGCCGCGGGGACGGCCCTGCTTCTTGGGGTCGTCGGAGACCGAGAGCTGCGTCTTGGCCATGCACACCGGCAGGTTCGCGTAGCCGTCCTTGGCGAAGCGCTCGAGCTCCGCGGCCGCGGCGGCGTCGATGTCGACTCCGTCGGCGCCGTAGACGTTCTTCGCGATGGCCTCGATCTTCTGCGCGTAGCTCTGCTCGAGCGTGTACGCGTAGCGAGGGTCGGGCCGTCCGTCGACGCCCTGGAGGCCGCCGTATGGGTCCGCATCGAGCACCGAGGCCACGGCCTCCGCGAGCTCGATCGAGCCCTCGCCGCCCTGCGCATAGCCGCGCGAGAGCGCCACGGTCGCGCCGAGGCTCTTCACGCGATCGCGCACGAGCTGGATCTCGTCGGCCGTGTCGTTGTCGAACTGGTTGATCGCCACCACGGTCGGCACGCCGAAGAAGCGCGCCGTCTCGAGGTGGCGCTCGAGGTTCTCGATGCCGCGCGAGAGGGCCTCGGCGTTCGGCGCGCCCGCGCTCTTGGGCTCCACGCCGCCGTGGAACTTGAGGGCGCGCAGCGTGGCGACGACCACGAGCGCGTTGGGCCACACGCCTGCCTTGCGGCACTTGATGTCGAGGAATTTCTCGGCGCCGAGGTCGAAGCCGAAGCCGCCCTCGGTGACGACGATGTCGGCGTAGTGGAGGGCCATGTGCGTCGAGAGGATGCTCGAGCAGCCGTGCGCGATGTTCGCGAAGGGCCCGCCGTGCACGAGCGCGGGGCCGCCCTCGGCCGTCTGCACGAGGTTCGGCAGGAGCGCATCCTTGAGGAGCGCAGCCATCGCGACGTGCGCGCCGAGATCGCCGGCGGTGACGGGCTTCTGATCGTAGGTGCGGCCGACCACGATGCGCGCGAGGCGATCCTCGAGGTCCTTCATGGACGTGGCGAGGCAGAGCACCGCCATGACCTCGCTCGCCGCCGTGATGTCGAAGCCGCTCTCGCGCGGCACGCCGCCCGCGCGCCCGCCGAGCCCCACCATCACGTTGCGGAGCGAGCGATCGTTCATGTCCATCGCGCGCCGCCACGTGACGCGACGCGGATCGAGGTTCGTGCCCTCGCCCTTGCCGAAGCTCTGCTGGTCCGTTCGCCCGCCGGCGAAGTGGAGCTCGTTGTCCACCATCGCGGCGAGGAGGTTGTTCGCGGCGGTGATCGCGTGGATGTCGCCGGTGAAGTGCAGGTTGATCTCGTTGGCCGGCACGAGCTGCGCCTTGCCTCCGCCGGTGCCGCCACCCTTCACCCCGAAGACGGGGCCGAGCGACGGCTCGCGCAGCGAGGGCACCGCCATCCTCCCGATCTTGCGCAGGCCCATCGCGAGGCTGATCGAGGTCGTGGTCTTTCCTTCGCCCGACGGCGTCGGCGTGATCGCCGACACGAGCACCAGCTTGTGCCGCGTCGCGGCGCGCGTGGTCTCGAGCGCGCTCAGCTCGATCTTGGCCTTGTCGCGGCCGTAGGGGACGAGCGCCCAGTCGGGCAGACCGAGCTCGCTGGCGACTTCCTGGATGGGGCGGAGGTTCGGGTCGATGGGCATGCGGCCGCTACGCTACCGCGTTCCTCGCGCGCGCGTCGCGCGGGGTTCGCGCGCCGACGAATCGCGGCCGAGCGGGACACGGCGAGCTCACCGTGAGAAACCGGCGGCGAGCTGCGCACGCCGCTCGAGGCGCAGCGCCATCACGCTTCCCGCCAGCGCACGGAGACCTCGGGCCTCGAGCGTGCGCTCGAGCAGCTCGAAGCCGTACACGGCGAAGCCATCGTGGTGGGGGACGCGGCGGAACGCCTGGAGGAACGCCTCCACCGCGGGGCCCACCTCGCTCGGTGGATCGAGCAGCGCCGAGGCGACCGCCTCTTCGAGCAGCGCGGCCGTGAGCCGCCAGAGATCACGGTGCGCCTCGGCCCGGAGGATCTGCTGCACGTTGGTGGCACGGCCGCTCGCCGCGTCGCCGGTCAGGATGGCGATGTGGCGCAGCGCATCGTGCGCGGCCTCGAGGCCGTCCGCGTCTTGCTCCTCACGGGCGTCCGCGGCGCACTGCTCTGCGAGCGTCCGGGCCTCGTCCGCCCGCCCCATCGCCACGAGCAGCTCGGCCACGTTCAGCTGGGTGATGCGCACGCGCCACGATTGCTGGGCCTCTCGCGCGAGCTCGACGACGCGCTCTCGATGGGCGAGCGCCGCCGCGAGATCCCCGCGCACGATCTCGAGATCTCCCAGACGATGTGCGCACGCGGAGGCGATCGCCGCGTGATCCGGGTCATCGTGATCGAGCGCGGCCATGACCTCGAGCACCACCGCGCGCGCGGTCGCGAAGCAGTCTCGGTAGTAGGCGAGGTCGGCGAACATCGTGCGAGCGCGCAGGGCGAGCGTGACGTCGCCGGCCTCGCGTGCGGCGCGCACGCACGCCTCGCAGGCCGGTAGCGCCTCGTCATAGCGGAGCGCGTAGTAGTGCACGCGTGCACGCGCGAGCGCGACGCGGCCGCGCTGCGAGGGATCGGCCTCGCTCCAGCGCTCCGCGCTCGCGAGCGCGCGGAGGGCCGCGGCGTCGTCGCCTGCCCAGGCCGCACGCTCGATCGCCACGAAGAGGCGCGCCCACGCATGGTCCGAGAGGCCGGCCTCGTGGAGCAGGTGGGCCACGTGGAAGGCCACGTCGGCCCGCTCGCGGCCGTAGCGCTCGTGGAGGGCGTTGGCCACGTCGATGCGGGCTTCGCGACCATCCACCACGTCGCGCGCGAGCACGTCCTCGTGGAGCAGACCGTGCTCGAACGACCAGAGCTCTCCCGCGTCCGCGCGCAAGATGCCGAGCACGAGCGCGTGATCGAGCACGCGCTCGACGATCGCGTGGAGCTCCGGGCGCTGAGAGGTGGACGCGCGCAGGGCCGAGCGCTCGAAGCGCGCGCCGAGGAGCGCGGCGCGCACCATCACCTCCTCGGCGAGCAAGGCCTCGGATCCGAACGAGGCCGCGAAGCGCTCCAGCCGACGCGAGAGGAGGTGCGAGAGCGAGGAGGCCTCCACGTGAGCGTCGGCGAGCGCGTAGCCTTCCGGCCCGGGCACGAGGACGCCCCGCTCCATCCACTCGCGGAGCGCGCTCACGAGCAACAACGGCGACGAGGGCATCTGCCCTGCGATCACCTCGGCGACTCCTGGCGCCAGGGGCAGCGTGCGCTCGGCGAGCGTCGTGAGCGCCGTGGGATCGAGGCCGCCGAGCGTCCGCGTGCTCGCGCGCGGGTGCCGGAGCAGTCGCTCGAGCTGCGGGCTCGCGGCGCGCGCGGCGGTGCGCAGCGTGCCGACCACGACGATGGGCGTGTCGTTGGTGTCGAGGAGGCGCTCGATCAGCGGCAGCGCGCCATCGTTCGACCAGGCGACGTCGTCGAGCCAGAGGTAGATGGGTCGCATGCGCCCGAACGCGCGCAGCGCCGCGTGTGCCGTCCGCGCGATCGCCTCCGCCGACGAGGTCTCCTGCCCTGCGTCGGCGCGGACGAAGCGCCCGAGGAGCGCGAGATCCAGCTCTGCCTCGCCAGGATCCGAGCCGCGCGGCGGGCGCGAGCTCCGGCTCGTCGCGAGCGCCGCGAGCCAGCGCCACGCCTCGAGCGCGGGGTCGGGCTTGCTCGCGCTGCCGCGGGGCGGCGGGGCTCCGAGCAGCCGACCGAGGGCGTGACGCAACCCACCAGCCGCGCCCGAGCCCGTGGCGTCGTAGCCGCCGGCCGCCCCCTCCATGGCGCCTGTTCGCTCGACCTCGGCGAGGCCCCAGCGCGCGAGCCGGCTCTTGCCGATGCCGGCCTCGCCGACGAAGAACAACGCGTGCGCGCCACCCTCTGCGAGCACGGTGGCGATGGTGCTCTCGAGCAGC
>JAIBCE010000378.1 GCA_019694315.1 Sandaracinaceae bacterium
CCGGCCGCGAGGGGCGCAGCGATCGCGGGCCGTGCGGGCTCGGGCTTGATCGCGATCGGCTCCACCTTGGCGGGGTCGGGGCGGGAAGGCTTGGCCGAGACCACCTCGATCCCGGGCCCGCCATCGTCCGGCACCACGCGCACGCGCCACACCTGCGGGCTCGGCGTCGTGACCTCGACGTTCACCACGACACCGCCCTCGGTCACGTGCGTGAAAGACGTGGTGCGCGTCCGTCGTAGCTCGTCGGCGGCCGCCGGAGGCGCCGCCTCCTGCACGAGCTGCACGACCTGCATGTGATCGATCGGCTGCGCCGAAGCGCGGTCCGTGCCGTCCTGGAACTTGAATCGCACGGCCTCGTTCGAGGCGAGCGCGAGCTCGCGAGCGTTCTGACGGACGAGGTGCTGCACGTAGAAGTCGAGTCGGAGCATGGGCTCGGCGAGCGTATCGAGAAGGGCCAGGGGCCGGGAAGAAGGAAAGCCTCTTCGTGTTAGAAGGCGGACATGTCGGGAACGGACCGCGCGGACGAAGCAAGACCAGAACGAGGCGGCGCGGCGCGAACCCTCGGGGAGCAGGCGAGCGCGCTCGCGGCCGATCGCCCCTTCTTGAACCGCGGCCTCGTCCTCCTGATCGCTCTCGTGGCGTCGGGCTTCCTGCTCTACGAGCTGCGCGGGGTGCTCACGCCGATCTTCACGGCGCTGGGCATCGCCTACCTGCTCGATCCCGTGGTCGATCGCCTCGAGGGGCGCGGCATCCCGCGCGGCATCTCGATCACCATCGTGCTCACCGCGCTGGCGTTCGTGATCACGATGTTCTCGCTCCTCGTGCTGCCCGGGGTGATCCGCGAGGTCTCGCAATTCCTCTCCGATCTGCCGAACGAGCTCCTCGAGCTCGTTCGTCAGCTCGAGCCAGTGCTCCAGCGCTACGACATCCCCGTTCCCCACAGCGTCAACGAGGCCCTCGAGCAGTTCGAGCTCGACCCAGCGACCATCGCCTCGCACGCCGCCGAGCCCGTCGAGACGGTGATCCGCGGGGTGCTCGGCGGTACCGCGTCGGCGGTGGGCGCGATCGCGAGCGCGCTCATCGTGCCGGTGCTCGCGTTCTATCTGCTCTACGACTTCGACCACATGGTCTCGGGCGCGCGCGACCTCGTGCCCGTGCGCATCCGGCCGCAGGTCGTCGAGGTCGCGACCGAGATCGACGCGATGCTCGGCCAGTTCGTGCGCGGCCAGGTGCTCGTGATGCTCGCGATGGCGATCCTCTACGGCGTCGCCTATTCGCTCGTCGGCGTCCGGCTCGCGATCCCCATCGCGCTCGTCGCGGGTCTCCTCGCCTTCATCCCCTACGTCGGCAGCGGCAGCGCGCTCACGATGGGCCTCCTCATGTGCGTCGTGGACTGGAGCGGCTGGCTCAAGCCGTTGCTCGTGATCGCCGCGTACGCGATCTGCCAGTTCCTCGAGGGCTTCGTGATCGTGCCGCGCGTGGTCGGCGACAAGGTCGGCCTTCCCGCGGTGTGGGTGCTCGTCGCGTTGATGATCGGCGGCGAGGTCTTCGGCTTCCTCGGTGTGCTCCTCGCGGTGCCCGCCGCCGCCGTGGTGAAGATCTTCGTCGTGCGCGGCATCGCTTGGTACAAGGCGAGCCGCTACTACCTCGGCCCCGAGGCCGACGCGCGGAGCAGCGCGCTCGCCCTCGCGACGGGCCCTGCGGGCGAGATCGATGGGACGAGCCCGCGCGAAGAGGCACGCCGCGACACCGGCGAAGAGACGCCTGCCGACGCGCGTGAAGAGGCTCGCGAGGCGACGCGTGACGAGCCGCGCGAAGCGACCCGCGAGGAGGCTCGCGAGGCGACGCGCGAAGAGCCTCGGGCCTCGACCGCGAGCCCCGAGACCGACGACACCTCGAGCCAGGAGAACGAGCATGCGTGAGCGACCTCGTCACATCGTCGTCTCGACGACGCGCACCGACGACGGCACGCGCGCCATCGCGAACGCGCTCGGGGAGCTCCTCGAGGACGCGACCGCCACGAGCACGCCGATCGCCGTGCCCCTCGCCTCGGAGCCGGGCACGCGCGCGCTCCCCACGCACTCGGATCTCGACGGCGCCGACGTGCTCGTCGCGCTCGACGCGGTGGCGCTCGAGAACGCCCGCGGCGCGAACGTGGGCCTGCGTATCGCATTCTGGTCGGGCCTCGGCGACACGTGGCTCGGCAGCGTCGAGGACGCCGACGCGGTGCTCGTCCCGCACGCGTCGTCCGTCGAGCTCGCGATCGCGCGCGGCGCGGCCCGCGCCGACGTGGAGGTCGTGGGGCCGCTCGCGCCCGAGGGCTTCGCCCGGGCGCCGGATCGCGCCGCCGCCGTGGCCGAGCTCCTGCGTGGATCCCAAGGAATTCCGGCCGATCCGCGGATCCTCGTGATCCCCTTCGGGGCGCTGCCGGGCGCGGATCTCACCTCCACGTTCACGCAGCTCGCGCTCGTGAAGGAGCCGCTCCTCGTGGTCTTCGACGTCGAGGACGACGTCGATGCGGCCAAGTCGATCCGCGCGATCGTGCCCCGCTTCGGCCTCACGGCAGCGCTGGTCTCGGATCGCAGCTACGCGCGCGGCATCTACGGCGTGGCCGATCGCGTCCTCGCGCGGCTCGAGGGCCCCGAGACGCTGGCGGCGCTCGCGTCGGGCGCCTCGCTCGTGGTGATCCGGCCCAAGACGCGTGAGCAAGAGGCGGCGCGCGCCCTCTCCGACGAGGGGCTCGTCGCGCTCGCGGGCACGGTGCCGATGCTCGCCGTCACGCTCGATGCCGCGCTCTCGCCCGAGAGCCTCGCCAAGGGACGCGAGGCGATCGCGAAGCTCTCCGTCGCCGAGACGGGCGCCCGCATCCAGGCCGCGATCGAGCGCGCGCTCACCCGACACTCGCCGCATGCGACGGGGCTGCCGCGCGGGCTCGAGCTCCTGCCGCGCGATCCCGTCGACGCAGCGATGCCCGTGATCGCACCGCTGCTCGATCGCGCCGCGGAGAAGAAGAAGGCGGACGACGCGGCCATCGATCGCGAGCTCGCGGAGCTCAAGAAGCGGATCGGCGGATGACGCGCGCCACCCGACGGATCGGCGCATGACGCAGGCGGTGCGGCGAGGCCCCGAGCCCCCCGCCGCGATCTGGCTCGTGACCTCGCTCGTGCTCCACGCGGGGCTCGCGCTCGTGCTGCTCTGGCGCGGTGGAGCGTGGCTAGCACGCGTGGGCGACCACGGGCACGGCGGCGCAGGTGGGCCGGTGGACGAAGTGGAGGTCTCGATCGTGCAAGTCGATCCCTCCAGCGATCCCTCGACCGTTCCCTCGAGCGATCCGGCGAGCACGAGCGCTTCCGCGGCACCGAGCTCCGCGTCGCCGGCGCCCGTCCTCACCGACGAGCCGGCGAGCCCCGAGACGCGCTCCACGTCGCGAGGCACGAGCGAGCGCGTTGAAGATCCTGCCCGTGGGACGACGGCCACGGAGCCCGCGCCGAGCGGCGAGGCGAGCGGCGCCTCCGTCGGGACGAGCGAGTCGGGCCCGCCCCCCGCGAGCGCCGCGCAGCACGACGACGGCGACGGCAAGGCGTCGCGCGGCGCGGGCACGACCGGCGTGGGCGAGGAGGCGCGCGCGCTCATCCTCGGCTCCGCGGGTCGGCTCGAGGGCAGCTCCGTGCGCGCCTCCGCGCTCCTCGGCGAGAGCCTCTCGTGCGACGACCCGATCGCGGGCACCTGGGTCGCCTATCGCTACAGCCCCGAGTTCCGCGACTGGGCACGCTTCACGCTCCGCATCACCCACGAGGGCGCGAGCCTGCGCGGAACGATCGTCGCGCGCATGTGGCGAGGGCTTCCCTCCGATCGAAGGCCGCCGCCCTGCAGCGCCGAGGGCTGGGACTACACGGTCACCATGCAGGCCACGGGAAACCTCATCGGCGACCGCATGGCCTTCGGCGCGAGCACGCACGAGGTCACGCGCGTCGACTGCGCCTCGACGCTGTTCGCGTACAACCCCGATCACTTCAGCGGCAGCGTGGATCCGCTCGCCGATCGCATGCACACCGTGAACAACGACGGCGGCCGCGACGTGAACGCGCCCTACGAATTCCGCCGCACCGGCTGCGAGCCCTGATCGACCGCGAGCGGCGCGGCCGCGGGCGGATCTTCGAGCCAGCTCAGAGACCGAGAAACAATCGACTCGAGAGCCGAAGGGACGCGGGGGCGGGGGGTCCAGGGCGAGTTACGCAGGCCGAAGGCCGAGTATGTCTGAGCATCGGACCCCCTCCCCCGCGGCCCGATTCGAAGTCGGAGATTCTTTCACCATCTCTCAGTGGCGGTCGCGGGTGGGCGGCATCCGACCGAGGAGCAAGCCCGCCATGATCTGCGACGGATCCTCGACGCGTGAGGTGCGGATCTCGAGGTGCAGGTGCGCGGCGCTGGCGCGCATGCCCGTGCGGCCCACGGTGCCGATCACGTCCCCGCGGCGCACGCGCGCTTGATAGGCCACGTGCACCTCTTCGAGGTGCATGTAGCAGCTCGCGAAGCTCTGCTCGCCGCTGCCGTGCCGGATGCACACGTAGCGTCCGCCCGCACCGAGCCCGTCGCGCGGATACGCGTCGTAGCCGCTCCGATCGCGCACCTGCACGTGCTCCATCTGGCCCGGCAGGTCCACACCCGCGAAGGTCACGACGCCATCGCCGACCGCGCGCACCTGCTCGTTCGGGAGCGCGTCCACGTCGATGCCGCGATGCTCGCGCTGGCCGTCGTCGCGCTCGGCGCCGAGCCAGCTCAGGACCACGCGCGGACAGCCCAGGAGCGGGCAGCCCAGCTCCACGTCGCGCCATCGCAGAGGGCGCATGCCCTGCGAGGCCCCGTAGAGCTCGAGCAGCCGACGCCGATCCGTCAGCACGCGCTCCTCCTCCACGTCGGAGCGCACACGATCGCCCCAGAGGAAGTGCGAGACCCAGTGCCGATGCGCGGCCTGATCGAACGCGTGATCGATCGTCTCGTGCTGCGCCTGCCACATCGAGAGGAGCACCGACGCGAAGTAGAGGTTCGCCTCCGCCTGCTGGAGGCGGATCGGTCCGAACGGGAAGCGATCCATGCGGACCGCGCGCTCCTCGCGCGCGGCGCCGTCGTGGATCTCGTACGACAAGACCCCGCGCTCCACCTGCGGGTGGTAGAGGTCCCATGGGATCTGCGTGAGGCCGATGCCCCGGATTCCGTCGAGATCCAGCGCCTCGGGATCGCACCGGCTCTCGCGATACATCACGGCCGCGAGCAGGAACGGATCGACGCCCTGCTCGCGCGTATACGAGGTGATCCAGCGGCCGTAGCTCTCGCCGCGGCGGGCGGTCATCCCATGACAGAGCTGGCGCAGCGCCGTGGTGAAGCGAGCCACGTCGACCTCGCGCGGCGAGCTGGGCTCGGCGGGCCAGTCCTCTGCGAGCACGCGATCGGCGAGCACCGAATTCGGTCGCATTCCCGGGCGACGACGGGCCGACCACGGCCCACGCGCCTGCCCTCCCGCGACGAGCACGTCGAGGAGCAGAGCGAGGGAGGCGACGAGGACGATCCAGCCCCAGCGGGCGCGCATGCGACGAATCTCTCGGTGCCGCGCAAACGCGTCAAGAAACGTCACCGTCGGCGTGTATCCTCGCGGGCCTCATGGTCCACGCCTGGCACGATCTCCCCAACCCCGAGCACGGCGTCGAGCAGGGCTTCAACGTCGTCATCGAGATCCCCAAGGGATCGAAGGTGAAGTACGAGCTCGACAAGCCCTCCGGCATGCTGCGCGTCGACCGCGTCCTCTACAGCGCGGTCCACTACCCCTCGAATTACGGCTTTCTGCCGCGCACCTACTGCGACGACGGCGATCCGCTCGACGTGCTCGTGCTCGGCAACGAGCCAGTGCACCCGCTCTCCATCATGCGCGCGCGCGCCATCGGCGTGATGCGCATGACCGACGGCGGCAAGGGCGACGACAAGATCATCGCCGTGCACGTCCACGACCCGGCCTACTCCGACTACCACGATCTCCCCGAGATCCCGAAGCACACCTGGCGCGAGATCCAGCGCTTCTTCGAGGACTACAAGACCCTCGAGAACAAGAGCGTCACCGTCGACGCGATGCAGGGCGCCAAGGAAGCGCACGAGGTGATCCGCACCGCGATCCGCCTCTACCAAGAGCAGGAGAACCGTCTCCGTGGTTGGGGCTGAGGAGCGCGCTCCCGAGCGACGGCCCAAGCGCCGCGGCATCGCCCCGAAGCTCCTGCTCGCGCAGGTCGAGGGCACCGCGAGCTGGGCCCTCCGCGACGCGCGCCCCGACGACGCGTGGGCGCGCTGGCTTCGCGGCGCGCCCGAGCTGGAGAGTCGCTGGCAGGAGCGAGAGAGCACCGTCGAGTACCTCGCGATCATGCTCGCGGCGCACTTCACGTCGGTCGCGACCTTCGTGCCGACCGACGTCGACACGCACATCCGACACCACCTCTGGCAGGAGATCGACGACGAGGCCACGCTCGCGCGCGCGCTCGCCGTGGTGGACGAGGCCTCCGCGTGGGACGTGCGGCCGGTGAGCGCGCGCGCCGTGTCGCTGCCGACGCCGACGAGCGTCGGGCGCATCGTGCATGGCCACGCGGGCGAGTGGCTCTCGGTGCGCGCCGGCGCGCTCGGTCGCGCGCTCACGATGGGACGTGACGAGCTCGCGAGCGCGATCGCAGCCGAGATCGATCGCGAGCTCACACACGAGGCCGAGGCCTTCGAGGAGGCGGCACGCCACGCGCACAAGGGGCCCGACGAGTCGCGCCTCGCGCTGCAGCTCGCCACGACGATGGCCCACAACGCCGGCGACCTGTCGCGGGTCGTCGAGGCCTGGCCGCGCGGCACGCCGCGACGCGACGAGCACATCTCGCGCTACTGCCGCCTCGGCCACGTCGACTCCGCGCGGATCGTGCAGCCGTTTCGCCTCGCTGGGCTCGTGAACAAGGCCGTGATGGCCGACGAGAACCACCGCCACCTCGCCCTCCGCGCACCGCGCGGCCTGCGCAGCACGCGAGCGCTGCTCCTGCCGCTCGGCCTGTGGTTCGACGGCGGCGACGCGCGCCTCGGCCGCAGTGAGCTCGAGCCCTCCGACAAGGCCGACGTGCTCGCGGCGCTGCTCGAGGGCTACGAGCGCGCACCGCAGCTCCACGGCTATCTGCGGGCGATCCGAGGCCTCCACGA
>JAIBCE010000379.1 GCA_019694315.1 Sandaracinaceae bacterium
CTCGGGCCGGGCGAACATGGAGCAGGCCCGCACGCTCGCCGAGCGCGCGACGCTCGCCGATCCCACGAATTCGCAGGCGTGGCTCGTGCTCGGCGCCGCGCGCAGCGAGCTCGGCGATCGCGCCGGGGCGCGCGCCGCGTTCCTGGCGCGCGTCGAGCGCGGCACGGGCCGCTACGTCGCCGAGTGCCGCGCGATGCGCTGACGCTCCGCACCACGACGCCCCACGAGGGCGCCTCGCTCGGATCGGCCACGAGCCCGTCGCAGCTGCGGCGGGCTCGTTCGCTTCAGACGCGTGCCACGAGCTCTCGGGCGAGGACGGTGTCCACGCCCGGCACCACGAGCTCGAAGCGCTCGCGCACGCTGCGCGCCTCGAGGCCCCACTCGCTCGGCGGCGCGCCGCCCGTCACCAGGATCGACACGGTGGGGCGTCGCACGGCGACCACGGCCGCGCCCGTCGCGAGCACGCACGTGCCCGGCGAGAGCGAGCGATCGATCGCCGCGAGCGCGTCGGGGATCTCGAGCAGCGGCGCGTCGATCCGATGACCCAGCTCGGTGCGCGACACGCGCGCGGGCCCGTCGCTCACGACGACCTCGAGCTCGATCGACGCTCTGCCTGCGGCGCGAAGGGCCTCGCGGAGCGCGTCGCGCGCGCCCACACCGTCGGCGGTGGGGCTCGCCACGAGCGCGATCGACGGCGTCGCGAACGGCACGCGCAGCGCGTCGTCGATCGGCGGGATCTCGCCCGGCTCCGCGCCGAGCAGCGGCAGCCGAAGCCGGCTCACGTGCGAGGACCGCGCTCGACCTCGAGCCCATCGGCCTCCCAGTGGAGGAAGCCGCCGGCGAGGAAGCCCACCTGGTGGCCCTGCTTCGAGAGCTTCTCCGCGAGCTCCTTGGCCTCGTCGTTGGCGCGCGAGTAGAGGACGCGGATGCGGCCGTCACGCGGCGCGAGCTCCGCGGCGCGGGTCTCGAGGCTGGCCGCCGGGATGTTCACGGCGCCGGGGATCCGATAGCGGTTGAACGCGGCCTCCTCGCGCACGTCCACCGGCACCACGCGCCTCTGCTTGAGCAGCTCCGCGAGCTCGTTCGGCTTGAGCTCGTTGGCCGAGCGCGGGAGCACCGGCTGGAGCAGCTTGAGGATGGTCTTCTTGTCGGCGAGGCCCTGATCCCACACGCCCGCGACCTCGCCGTTCTGCACGACGAAGAGCATCGGGATGCTCTGGACCTGGAACGCCGCCGCGAGCCGGCGGTTGCGGTCGCTGTCGATCTTGACGACCTTGACCTTGCCCTCGAGCTCCTTCGCGACCTGCTCGACGATGGGCGACTGGACTTTGCAGGGCTGGCACCAGTCTGCGTAGAAGTCGATGAGGACGGGGAGCTCCGAGCGCAGGACCTCTTGCTCGAAGGTGGCCTCGGTGACGTTCAGGACGGTCATGGGTGTGCTGCTCCGGGCCCCGCGCCTCGGCGGGGCTCGGCGCTTGAATACCCACACGCCGTGCGCTTGCCAACCCACTCGATGAGCGAGGAGCGGCGCGCTCGTGCTAGAGCATCCGCTCGTGGAGCCCGAGCTCAAAGCCACGGTGCTGCGCGCGTACGTGCGCTGGCTCGAGGAGCACGGCCTGGCAGACGACGTGCGACGTGACGTGGGCCCCGAGCTCGCCGCGCTCATGGACACGCCACCTCCGCCCACGCAGTGGCTGCGCGCCCGAGAGACGTCGCTCGTTCTGGTCGAGGCCGTCGCGAAGCGGCACGGGCTGGCCATGGTGCGCCGCATGTCGCGCGAGGCCGCCATGGGACCGATCTACACGATGCTCCGCCCGATCGTGGAGGGTGTGCTCCGCCTCGCCGCAGGGCCGGACACGGTCGTCGCCAAGCTGCCGTTCGTGCTCGGGGCGAGCGCGCGCGGCATCAGCTTCGACGTCTGCATGAGCCCCGCGAAGCCGGCCGCGCCCAAGGGCCAAGGGGAGGCGGTGCTCACCATGCGTACCTCTGCGCTGCGCGAGACCCGCGCGAGCGCCGAGGCGTGGTGCGGGGGGATCCAGGCCCTGCTCGAGCTCGCCCACACGAGCCCCACGGTGGAGGTCCTCGAGATCGTCGCCGAGCCCACTGGTTCCGTCGTCAAGACGCGGATCGCGTGGGATCGCAGCGCCGCGTAGGCGGCGGCGCACGAGAACATCGACACGGCGCTCAAGGTTTCGCCCGCGCGACCGATCGAGCCAACGTGAGCGCTCCCGAGGCAAACAGCTCTTCCTCCGTACGCCGCTCGCGAACCGGCATGGCAACACGCCCACACATCGTCTTCGTGGACGACGAGCCGATGGCCCTCGCGGCGCTCGGAAACCGTCTGCGGAAATACCGGACGAAGTGGGAGATCTCGTTCTGCACGAGCGGAGACGAGGCGCTCGGCCGCATGAAGGTGCGGCCGCCCGTCCTCGTCGTCGCGGACCTGGGCATGCCTGGCATGGACGGCAACGAGCTCCTGCACCGCGTGCAGCGCGACTGTCCTCAGGCCGTGCGTATCGCCCTCTCGGGGCAGGTCGCCGCCGACGCCGCCACGCGCGCGCTCTCGGTGGCCCACCAGTACCTGTCCAAGCCCTGCGACGTGGACCAGATCGTCGAGATCGTGGAGCGGCGACAGCGCCTCGACGCGCTCTTCGGCAACCCCGAGGTCGTCGCGCTCGTGGCCGCCAGCCCCACCCTGCCCCCGGCGCCGCGCACCTACGCGAAGCTCACCTCGTTGCTCGCGCTCGCGCGCTGGACGCTCGACGACATCGTCGAGGTGGTCGAGGCCGACGCGGTGCTCACGGCCAAGCTCATCCAGGTCGCGGCCTCGCCGTTCTTCGGCTTCCGTCGACCGATCGCGTCGGTGCGCGAGGCCGTGCGCGTGCTCGGCGTGACGATGGTGCAGCGCCTCGCGCTCGGGCTCGAGGCCGAGCAGGACTTCCCGCCGATTCCCTTCGACGTCCTCGACGTCGAGGAGCATGCGCGCCACTCGTCCAAGGTGGCGGCCCGCGCCGCCGAGCTCGCGACGCGCGAGGAGTCGATGGACGCCTACGTCGCGGGGCTCGTGCACGACCTCGGCCGGCTGGTGCTCGCCATGACCAAGCCCGACGATCTCAAGGCGATCCGCGCGATCGCGCCGAACGACGAGGAAGCGCAGCTCGCGCTCGAGCGGTCCCGGCTGGGCTTTGGTCATCCGGAGCTCGGCGCCGCCCTCCTCGCGCTCTGGGGCCTGCCCAACACGCTGGTGACCGCCGTGATGTCCCACCACGACGCGGGGGCGGAGGGCCTCGGCGGGTTGTTGGCCAAAGCCGTGACGGAGGCTCGCCCCGCTGCCAACGACGTGCCCTGGGAGCGCTGGGACGAAAGCGAGGGAGCATGAGCACGAACGTTCTCTTCGTGGACGACGAGCCGCAGGTGCTCTCGGCCCTCCGGCAGGCGCTGAGGAAGTCCGGCCTCCGCATCGAGCCGGCGCCGTCGGCCGAGGCCGCGCTCGAGCGACTGGCGCGCGGCCCCGTCGACGTCGTGGTCTCGGACGAGCGCATGCCCGGCACCCAAGGCAGCGAGCTGCTCGCGCTCGTGCGCGCGGCCGACCCTCACACCATCCGCATCCTCCTCACCGGACAGGCCAGCGTCGAGGCCGCCGTGCGCGCCGTCAACGACGCCGCCGTGCATCGCTTCCTCACCAAGCCTTGTCCGCCGAACGTGCTGCTCGCGACGATCCGTGAGCTCATCGAGCAACGAGACGCCGAGGCGGCCAAGGCCGCGCACGCCGCCGCCCCCGCCCCGCCCGAGGAGCGCGAGCGATCACGCGCGGAGATCCGCATCGACGAGCTCGAGGCGCTGGAGCTCGAGCACCCGGGCATCGGCGCGGTGGAGCGCACGCCCGACGGCGTGATCATCCTCCAAGAGTGAGCCGTTCGGCCGCGCGGAGGCGTGGGCGTCAGCGCGCGTCGATCGCCGCATCCTCGGCCGACGCCGCGTCGAGCGCTGCGTCTTGCGCTGCTGCGTCCACCGCGCTCGCGTCGCTCGCGGCAGCATCCTCGGTGGCGAGCGCGTCGCTCGTGAACGCGTCGTCGCTCGTGAACGCATCGTCGCTGACGACCGCATCGAGCACGATCGCGTCGAGCGACTCGTAGGCGTCGCGACCCACGTCGGGAGGCGCAGCGTCGGGACGCGCCGCATCGGGCCTGCCCGCGTCGGGCACGAGCACGCACACCCGCTCGCTGCACGCGTAGCCGCTGATGCAGTCCGCGTCGGACGCGCACGTCCTGCCCTCGAGCGAGATCGGACCGAACGCGCAGCCTGCGCTCGACGCGCACGCGAGGAGCGACGCCAGGGCGGGACCGATGACGAGCCTCCGCGCCATCAGAAGGTCCCCGAGATCGTGAGCCCACCGGGGCCGAACGACGCCCGCACGCTCGGCGCCACCTGGTGCTGCGAGAACGGGAGCACCGCGAGCCAGATCGCGCCGAGGGTCGCCATGCCGCCCCCCACCGCGAAGAGCACGTTGGCCGCCAGGGACAGATCGGGCACGAGGCGGGCGAGCTCGCTCGCACGCACCTGCGTCGTCGTGGGATCGATCGCCTCGTGGTAGTCGGCCGACGCGACCTGCCCGAGCACGACGGCAGCCGCGAGCGTGAGCCCGCCCACGCCCAGGCCGATCGCAGGCGCCGCCCAGAGCTCGGGCACCGGGCCCGACTCCCATTGCAGGGACGTGGAGGGCGCGGGCCCGCTCGTCGACGACGAGGACGAGGCGCCGCCGCGATCTTGCGCGAGGAGGTGGGTAGGGACGAGCAAGACGATCGCCGCGAGCGCGGTGGTGACGATCGGCGCGAACAGCCGGGGGAGTTGCAGCACGGCGCGATGCTGTCCCATGCCCGTCCTACGCGCCATCGCTCCGCGCCGTTTCGCCGCTCGTCCGTCCGCCGCCTTCACTCCTCCGAGTGCGCGACCGGGATCACCACGACGGGGAGCCTGCTGTGCCGCAGCACCGCCTGCGTGAAGCTGCCGACGAGCAGCTCGAACACCATCGCGTGACCGTGCGAGCCGAGCACGATGTGCGTGGCCCCCTGCGACTCGGCCTCACGGAGCACCGCTTCGGCGGGCGATTCGTCGACCGAGAGCACGCCCCGGACATCGACCCCCTGCCCTTGCACGCTGCTCACCGCGGCCTCGAGGCGCGCCGTGCGCTCGGCCATGTCGAGCGGAGGGATGGGATGCGTACGCGGAGGCGCGACGCCACCACTCGTGAGCGGCTCCTCGGCGGGCGCGACGTGGAGCAACACGACCTCGCCCGCGGCAGGGCGGGCGAGCGAGACGGCCTCCGCGACGATGCGGTCGCTGGAAGGCCCGAAATCCACGCAGCAGAGCAGACGCATGCGGGGCACCTACTCACGCTCCGACCCGGATCAAGCGTGGGGGCGGGTCCGCGACCGGCGGGCACGCGTGCTACCGTCGCCGCCGATGTCTCGATTCCACACGCTCTGCGCCCTCGGCGCGCTCGCCCTGGCCCCCTGCGTTTCGTCATGCACGCCGCAGGGTGACCCGTCGATCGGGCCCGAGGGCTACTCGGACGACTTCGAGCGCGAGGAGCTGGGCGAGCTGTGGAACAACACCGGCGCCTCGTGGCGCATCGTCGATGGCGAGCTCGTGATCCGCAACTCGCGCAACCGGCCGCTCTGGCTGCGGCGCGCGCTTCCGCACGACGTGCGCGTGGAATTCGACGTGCGCTCGCTCAGCCCCGAGGGCGACATCAAGTGCGAGATCTTCGGTGACGGCACCTCGCGCGCCACGAGCGAGAGCTACACGGCCACGAGCTACGTCGTGATCTTCGGAGGCTGGGGCAACCAGCTCAACGTGCTGGCGCGCCTCGACGAGCACGGCGCCGACCGTATCGAGGCACGCTCGCCCCACGTCGAGCCCGGCCGCACGTACCACATCAAGATCGAGCGCCGCGGCGCGACGATCACTGCGTGGGTGGACGATCAGGAGCTCGTGTCGATGACCGACCCCGATCCGCTCGAGGGCCGCGGCCACGACCACTTCGGCTTCAACGACTGGGAAGCGGAGATCCACTTCGACAACCTCCGCATCACGCCGCTCTGATCTACCACTTCCGAGAATCTTCGCGCGGCGCGAAGATTCGGAAGTCTGGGCTGCGGGCTTCGCCCGCGCTGGGAGCACGTGTCACTCGGATGGATCGGTAGGAGTGACGCGGGCTCGACTCGCGGGAGGGAGGCTCTCGCCGATGACTCGGCGAGAGGGAGGGTCTGCGGCCAGACCCTCCGGCAAGAAAAGAAGAGCAAGTGACCCGCGCTCTGAGCTGGTGCTCGCGCCGTCATCGTGACTGCGAGATCGCGCGGCTCGCGCCGTTCATCGCGCTGCGCACGGCACCCTGGAGCGCGCGCTCGGCCAGAGAGCGCTCTTGCTGCGGGCGCGCGGCCGCCCCGCGCGCGGGCTCGGTGCCGGTCGCGGCCCCGTTGAGCGCGGCCCGCAGGTTCTGGCCGGGATCGTCGAGCAGCATGAGGCTCACCTCGCACCGCACGCTCACGTCGCGGCCTGGCTGAGGGCGCACGGTGCGGATCGAGCCGTCGAGGCGGAAGCGACGGATGTGGCGGCGCGTGATCTCCTGCTCGCCGTGCGCGTCGGGGGCACCCGTGAGGATGCCCACGCCCCGCACCGACGCCAGGCCGCGCACGACCTCGCTGCGCAGCACGTTGGCGAGCGGCGCATGGGAGTAGCCGCTGCGGTTCTCCATGGAGCCGAGCACCACCACGTACCTCGTTCGCTCCCACTGGATCGCCGGCACGCTCACCTGCGGCGGCGGCGCGGGGGTCGTGCCGAGCGGGCTCGTCACCGCCGTCGACGTGCCCGGCGGAGGGCGCACGGGCGGTGCCGGCGCGTGCACGCGGGCCTCGATCGCCGTGACGGCACGCGCGGCCGCGTCACGCACCTGTCGCTCCGGATCGCGCGCGAGGGCTCTGAGGGCGCTGAGCTGCGTGGGCCCGCCGATCCGCGCGAGGCCCTCGGCCGCCGCCGCGCGCACGGCATCGTCGTCGTCGAGGAGCGCGGTCGCGAGCGGCGCTGCCATCGTCGGATCGGCGCTCGCACCGAGGGCGAGCGCGGCCCGCGTGCGAGCACGGAAGTCGTGGCTCTCCTGGAGCACCCGCACCACCGCGCTCCGATCCG
>JAIBCE010000043.1 GCA_019694315.1 Sandaracinaceae bacterium
GCACTCGCTCGCAGCGATGGTCGAGCCCGCCGACGCGAACACCCCGAAGCTGCCGCCACCGCCCGTGCCACCGCCGCCGCCGCTGCGGGCCGCACATCCACCCGCGCCACCACCACCACCACCGCCACCGCGCGAGTCGGTGCCGTCGTCGCAGCCGCCGCCGCCGCCTCCGCCTCCGCCCGCCGTGCCGTTGCTGCCCGCACCGCCGGTGCCGCCCGCATTGGCAGCCCAGTAGTTGCCGACCAGGTGTCCAATGGCGCCTGTCGCACCTGCGCCCGCGCTGCCGTTCACGACGCGCCCGCCCGTGCCGTCGGTGCCTGCGCTGCAGAGCCCGCCGCCGCCACCGAGGCGACCGAAGGTGCCCGTCACGTCGCTCGCGTTGGTGCCCGCGAGCCCCGAGCGCGCGTTGAGATCGAGCGTGAAGACGCCGCAGTCGGAGTCCATCGAGCCGCCCTGACCGCCAGTGCCTCCCGTCGAGGAGCACGTGCCGTTGCCACCCGCGGGGCCGCCGCCCTGGCGCGAGGTGCTGCAGGTCGTCGACTCTCGCACCGCGTCGGCGCCGTTGGTGCCGCTCATCCCGGCCGTGGCGCCCACGCTGATCGCGTCGGAGCCCGCCGTACCGTCGGCGCCGTCGGCGCCGTTGCCCGCGATGATGGAGACGCGGACCAGGTCGACACGCGAGCCGATCGCATGCACCGCATAGCTCGAGCGGCCACCGTCTGCGGTGGTGCCCGACGCGTCGGGACCGATGACGTAGAGGTTCTCGACCATCGCCCCCACCGCGAGGTCGCGCGCGCGGATCGTCATGTACTGCATGTCGCGCGAGTCGAGCGAGCCCGCGATCTCGGTGCGGTGGCCCGCCGACACACGCGCATCGCGCACCCACATCGCGTCGTAGCCGCCGAAGATGCGCACGCCGTCGCGGAGGTTGACGATCTCGTCGTAGCGCCCGGCCATCACGAACACGTCGCGCCGGCTCTCGATCACGCCGCGGCCCAGGCCGTAGGTGATCGTGCGGCACGGCGAGGTCGTGTCGAGGCCGCAGGTCGCGGAGTCCACGCCCATCGAGATGGAGACGAAGATGCCGCGCTCGCGGTCACCATCGATGCCGTCGCAGTCGCTGTCGACGAACGCGCCGTCGGGGTCGTCGGTGCCCGCGCCGATCGCGCACTCGCAGCCGTTCATCGGGTTGCGATCCGCGTCCGCGAAGCCCGTGAGACAGCCCAGCGCGCAGCTGCCCATCGCGCACGCCGCCGACATGTTCACCTGCGCGGGACCGGGTGTCGGACACACGACGCAGTCGTTGGCGCCGGTGCCGCAGTGCGCGACGTTGGTGAGGAAGTCGGGGTACGGCGTCGCGAGGCACATCCCCATCGCGTCCGAGCACTCGTCGATGGTGCAGCTGTTGACGTCGTCGCACGCGCGCGTGCCGGCGCTGCGGCAGGTGCCCATGACGCAGCTCTCGACGCCGTTGCAGAACACGCCGTCGTCCGCGCAGTCGGAGTCGAACTCGCACGGCGGCGCGTCCGCACAGCCCCGACCGACGTAGCAGTGCGTGCCCATCGGGCACATCGCGTCGTTGGGCGTGTTGGTGCACATGTCCATGCCCGCGCTGCACGCGTCGGTCGTGCACGTCACGCCGTCGTCGCACGTGGGAATGTCGGCGGCGACGCAGCGGCCCATCTCGCAGGCGAGGGTGCCGTTGCAGAACACACCGTCGTCGGTGCAGTCGCGATCGACCAGGCACTCGACCGTCGGCGCGTCGGGGCGCGGCCCAGCGTCGCTCCCCGTGTCACTCGCAGCGCCGTCGCGCGCGGCATCGGCGGGCCCGCTGTCCCGCCCTCCACCAGTGCCCGTACCTCCGTCGGCACACGCAGACGCCAGCGCAGTGGCGATCACCAGGACGAGCAACGCAGACCGACGACTCCAAGTCATACACACCTCGTACGTGCGGTGAGCCCCGCGGAGATCAGGGTACATGCTCGCGAGCGCGCGCGTCGAGCGTGGCCCGACGACGGTCGCGGCGGAGCCCGCGGACGCTCCGCTACTTCTTGCCGAGCGTGCGGCGCACGAGCGCGACGAGCGCCATCGGATCGATGGGCTTCACGACGAAGCCGTCTGCGCCGAGGGCCTGGAGCAGCCGCCAGTCGGGCGCGCCACCGGTCGCGGTCGCGACGAGGATCGGCATCTTCTCGGCGTTGGGCGTCGCGCGGAACGCGGCGGTCAGCTCGATGCCGTTGAGCCCTGGCATGTCGAGGTCGATCACCGCGAGCGAGGCGGGGCGCTTCTCCACCGCGCCGAGCGCGAGCGCGCCGTTGTCGACGGTGACGATCTCGGCCCCCTCGAACGCGAACGCGAGCGTCTCGCTCACGAGCGCCGCGAAGTCGTCGTCGTCGTCGGCCACGATGAAGCGAAGGCCGCGCGTGCCCGCGCTGACGCTCTGTCGTGCGGAGAGCATCTCGCGGCGGAACGCGTCGGCGCTCGGCGTGCGCTGCGCGGGATCCTTGGCCATCGCGCGCAGGAGCACCTTGTCGAACGCAGGCGGGAGATCCGCGCGGATCTCGCTCGGAGTGGGGGGCGTGCCATCGACGTGCGCCGTCATCATCTCGATCGCGTCGTCGGTCTCGTACGGCAGTCGACCCGTGAGCAGCTCGTAGGCCATCACGGCGAGCGAGTAGACGTCGGCGCGGCCGTGCATGCCCGCGGGCACGACGGCGCCGGTCACGCTCTCGGGCGCCATGTACGCGGGCGTTCCGCTCACCGTGTCGCGCGCCTCCTTGCGAGGCTTGTCGAGGATCCGCGCGAGGCCCAGATCCGCCACGCACACGCGGAACGCGGGGCCGACGAGGATGTTGGTCCACTTGAGATCGCAATGGACGGTGCCGGCCTTGTGGATGGCGGACACGCCGCGACAGACCTGATCGATGATGCCGATCGCCTCGTCGATCGCGACGGGAGCGCCCTTGCGCTTCTCCATCCACGCCTCGACGTGCATGCCGGGCACGTACTCCATGATGAAGTACGGAGAGCCGCGGTACTCGTCGAAGGCGTAGATCTCGACGACGTTCTCGTGGCGCACGCGCGCCATGGCGCGGGCCTCTTCGAGGAAGCGCTGGTGCGCCTCGGGGCTCGAGACGTACTCGGGGTGGATCAGCTTGATCGCCACGTCGCGCTCGAGGCGCACGTCGCGACCGAGGAGGACCACGCCCATCGCGCCCTCACCGAGGACGCGCAGGATGCGATAGGTGCCCGCGAAGATCTCTCCGACGGACGGGACCCAGCCGGGTGACGAAGACCACTCCAGCTCCGGCTCGCTCGGCGGTGATGACGACGGCCCGAGCGGGTCGAGGGCACGACGCTCCGCGCCCGGGTCGGACGTGGGGCGAGGCGACGTGCGTCCAGGGGGGCGCTGCGTGGGAGAGCCGTTGTCGGAAGCCATGAGAGGGACGCCAGAAACGATGCCCGTCTGCTCGGAGACATGCAAGAATGAGTTGGCTGCATGTCGAGCAGTGGGTCACGCGCATCGTCCACACCGCCCGAGCCCGAGGCGGCATCGCCCTTCGATGCCCTCGAGGCCCGCCTGGCGGCGCTCAAGGACAAGATGGCGCGTGGCCTGCCGGACCGCGCCGCCGAGATCGAGCACGCTGCGACACGCTTGGCGAGCGGCGACGTCTCGGCGCGCGACGACCTGCGACGGCTCGCGCACAAGCTCCGCGGCATCGCGGGCAGCTACGGCTACCCACACCTCACCGAGCTCGCGGGGCAGCTCGAGACGCTCGCGCGGAGCGAGGCGAGCGACACCGAGGTCCTTGCGCGCGCACGAGATCTGGCGAGCGCGACGCGAGAGGCCGGACCTCAATCGGGCGTCGTGGCCAAGCCCGAGGACCAGCCTGTGCCGGCGCCGCGGAGCGAAGAGCCGCGCAAGGCGGCGATGCCCGCGGTGGCGCCGGGCCTCGTAGGCCTCGAGGTGCTCGCGGCCGACGACGACGACGCGACGCGACGCTTGCTCGAGATCACCCTGGTGCAGCTCGGCCGCATGAAGGGCGCGCTCTTCGACCGAGGGCCGCTCCTGCTCGACGAGCTCACGAAGCGCGAGCGCGTGGACCTCGTGGTGGTCGACGCGATGATGCCCGACATGAACGGGCTCGAGCTGATCGAGGCCGCGGTGGCGCGTGGGCTGGCGTCGCGGGTGTCGCGCTTCGTGGTGCTCTCGGCGGCGACGGCCGAGGAGCTCGGCTGGGTGCTCCCGCCCGGGCTCCGCGTCGGCTGGCTCCGCAAGCCGTTCCGACCGAAGGAGCTGCTCACCGCGCTGGCGGCCCTCGGAAACGATTGAGAGACGGGGAGACAGTCGTTTCTCGGGACCGTATGGGCGTGCGGGGTTCGGGGAATCGGACGCATCGCGATCGACGTCTTCGGATCGTGACGAGCGAGAGCGAGAGGGCGCCCGCCACCAGCCAGAGATCCGACGTGCTCGCGCCTCGAGGCTGGGCCGCGCACGAGGAGCGCACGCCGCCCGAGCCGCCCGGGTACACGTCGCAGAGCGCGTTGATGTCGTCCTCGGCGAGGTCCCGCTTGCTCGTCTCCTCGAGGGCCGCGCTCGCGTACATGGTCGCATCGCGCACGTCGGTGTGGCCGAAGCCGAGCACGTGCCCGAGCTCGTGGGTGAGGGTGTTCTGGACGTCGTCGTGTCCGGTGAGCGGGGGCGTCTCGGCCGACCACACGTGATCGACCGCGTTCATGTCGATGTCGGCGTCCAGGATCTCGCCGCTGGATCGTCGGTAGACCGTGGAGGTGAGCGCCAGGGTCTCGGGGCCGAGCTCCGCCGGCCAGTCGCTCGCGCGAAAGACGATGCGGTTCTCCATGTCGACGGCGGTGCGCTGGAGGTTCGTGGACAAGCCCGTCACCTCGCCGCCGTCGAGGAGCACGATGCGGGTGCAGCCTCCGGCGCGGCTCCAGGCGCGCAGCGAGGACTGGAACGCCGGCCGCGCGTCCGCAGGGTCCACGCCGGGGATCGACGTCGATGCCAGCCGCATCTCGATGGAGCTGGGCGTCCAGTAGAGAGGCGTGCCGCCCGGGATGTCGTCGACCGTCGCGCGCACGTACGCATGCGCAGGTTGGGCGGGCCACACGAGCACGAGGGCGAGCACCGAGAGCCGACCGAGGCGCATCACGCCGATGGTGCCAGGGTTCGAGCCCTGGCGCTCGCCCTGGCGTAGGGGACCCGGATGGGACGCGGGAGGTCGTGTGAATGACGCACGTATGACGCAGCGCGACATACGCGCCGTGATGTCGCTTGCTGCACTCGGCGCCACCCCTCTGGTAGAGTGACGCCTCGATGGTTCGGTTGCGCCGAGTGCCTGTCCTGGTGAGCACGCTCGCGCTCGTCGCGGGGTGCGGCTCGGCCGACCGTGTGGAAGTGAGTGGAGTCGTGCGCGACGGGCGCACGGGCTCACCGCTCGCTGGGGCTCGTGTGACCGGCGCCGATGGCGTCGCGACGCACACCGATGCCGAAGGGCGCTTCACGCTCGCCGTGATGCGTGGCCTTCGGACCCAGCTGCGCGTGAGCGCCGAGGGACACGCCGACGCGGTGCAATCGTTCGGAGTGGATGCCTTCGTCACGCCCGCCGTGCTCGCGTTCGAGCTCGAGCCCATCGTCGTGGAGGAGCCTCAGGAGGAGACGGATCCGGATGCGGTGGTGCGCTGGAGCACCGCCGAGTGGGTTGCGCAGCGCTTCTCGCGCGGTCACGCCGAGGCGCAGCACGACGCACGGGAGGAGGATGGCGGCGCCTGGATCGACGGCGGCTCGCGCGAGGGTGCCCCGCGCCGACCGTGTCCCGCGCTGCTCGAATCCGACGGCGTTGATACGCCCCCTTGGAGCGCGGAGGACGTGCCCATGGAGGTCGGAGGTCGGCCCATGCGATGGCTCGGCGCCGGCGCGCGCTGCGTCGAGTGCCATCGAGATGGGAGCGCTGGCTGGGAAGCAAACGAAGTGGCGTCCGGCCCGCACGCCGATCTCGGCGACTCGTGCATGTCCTGTCACGCCGAAGATGGTGCGGCCGAGCCGCGGGCGTGCGCGAGGTGTCATGGCGACGCCGTCGAAGGTGTCGGCCCCGACACGAATCGCGAATGGCACGTGGAGCAAGTCGCGGTCGCCGCACCCACGTACGCGCCCGTCGTGGAGCGCGCCCGTCGCGCGATGGAGCGTCGACTCGCTCCACCCATGCTGGGACGATGGATCGAGCACGGCGCTGGAAGCCCGCGTGCCGATCACGACCCGGAGACGCTCGCTCGCATCCGCGCACTGCCTCTCTGACGCGTGATCACGCAGCGCCGCTGAGCGCCGCGAGCCGACGCACGCCCTGGCCGTGGAGAGCGCGCAGCTCGCCGAGCAGCTCGCGACCACTCGAGCTGGGACGTGCGTGGGCCTCGAGCAGCTCCAGGCCCTCCTGGTTGATCCGCACGATCTGCCGCATGCGCTCGCGGACACGCTCGCTCCCCACGAGCGGGTCCGCCGCCTCGTGCATCGCGGCGTAGAGGAGCGCCACCGGCACGAAGGCGTGAACCGCGAGCAACACCCCGAGCAGCGGGCGTGGGTCGGGGCGCACGGGGGAGCGATACCGCTCGGTGGGATCGTTCTCGAGGAGGGGATCGACGGTGAGGACGGCGTTGAGCTTGTTGTGCTGCGCCTCGTGCACCACGGCCTCGGTCATGGTGAGCGGGTCGGGGTGGAGCGAGACATAGATGACGCCGAGCGCCTCACGGTACGAGGCCGACAGGTGCCGCTCGTCGTCGGTGCCGACGGGGACGATCTCGGAGAGGACGACCTCGAGCTCCTGCCGGTGGAGGGGCAGGTAGCGCTCGATGCGCGCCAGGGCATCGCGGAGCGACGCGACCCAGCGCGCGGGAGCCGCGCCGCCCAGATCGAGCTCGCTGCCGGCCTTGTCGGGGTGCGCCTCGTAGGACGAGAGGGGGTTGTCGTCGACGAGGGCGAGGGCGATCGACGGCGAGAGGGGCTCGAAGGCCACGGCCGTCTCGCAAGCACGGCCCCCCTGGCTGAGCGAACCGTCGCGGCCGATCGTCAGCGGCAGCGCGGGGTCGAGCGTGGCGACCTCGCGCCGTGATCGCACGATCAGTCGCGAGGGGGGACGCTCGAGACGAAGGGGGGTCTCGAGCGCCGCGCTCGCCCCGAGCTCCGCCGCGAGCGTGGCCAGACCCACCCGGAGATGATCGGCCGCGCCCGGCATCGCGTCGGCAGCCAGGCGCAGGTGGACATAGATCGACGGACGTCGGAGCGCAGACCACACGAGGCCCGGTTGTCCTCTCGAGAGCGGACCGAGCACGCCGAGGACCGCCCGCGCGTCGCTCATCTCCGCGGCGTCCCCTCGCAGGGGAAGGCGCTGGAGATCACGGACCAGCTTCCCGAGCGCCGCGCCCAGGTGACGGCGCACGGCGCGGACGTCGACGCTGGGCAGCGTGAGCTCGAGCGGCTCGCTCATGGTGTGGGGCTCGGGTCGCCAGCGGGCGCTGCGGCGGGCTCGTCGGGCACGTCGGTCTCAGGCATGTCGTCGTCGCCGTCGCCCACGTCTTCGTCCTCGTCACCGCCGGTCGCCGCGGCCTGTCGCGCGCGCCGCGCCTCGGCCCGACGGGCCGCGTACTCAGGGTGAGGGCGCGCGGACCGGGGCAGGCACTGCACGCCCTCGGGCGGACGACGTCCGCGCCGCCACTCGAGCTGGCGCGTGCGGGGGCCGATGTGGGGGCGGAACAGCGGCGCAGGATCGCAGTGCTCGCCGTCGCGGATCAGCATGAAGTGGAGGTGCGGGCCGTGAGAGGTGCCCGTGTTGCCGAGGTGGGCGACCGTCTGGCCGCGACGCACGACCTGGCCCGGGACGACGGTGAGATCGCGGTTGTGGGCGTACGCGGTGACCCAACCGTTGGGGTGCTGGATGAGGACGAAGTTGCCGTAGCCCGAGATCTCGTTGCCTGCGTAGGCGACGATGCCGCGCTCCGCAGCGCGGATCGGCGCCCCGACCGGACCGCGGATGTCCATCGCGAGGTGGTAGCCAGCGGTGCCGCTGCCCCAGCCGCGGATGAAGCGACCGCCGCGCACTGGCAGCCCGAGCGTGCCGGGCATGCGACGACCGGACGCGCCCGCCGCCACGACCCAGCCTCGCTCCGGCGGATGCGACAGGAGCTGCTGCGCGGTCCGTGCCCGACCGAGCCCGAGCCGGTTCGCGCGGACGGTGGCCTGACGCTCCTCGCGAGACGGCCCCGCGGGCGCCACGCGACCCTGGCGGAGGGCACCAGGATCCTCCCCCTCGCGCGGGACGATGAGCTCCTGACCGAGGCGGAGGCGGTCGCCGCGCAGGTGGTTGGCGTCGCGGATCGCGGCGAGCTGCGCGTGGTAGCGGCGGGCGATGCGGGCGAGCGTGTCCCCCTCGCGCACGACGTGGATGCGCGGGCGCTGCGCCTCCGAGGGGGACGCGTCGCAGAGGAGCCAGAGCGCGACGAGCGCGGAGACCAGCGCGCGCCCGAGCGCACGGAGCGCCGCTCGACCCGCAGGGAGCGGGCTGGCCAGCCTGAGCCTGAACATCGGGGCGGACGATGGCATGCGACGGAGCATTTCGCGACCGCCCAGAACCTCGCGCCGGGCCTCCGGGATTCCGAGCGAAACGAGCAGTTGGCCTGGGTCGACGGGTTGGCCATGCTACACATCGATCGGCGAGACGCCGATCCATGCGTAGCCTCCTTGCCGGCGGGTCTGATGCAGACCCGCCCCCCGCCCGGTGAAGCCGGCTCGGGGCCCTCCCAACTCCGCTCCCCGAAACAGAATCGCCTCGACGCGGATGATCCACTGTCTCGGCGATTCTGTTTAGCCAGCGATGCGCCGACCCTGGCTCGTGATCAGCCGGTCGTTCCTGGTCCTCGGGACGCTGTTCCCGATGTGGCTGGCGTACGTCGTTCCCGTCGTGCGCACGGTGCGCTTCAACGCGAGCATCCCGGCCGAGCGCTGGAATCGGCTGCACGAGCGCTGGGCCGAGCGCTTTCGCTGGCTCGCCATCGCGATGCGCGGAGGCCTCATCAAGGTCGGGCAGGTGCTCTCGACGCGCATGGATCTCTTGCCGCCGAAGTGGATCGAGGTGCTCTCGACGCTCCAGGACCAGGTCGAGCCGTGCGCGTGGCGCGAGATCGAGCCGCACGTCACGCGCGCCTACGAGGGACGCCGGCCGCAGTCGCTCTTCGCGTCGTTCGACGAGCACGCGACCGCCGCCGCGAGCTTCGGGCAGGTGCACCGGGCGACGACCGTCGACGGACAGGCCGTGGCCCTCAAGATCCGCTACCCCGACGCGGAGCTGCAGCTCGCCGTCGACTTCGCGGTGCTCGGCCTGATGCTGCCGCTCTTCAACCTCTTCCTGCCGCAGGTCCGCCTGCGACCGATCTTCGACGAGGTGAAGCGCGCGCTCACCGAGGAGCTCGACTACGAGCAGGAGGCTCGCTTCACCGAGCTCGTCCACGCGAACCTCGCCGAGGTGGAGAACGTCTTCGTGCCGCGGGTGATCCGCGAGCTCACGCGGCGAGACGTGATCTGCACCACCTGGTTCGAGGGCACGAAGATCACCGACCCGGCGCTGCTCTCCGACCCGAAGCTCGACCGCGAGGCCCTGCTCGACCGCGTGATCGAGGCGTGGGTGAAGCAGATGTACGTCGACGGCGTGTTCCAGAGCGATCCGCACCCGGGCAACGTGCTCGCGCGCCTCACCGACCACGGTCCCGAGATCTGCATCGTGGACTTCGGCCAGGTGAAGATCATGACCAAGGCCTTCCACGAGCGCCTGCTCAAGGCCGTGATGGCCTTCATGACCCGGGATCAAGGGGCGTTCGCGAAGAGCCTCGTCGACGTGGGCCTCTTCCAGGAGGCCGACCTGCCGCGCGTCGAGCCGGTGCTCACGAAGATCTTCGAGAAGTACGACGCCGTGAGCGAGGGCGAGCTCGTGATCGACTTCGGCTGGGTGCGGCAGGAGGTCATGTCGAGCCTCGCCTCGCTGCGCGGGATCGTGGTGCCCCAGGAGCTCGTGCTCTACGGCCGCACCTTCGTGCTCCTGGGCGGGCTCGTGCGCGCGATCGATCCGAAGGCCGACGTGCTCGAGCTCGCGCGCCCGCACTTTCTCCGCGCGATGCTCGCGGGCGGCCCGCCGGCGTGAGCCTCGACGCCCACCGAGAACCGACGCCATGTGCACGCTGCTGATCGGCAGAGGCGTCCACCCTCGCCTGCCCCTCGTGCTCGCCGCGAACCGCGACGAATTCCACGCGCGCGCGTCGGCGCCGCCAGCGTTCCTCGACCCAGAGCACCGCGTGATGGGAGGCCGCGATCTCGTGGCTGGCGGCACGTGGCTGGGCGTCACCGATGGGCGGTTCGTGACGGCGGTGACGAACCATCGCACCCACCGCCCTCCCGATCCGCAGCGCAGCTCGAGAGGCGCGCTCGTGATGGAGCTCTTGCGCGCAGGCTCGCTCGAGGCCGCCGACGCGATCGTGGGCGCGCTCGCCATCGGCCGCTACAACGAGGGGAACTTGCTCTACGGCGACGCCCAGGCCCTGCATGTGGCCTACCTGCGCGACGAGACGCCCACACGGGTGATCGAGGTCCCACGAGGCTGGAGTGTGCTCACGAACGGCGAGCTCACCGACCGCGAGGGCTTCCCGAAGATCGACCGGCTCTCGGCGCTGGCGGCGCAGGGGCCAGAGGAGGTCGACGCGCTGCTCGCCCACCTCCATGCGGCACTGGGCGATCACCACCGCACTCCGGTCGAGGCGATCGCCTCGCCGCCCGCAGGGTCGATCTTCACGCGCGAGCTCCTGCGCGAGCTCTCGGCGATCTGCGTGCACGCGCCCGGCTACGGCACGGTCTCCTCGTCGATCTTGCTCTTCGGTGAGGGCGGGGCTCTCGAGCGCTGGGATCACACCGAGGGCGCGCCCTGCACCCACGAGCGCCGACGCATCGTGTAGCGAGCCCACGCCGACGCGACGGGCCAACGCCACGCACAACGACCAGAACGCGACGGGCCAGAACGCGACGGGCCAGAACGCGACGGGCGAGAACGCGACGGGCCAGAACGCGACGGGCCAGAACGCGACGACCCCGCCTCTCGAGAGAGACGGGGTCGCGGGTGCTCGGGTGCGAGCGACCGCCAGCGAGCGGAGCTCAGCGCGCCCAGCGCGGGAGGCGATCCGAGAAGCTGCCGACCCACTGCTCGGCGAGCGCGGGCGCGCCGTTGAGCATCTGGACGAGCATCAGCATCTGCTGGCCGGGGTCGCCGCCAGTGGGCGCGCGCTCGGCGCGGACGAGGAGGCGCTGGTCGGGGCGCTGCGTGATCGTCACGACCGCATCGCGCGCCACCGCCGCCGGCACGTCGACCACGGTCGTCTGCGCGCCACCGACGGTCGCGTACACCCGGTAGCCGCCGCCCGGCACCGGGAGGATGCCGAGATCGACCGGCGCACCGCCGCGCGGGCTCCACACCGCCACCGTGCCGGCCTGCATGCCGGGCCCGATGAGCGTGACGGGGATGCGCGGCAGGAGATCGACGCGCGCCGTGATCGTGGGCGCGGTGGGGGGCGGGGGCTGCACCACGACCGGCGGCGGGGGAGCCACCACGACCGGACCGGGACCGCCAGTACCGATCTGATCGGGTCCGATGCCGGGGATCGTCGTGATGCCCATGGTGTACGGGCCGCTGTTGCCGGAGCTGTAGCTTCCCACCCAGATCATGATCTGACCGGGCCCCGTGGGACCCTCGACCAGCGGGTTCAGCGACCCGCCGCCGTCGTCGTTGCAGGCGAGGCGACCGTCCGGGTAGCGGACCACGAGCGTGGTGTCGCTGGCGGCGCGCACCACGAAGCGCAGGTTCGGAAAGCCCGTGCGGGCGTTGACGATGTGGCTCGGCGGTCCGGTGATCCAGCCGCGGCAGTCGGGAGACATGCGGCTCGCCTCGATGGGCCCGCCGAAATTGCCCGTGACGATCAGCGGATCGGGGCGGGCGCCGAGCGTCATGTCGGCAGTGGAGAAGAGCGCGCTGCCCGCGGGCGGCGGGGGAGCCACCACCGGCGGGGCGCCGCCGAACGCGCTCGCGTCCAGGCTGTACGGGCCCGTGCTGCTCGACGAGTACGAGCCCACCCACACACGCCACTGACCGGGCACCGCGGGCACCTCGAGCAGCGGGTTGAGGCCGTCGCCACCGTCGTCGTCGCAGACGAGGCGGCCGTCGGGCATCTGGACCATGAGCGTGGTGTCCACGTTCGACGTCGCCCCGAGGCGGACCATCTGCACGCCGGGTGGCACCATGAGCACGTGGCTCGGGTTGGGCTGCGCGTAGCCGCGGCAGCTGCCGTCGACCGACGAGAGGCTCACGGGTCCGCCCGCGATGCCCTGCAGCATGACCCGCTGGTTCGCCATCAGCGCGGCCTGGCCGTACGCAGGCGCCGACTGAGGCACCACGTACTGCGCGCTCGCCAGGCTCGGGGCCGCGGCGAGCAACACCGCCGCGCCACTCCAGCCCGAGACCTTCGCCCAGATCGCTCGACTCGACGACATGCTTCCTCCAGCTCCGTCTCTGCCCACGTGGCCCGCAGTCCTACGCTCGCGGGTCACCAACGCTTCCCCGTGACGATCGAGTCGCGGTTGGGATTCACCGCGGTTCACGGTTTCGCACGGTCGGGCCTACCTGCCCGGGGCGCAGTATGCCCGATTTCGGGTGGACCTCCCGTCGCGGACCCGTCTTGGCCGCGGCGCCCGCGTGATCCATGACACGGCCCCATGCGCCGACTCCGTTTCCTCGCCATCGCCCTCGCCCTCTGCGTCGCCCCCGCCTGTGGCTCGAGCGCTCCGCCCCCCGACGAGACGCCGCCGCCACAGGCCGAGGGAGGCGAGACCACGACGACGACCGCCGCCCCGGCCAGCCCCTGGGACGGCCTCGACGACGCGGCCCTCGTCGCCCGCGCCCGCGAGATGGCAGTGGCCCGCGCCCACGAGCACGACGCGTCCGTCGATCTCGCGCAGCGCACGGCCTGGGCGAGCGGCCCCGCCGAGAGCGTCCCCGCCCTGGGCGATCGTGCGTGCGAGCAGCTCCTCAACCTCGCGGTCACCGACGTCGCGGCGGGCGATCTCGATCAGGCCGAGGCGATGGTGCGCCTCGTCCGCGCCCACGCCCGTAACCGCAACAACGCCTTCGCGGGCAACACGCTCCTCTCGGTCATCACCCGCCGCCGCGCGGCCGCCGCCGAGGGCGCGAGCCCCGAGAGCGAGGCCGCCGCCGTCGCCGCCGTGTTCCGCCAGCTGCCGCGCGCGCGCTTCGGCGCCGCGACCGTCGCCTTCCAGCTCTACCAGCAGCCCGAGCAGATCGCGGCCGCCCTCGAGCAGCTCCACGCCCAGATCGTCACGCTCGACACCGCCGTGGGCGCCCTCTTCACCACGCATGTCCTCGGAGACGTGGTGGCCCATCGCGAGACCTACCTGGCCGCCATCCAGACCGTGCGTGCCGAGAACGACGCGCGCCCCGCCGACACGGACTACGCGTTCTCCACCGTGGATCTGGCGCGCGCCCGCGACGCGCAGCCGGTGGTCGTCGCGGTCTGGGACACGGGTGTGGCCGACGACCTCTTCGGCGCCGATCGACCGCTCGGTGACCGCCTCTTCACCAACGCCGCCGAGCAGCCCAACGGCCAGGACGACGACGCCAACGGCCTCGTCGACGACCTGCACGGCGTGATCTCGGATCCCGACGCCGCCCAGACCGGCTTCACCTACCAGCCCAGCGCCGACGTGCTCACGCAGTACGGCCCGTTCCTCCGCGGCGTGATGGATCTGCGCGCAGGCATGGCCTCCACCGAGGCGGCCCAGCGGGTGCTCGCGCTCATGCGCACCGCGACCGATCGCGAGAGCCTCGACACGCTCGAGATGAACCTCGATGCCGTGGGCGAGTGGGCGCACGGCACGCACGTGGCCGGCATCATGCTGGCGGGCATCCCGCAGGCGCGCCTCGCGATCTTCCGCTCCGCCTGGGCTGGCGAGGCACGCATCTATCACCACCGCGGCCCGACCGACGCCGAGCTCGCCGCCGAGCGCGCCAACGTCGAGCAGATCGCGGCCTTCATCCGCGCCCACCACGTGCGCGTCGTGAACGCGAGCCTCGGCTTCGAGGAGGACTACGTGGCCGACGCCCTCGCGAACCAGACCGACGTCTACCAGACGCCGGAGGCCGTGATGGCGCGCGCCCGCGAGATCCAGGCCCACCGCCGCGCCACGTGGCAGCAGATCTTCGACGCCTGCCCCGACACGCTCTTCGTCGTGGCAGCCGGCAACTCGAACCACGACGTGGTGGAGTACGGCGAGGTCTCCGCCTCGCTGACCGCGCCGAACCTGCTCTCGATCGGCGCCGTCGACCGCTTCGGCAACTGGGCCACGTTCACGAACTCGAACCCCGAGCACGTGCGCGTGTTCGACTTCGGCGTGGAGGTCGACAGCGTGATCCCGAGCGGCGAGCACGTACCCCTCTCGGGCACCTCGATGGCCTCGCCCAATGCAGCGAACCTCGCGGCCAAGCTCTTCTCGCTCGACCCGGCGCTCACGCCTGCGCGCGCCATCCAGATCATCGCCGAGACCGGCACCGCGATCGCTGCGCCGTTCAACGGCGTGATCGTGCACGAGGCCAACGCGATCGCGCGCGTGCGGCGCGAGCGACGCCGCCCCGCGGGCCGGCGCGCTCCGGCCGCTCACTGACAGGTGCTGCGGGCCGCACGTACCGAGCCGCGCATGACCGCCCTCCGCTACGAGATCGCGCTCACCGACGACGAGCTCCGCACCGCCTGGCTCACGGAGGACCGCGCCCGAAGGGGCTTCTTGCGGCGCTCGATCGGGCCCGCGCTCGTCGTCTTCGGCCTGGGCACGCTCGTCAGCCAGCCCGACGGAACGGCGCGCCTGCTCGGCATCGCCGCGGTCGCGTGGGGCCTCTTCCAGCTCGCGCGACCGTTCCTCGTCGTGGCCCAGGTGCTCAAGGAGCGCCGCGCCCGCGGTGGCGACGAGGTCACGGTGGTGCTCGACGACGACGGCATCGCGCTCACCCGTCAGGGCAAGTCCATGCGCGCCCCCTGGAAAGACGTGACCGCTGCAGGGCAGCGCGACACCTACGTCTGGTACGAGCTCCGCGGCCAGCACCGCGCGCCCATTCCCCTTCGCGTCGTCCCGGATGCCGAGGCGCTTCGCGCGCTCCTCCGCGAGAAGACGCGCTGGGTGGCGTAGCCTCGGTACGTGCGCCCCATCGTCTACGGTCCCGACACCCCGCGCGACGCCGACGCGTTCCACATCGACTGGTCGAAGGCCGTCGAGATGCAGGTCCCGGTGGATCACGCCTCGGCGCCCTACCTCGTGTCCATCGCGCGCTACACGAACTGGGATCCGCCCTCTCGCGGCCTCTTCGCCCATCGCTTCCGCCTCTCCTCGGATCCGGAGCTCGATCGGCTCCTCGGACTCGTGCACGCCCTCCCCTCGCTCGCCCCCGAGCTCGCCGCGCGCTTGCTCGCGCGCTCGTCGCTCCGCGTGGCGCTCCGACCGTTCGGCGAAGGCACCGCGCTCGAGGATCGCCTTCGCGCGGCGGCGTTCGTGTGGAACGATCCCTTCGTGCTCGAGGGAACGCTGGCCCGTCACCTCTACGGCTACGGCATGTACCGTCACTTCTACGAAGACCACGACGCCGACGCCGCGCGCTCGCTCGCGCGCACGTTCGTCTCGGCGTGGAGCACCTCACCCCTCGAGTCGCTCGTTCCCCTCGAGACCCGCGCGCCGTGGGGCGCGTGGTTCGACGAGCACTCGTGCACCGATCGGACCTTTCTCCTGCTCGACCGGGCCTCGCGCGCAGCCCTCCTCTTGGCCTTCTCTCACTCGGACTGAGGGAGAGGCGCTCGGTCGCGTCGCCGCGATCAGCCAGCCCACGCGATCGGCGGGCCGTTCGCCGCGTGCTCGTCGTGGCTCTCCTCGATCCTCACGCTGAAGAGCTTCGCGCCGAGGCGCTCGATCACCTGCCCCACACGCAGGCGACAGGGCGAGGGCGCGATGTCGTCCATCCACGCGGCGATCTCACGCAAGGCCGCGCCTTCGCGCTCCTCTGCAGGCGAGGCGGCGAGCGCTGCCACCAGCGCCCGGAAGTCCGTGGGCCGCACGCGATCCGAGGCCACTGCGATGGCGAGCGCGCGCCATGCCGGTCCGTCGATCACCGGATCGGTGAGCGGCCCGACGCTCGGACCCCGGCCCGCCACGCTCCGGATCCAGACCGGGCCCGACCAGCCGGGCACCTCCAGCTCGAGCACCGTGGCGAGCGGCAGCTCCGAGAACGCGAGCGCCTCGAGCGCGCGAGCTTCGTCGAGCGGCGTGAGCACGAGCGCACGCGCCGAGTCGAAGCGCGCCGAGCGCGACTCCATCGTGCGCTGCCGCGCGCGAGGGCGGTCCTCGGGGCGCAGCGTGCGAGGGCGGAGCAGACGCGCCTCCCGGGTGCCGCCGCTGCCAGCGGAGCCACCGAGGGAGCTGCCACCGAGGGAGCTGCCACCGAGGGAGCTGCCAGCGACGGAGCTGCCAGCGACGGAGCTGCCAGCGACGGAGCTGCCACCAAGGGCGCTGCCAGCGAGGGTTTCGTTGCCGCGATGCGGGAAGGCCATGTCGTCTCCTGTCCTGGCGGGTTCGACCGCCTCTCGAGGGAACGGACGTGCAGTGCTTCTCTGGACTGACAGCCTTCGGGATGAATCAGCGTTTGTCGAGGGCTCCGCCCCCGCGAAGCCGTGCTTTCGAGCAGTGGGCGAGCGCCACGGCGAGCGCATCGGCGGCATCGACCGGCGGGGCGGCACGCAGGCCGAGGGTCGCTGCGACGAGGCGCCCGATCTGCGCCTTGTCGGCCGCGCCTCGCCCCGCGATCGTGCGCTTCACGAGCGCTGGCGGGTACGACGCCACCTCGAGCGCCCGCTGCGCGCCCACGAGCAACACCACTCCGCGCACGTGGCCGAGCTTGATCGCCGCGGCGGGAAACTCCGCGTAGAAGATGTCCTCCACCGCGAGCGCCGATGGCGCGTAGGTGTCGATGATCTCGCCGAGCGCGCGGTGCACCTTGTCGAGCCGCGTCTCGAGGGCCTCGCGCTCGCTGAGCTTCACCACCCCCGCCGCGACCGCGAGCACCTTGGCGCCTCGGCGCTCCACGATCCCCCAGCCGAGCCGCCGCGTGCCGGGGTCGACGCCGAGGACACGCTGCGCCGCGCTCATGCAGCCTCTCTACCACTGCGCGCCGCGCCGGCCCACGCATCACACGGGCTCGTTGACCGCTGGCCCGACGGGGGTGATCGTTCGCGCGCGATGAAGCTCCCTCCTCCGCCCCGCCTCACCGGCCGCGCCCTGCGCGGCATCGTGCGCGCCACCGACGCCGATCCCGTCCGCTACATGCTCGGCAAGCTCCTCCGCGGCGACCTCGGCATCGACGCCGTGCGCGCCCTGCCCGAGAGCGCGCGGGGACCGCAGCCCCTGCATGCGCGCCCCGAGCAGGCCCGCCGAGCGCACCCGCGCGCCACGCTCGATCTCGCCCTGCCCGACGCGCGCCCGCACGCGCGTGGCTCGGCCGCGTGGCTCGCTGCGCTCCACGAGGGCAAGACCACCTCGAGCGAGCTCACCGATCGCGCGATCACCGCGGTGAAGACGCTCGCGAGCCAGAGCCCGATGATGAGCCCGATGCTCTACGTGGACGAGGAGCGCGCGCGACGCGACGCCGCCGCGAGCACCGAGCGCCACAAGAGCGGTCGCGCGATCGGCCCGCTCGACGGTGTGATCGTGCCCGTGAAGGAAGAGGTGGATCTCGAGGGTCGCGGCGCCACGCTCGGCCTCAAGCGCAAGCCCGCGCCCGACGCCAAGGACGCGACGGTCGTGCGGTGGCTGCGCGAGGCGGGCGCCATCGTGCTCGGCCACACGTCGATGACCGAAGACGGCATGTCGCCGCTCGGGGTGTCGGTGCAGCGTCTCTTGCCGCGAAATGCGGTGGATCCGCGCTACGCCGCGGGCGGCAGCTCCACGGGCTCGGCCGTCGCGGTGGCCACGGGCCTCTGCCCCGTCGCGCTCGGCTCCGACGGTGGTGGCTCGATCCGCCTGCCCGCCTCGTTCAACGGGCTCTTCGGCCTCAAGCCCACGTTCGGCCGCATCTCGCGCGCGGGCGACGGCTTCGGCGGCACCATGGCGCACCTCGGTCCCATCGGCTGCACTACCCAGGATCTCGCGCTCTTCCTCGAGGCCACGAGCGGCGAGGACAAGAACGACGAGCTCACGCTGGGCAACCCCGGCTTCGATCGCGGCTGGCTCGTGGCGGCGCTCCGGCGCGGCGTGCGCGGCCTTCGCATCGGCGTGCTCGAGGACGAGATCGACGCTGCGGAGCCCGCGGTGGCCGCGGCGTGTCGCGATGCCCTGCGCGCGCTCGAGACCGAGGGTGCCAAGCTCGTGCCGATCTCGATCTCGCTCGCGCGTCATGCGCCTGCGATCGGCTACCTGTCGATCGGGCTCGAGGCCTACGCGGAGCTCGCCGAGATGCGTCGCACCGCGTGGGACGACATGGGCGTCGATCTCCAGCTGCTCTGTCGTGTGATGAGCACCTTCGGCTCCGACGAGTACCTCGACGCGCAGCGCCTGCGCGCGGGCCTTCGACGCGAGGTGGCGCAGGCCCTGCGCGAGGTCGACGCGCTCGCGATGCCCACCTCGGTGCGTGGCGCGCCCGAGGTGTCCGACGCCGACATGCGCGACGGCATGACCGACACGACCGCGCTCCAGAGCGCCTCGCGCTTCGTCTACATCGGCAACCTCTGCGGCCTGCCCGCCGGCACCGCCCCCGTGGGCCTCGACGCGCGCGGCATGCCCGTGGGCCTGCAGATCCTCGGCGACGCCTGGGACGAGGCCACGGTGCTCCAGGTGCTGGCACACCTCGAGCGCACCGAGGTCGCCCGCTGCCCGGCGCCCAGAGTGAAGGTCGATCTCTTCGGCTGAGCACGGTCGACTCGCCGCGCGGCAGGTGGGTGCCCGGATGCTGCTCGCGCAAGACGGTGGGCCCGAGCTGCCAAGGGATGCGTTCGTCTTCCTCGGACACCAGGGCTACGTGTACCTGTGGTTCCACACCGCGCGGGGTGCGGCGGCGGGCGTGTACCGATACGTCGAGTCGGACCGTGCCTTCTCGCGGGTGAGCGAGGACTTTCGGACCTGGCTCGAAGGTGCCGTCCGCGACGAGCTCGGTGGCCCGCGATGGAGCCCACTCGGGAAGGAGATTCGTCACCTCGGACAGCTCGTGTCGTCGGGGCGTCCAGAAGCCCAATGATCTCGCGGGGTTGCGAGGGCGGGACTGACCCCGATTCGGGCCGCGGCACGACCGCGCACGGCCCGGGCCTTCCTTCACTCGCAGCGAAAGCGCTCTGGCATCACCTCCTCGAGTCGGGCGCACGTCGTGGCGTCGAGGCACGAACCGAAAGGCTCGACGTCCGACGGCGCGACGAAGCGCAGGCAGCGCCGCGCGCCCTCGCACGTCAGCGTCGTGTCGCCGACGGTCCCGCACGCTGGTCGCGGAGGGCTCTGTTCTGCGAGCCCGCAGTGGCCGACCCCCGAGTGCTCCGACGTGCCGAAGCACTCGAAGCCCACGTCGCACTCACCGCAGCCAGGTCCGCACGCGATGCCACGCGCAGCCCCAGGACACGGCGTCGGCGGAATGTCTCCCGTGATGAACGGGGTGCCATCGAGGTAGTGGCAGCGACGTGTGTCCTCGAAGTCACGCAGCGTGGCACAGACCTCCGGCACGGCGCAGACGCCAGACGGCGGTAGAGAACCGGGGCTCGTCGCGCACAGGTTGCGCCCCGGGCATGGGGAGTCGAGGGTGCAGACGAGCGAGCCTTCGGTACCGCCGATGCCGCCCATGCAGAACGCGAGCAAGGGTTCCCTGCGAGCCGGAAAGCACGTCGTGCAGATCGTCGTGGGGCAGCTCTCGGTGTTGCACTCGAAAGCCCCGTGCACATTCTCGCATTCGGAGAACGCCGCATCAGGTGGAGCGTAGGTGTCACTGGAGACGACCGCATCTGGTGCCGCATCGGTAGGGAGCGGGTTCACCTGGTAGCACTCGCAGCCGGTGAGGAAGAGGAGGATCGCCGGGCAAACCGGCCCATCTGTCCACCTCACAACTCGTCCCCGAACGGCAGCGGCAGATCCAGGTCAGGGAACTCTCGCACTTCGCCCAGGTAATCGCGGAGGGACGTAGAGCTCCTCGCGCTCGCACGCTCCGCCTTGCTCGAGAATGGGAAACAGCGGATCCGCGTCGCCGAGGCCGAGGTATTCCTCATTCGAGTCCCAGTCCGAGAGGATGACCTCCAGTCCCTCGGGTCGCTCGTGAGCGCGCAGGAAATTGGGGACGAGCGCACACGCGCCGCCGGCTGCGGTCGTTGCCGGAGCGCACACCGCGTTGCGATCCAAGATGTCATCGCGACCCACACCGAGTGCGGGAAACAGGTCGATCAAGTCGCGAAGTCGCGACGCACATTCGTCTAGAGCGTCGAGGCGACAGGGCAGCGCGGGTGTCGTCGTGCCAGGAACCGGGATGATCGCTCCGATGATCCTCGGGATCTCCTGAGTGACCAGCGGGGCGACCATGGTGCCGAACTGGATCTGCACCTCCTCGGCTCCGGGTCCCTCCGCGAAGGTGTCCTCCAATGCGAGGGCGAGGACGCCTTCGCCCGCCACGAAACGCGCAACGAAGCCGAGGGACAGCGCTTGAGTGTCGTTGCCGCCACAGATCTCGATTTGGTACGTCCGGGTGAACCGGAATGCGTCGCGGTTGGAGCCGCTCGAGTCTTCGGCACGGAGGATCGGAGTGACGATCCACGGCGTCTCCGGGTCTGGGTGCGCACCACACCCCAGATCGTTGCCCCTTGACTTGATGGCATCGTCGATCGCCACATCGAGCCTATCGGCCAGCGCTTGCCCCAGATCGCCCCGTTCCGGTCACTCGACGCGCGCCCAACAACCACGGTGTAGCGAACACCAACACGAGCGTGGCGAGGATCAGCGAACGACGCTGGCTGGCCTGCTTGCTTCCCATCTGTCCCTCCGCTCCGTCAGAGCGTATGCGAACCGCGGCGGCGACGACAAGGCCCTGATCCGAGGTGCGGACGAGGCTACGCGCCTGGCCACCCGTGCTCGGGAACGGTGCTCGGCGCCTCGCGCGTCTCCGGGCATGGCCACGGGCGGAATCGCGCAGAGCGCTCTGGCAAACACGCTGTCTGTGGATTGCCGCAGATTGCCTACATCGGCGAGCCGGAGACGCCGACCACGGATTGCCGTTCTTCGGATGGCCCCGTGGTGGTGCTCGCGCCTCCCCTCGGGCCTGACGGCGCACTCGCGGAGACGTGCTCGCAAACGACAGGGCACGCGTGCTCGGAGACGGTGCTCGGCGCCTCGCGCGTCTCGGGCATGCCACTGACGCATTCGCCCGGGGGCCCCGGGATCTCGGGCAATGGGGCCACCGCTACTCGCCCGTACCCGTCAGGGACGACGTGCCCGTCCCGCCCGGGGAAGCGGCCGCACGCGCAGCGGCCGACTGCGAGCCCGCCATCGTCGGCGCGAAGGTCACCTCGAACGTGCAAGAGCCGCCATGGGCGAGCGTCCTGCCAGAGCACAGATCCGCGCTCAGCATGAACGCAGGGATGTCGCGACCGGCGATGGCCACCACGAGGGGCCCGCTGGTCCTGCACCCGACGTGGCGCACCGTGAAGATCCTGGGCCCGCTCACCGCGCCCACCGACACGGCCCCGAAGTCGGCCGTGCTCGGCTCGAGGGTCAGAACACCATCGCTGCCGCCCGTGGCGGAGATGGGGGCGCTGGCGCTGCCTCCGTCGAACGACACCTCGAGGGTGGCGTCGTGTTCTCCCGGCACGAGCGCGTCGAACCGCACGGTCACGCGACAGCTCGCGCCGGGCTCGAGCCCGCCCGCGCAGTCGGACTCGACGATCGCGAAGGACGCCGCGTCCGCGCCGCTCACAGCGAGCGTGATCGGGCCTGTGGGCGTCGCGCCGTCGTTGGTGAGCACCAGCTCCGCGGTGGCTCCGGTGCACGCCTCACCGAAGCTCAGAGACGCCGGGTCGATCCTCACCGACGGCGGGGCAAGCACGCCCATCCCGGACAGGGTCGCCGAGCCCACCCCGAGCGCGGGCCCCTCGATGTGCAGCGCGGCGCTCATGGTCCCGACGTCCGTGGGGCGGAAGATCACCTCGAGCGTGCAGCTCGCGCCCGACCCCAGCGCGTGACCGGAGCAGCCGTCGTGGCCCGGAACGAGGTCGAACGCGCCCGCGTCCAGGCCGGTGAGGGAGGCGGACAGCACCTCCGACGTCTGGTCGCCTGGGTTCGTCACCGTGAACGTCATCGCCGCGCTCGTCGCGCCGACGGCGAGCTCGCCGAAGTCGACCGAGACGGGACGAAGCGTGAGCCCGTCGCAGGCCACTCCGCGTCCCTCCAGCGCGACGGAGGCCGACCACGCGCCCGCCGTGAGCTCGAGGCTCGCATCCAGAGCCCCAGACCGCACTGGCGCGAGCACGACCTCCACCGAGCAGAAGTCTCGAGGGCCGACCCCATCGCCGCAGCTGGATGACGCGACCTCGAACATCGTCGCGTCGGCCCCCGCGAGGCTCGCGCGGATCGGAGGGCTCGCCGTCCTCGACGCGTTGGCGATCACGAGCGTCACCGGCTCGCTGCGCAGATCGACGCAGACGTCGCCGAACGCGAGGCTCTCCGTGTCGAGCAGCAGGTCGAACGTCTCGGGCGCGTCCGAGCGCGCGGCGTCGGGCGTCGGGGCCGGGGGATCGCCGCAGCCGGAGAGCACGATCGCGGCGAGCACGAAGGCGCGCGAGACCGCCTGGCTGTTGTGCGTCATGTTCATCGCGTGGTCCTCCGGGCGTTGGAAGCGTCGGCTGTACACAAGACGCTGTCGAGCGCTGTGCGCGGACGCGCCGAGCTCACCCGATCGTCAGCCCGAGCGCGGCGAGCTCGTTCTCCGCGGCCTCGGCCCAGCCTCGGTTCGCGCGGGGATTGGCGGGGCTCGGGTGGAGGATGGCGCCGAAGCGGAGGCCGCTCCTGCCTCTGCGCGCTCCTTGCCGAAGGCGCCCACACCCACGATCCACGCGGGCTCGGGCGACGCGACCCGTCGTCGTACGGACCGTTCAGAAGGGTCCTGAGGGTGCCTTCCCAACGATCGTCAGAATCGACTCGATGACAGGAGCGACGCGGTCGCAGAACGCCCGCACCGGATCCTGGCCCTCGACGCTGACGTCGATCTGGAAGAGCGTGGCCGCAGTGGGCTTGCGCCGCTGCACGCGCTCCCCGTCGGGCCCGGTGGCGAGCTGGTCGACGAGCTCGACGACGGGAGTGAGCACGTTGGGCTGGGCTGCCAAGAGCGGCATCCCAAAGCCGACGAGGACCTTCGCATCGCGGACCAGGCGTCCATCCGCGCGCTGAACCCAAACCGACGCGAGCTCCGCCCCCTCGCGCTGCGCACGCACGCGGAAGTAGCTGTAGCCCGAGGTGTTGCTCAACTCCACGATCCGCGGACCCAAGCGTGCTCGGAGTTCTCCGTGCACCGCGTCGAAGTACGAGACAGCGTCGGCCTTCAGCCGTCCGTACATGGCGTCGACAATCTCCTCGTTTGCTGCGTAGAGCCGCGCAGCCTCGGAGAATCCTGTGAACGATGTCATGGCATCGACTCCGCAGTGAGAAAGGGGTTCAGGAGCTCGTGCCCACGGAGGAGCACACCGAGGTCTCCCGCAGACCATCCCGCACCTTCACGAGAGATGCGGCTGATAGTGTCAGGCAGCGTCGTCAGGTCGACCGGAACATCCCAGCGGAAGAGCGGCCCGAACACCATGCGGAACGCTTCTCGGGTCGAAGGCGAGAGCCTGGCCTCGTGAATCTCGAGCGCTCTCGTGAGCGCGAGGGCCAGCTGGGCGTGCATGACGGGAACGCCGACGCCGCGAGGCGCCCGCCCATCCGGGGTGAGAAAGACGACGAGGGGGTCGGCCGCAGCAACAAGCTCCTGCCGAACGGCCTGCGCGTAGTGGACGGTCTGGAGCTCACCGGTCTGCGCAGCCTGGTGCTCGTCATCGTGCCATTTCGCCTCGACGACCACCACGCGCTCCGGATAGGCGAGGATCAGGTCTGCATATGCACCCGCCGTCGTCCGGTATTGGGTGCGCGGAACCACTGCCGCCTGCGGTAGCTCGCCTGGCCAGCATGACAGCCGTAGGAACGCGTGTTGTCGATCCAGGGCCGAGGCTGGATCGGTAGCGGGCGCGAGCGCCCAGGCGACCAGCTCGGTGACGGGATCTTCTTTGCCGCGGATCCGGGCCACAGCGAGTAGATCGTGATCAGGACACCAGCGTTTGGCGAGGACGCCGGCGTCTGCAACGCGCGGGAGGTCGGACGCGATCGCCCGGAGGAGGAGCTCGCGGGAACGCGCCGCGAAATCGCCGAACGCGGCCGACGGCGCCGCAGGCTGGTTCGCGCGGAGCTCCGACGCGCGCAGAACGAAGTCGCGGAAATCGGCCTGGAGGTCCTCCATGGAGAGGACGATATCCTCGCATCAGACCAGGTCGTGCTGGGCCTTGAGAGGTGAATCACATCGCAATCACGAACCAAACACTCACGCGCCAACGGGGCCGTCGCTCATCACGACGGAAAGTGCTCAACAGGCCGCGACCGGCGCCCTCGCCTGAGCCGTGCTTCAACGGGGCCGTCGTTCATCACGACGGAGGAGCCGCCGCCCAGACGCTGCGGCACGTCGCCAACGCGGCTTCAACGGAGCCGTCGTTCATCACGACGGAGAGGCACGCGGCGACCGACGCGGCGTCACCGTTCTTGCGCGCAACCCGGAGCACCCACGAGCCGAGCTCCTTGATGATGTGATGAGTCTCGCACGAACGCACGAACGAGTCGCTTGACAGCCATCCGTGCCACGCGCGGAATGGAGCTGCGCGCTCAGGAGCCCGGGAGGTCGACATGAGTCTCGTCTGGTCTCGTCTCGTCTTTGCGGCTCTCGTACTCGCGACGTTGTGGTCCTCGTGCACGGTGACGGATCCGCCGGTGGTGGTGTGCCCGGCCGCAGACAACGTGTCGGATGATCCTGGACCGACCCCCGACGCATGCGCCTCGGGCCGCACGCTCTTCACGCGCGTCTACACCCGCGAGCGCGGCAGGCCCGACGCGGACGAGACGTCGTTCGTCGCACCTCGGGATGGGACCATTTGCATCCTGGTGTCCTCGCCCGCTCCCGACGGTGAGACGCCCACCGCGTCGGCACGCGTCTCTCTGGACGACACCGAGATCGTCGCGGAATCGGCCTTCGCCCACCACCCGCGGCACTTCACGCAGACCGCGGACGTTCGATCCGGACCGCACGCCTTGTCGGTCCGACAGCGCAGCACCCCAGGCGCGACGCTCCAGATCGAGGTCCGGTACGCGGCGCCGCGAGGACCCGCCGAGATCGCTCAGGCGCACGCGGTGGCAGAGCTCGAGGCGGCCTCCTGCGGAGAGCTGAACCAGGTGCTCGAGGCGGCGGGCCCGAACGAGACGGCCCGCGTCCTTCACAACTACGCTGCGCTGGGAGGCGTGGGCGGCCGACTTCTCGTCGATGGCAACGCTCACGCGGTGCCTGCGCTCTTGGCGCCGCTGGCCGCAGAAGACCTCGGGCAAGACCCCGACCCGAGTGTTCGTGCCGCGGTCTGGATGGAGCGACATCCCTCTTCCGTTGGGTCGGTTCCGACATCTCGCTCGCGTCGATGCCACCGCTCAGCCTTCCGGGCGGCGGGCACCGCGTCACGCTCGAGGAGCGGTGGCGAGGCTTGCTCGTGCGCGGCGCTCGCGTCGTCTTGATCAGCGACGCGGCGGGCGCCGTCCGCGCGTTCGGCGGCAACTTCGTGCCGGAGATCCCGGACGATGGACCGGCGTCGGTGACCTCCGCCCAGGCGGCGCAGGTCGCACAGGCAGCGACCGACGGGGAAGTCCTCGCCCCGCCGGTCGCAGAGATCCTCGACCTCGGGACCCTGGGACGCCGCGCGGCACCGCTCGCGTGGAGCGTGGAGACGAGCCGCGGTGTCGTGTGGGTGGACGCTCACACGGCGGAGGTCCTGCACGTGGGCGACGCCCCCGGCTTCGATGTGACTGTATTCGACGGCGAATCCGACCTCGACGCCATCCCCGGGACGACCCTTAGCCGCACCATCCACTTCGACACGAGCGGTCGGTTCACGCGGACCGGGCGATGCCTGACGGACTGCACGCTGGCCACGGTCTTCGCGGGCGAGGCCGACGACTTCTTCGAGAACGGGATGGGCCGCGTCGGCGGCTGGAGCGGCGGTGGAAATGGCCTCCCCGGCGAGGACGCAATCGAGGCCGCCGCACCCTACAACATCCAAATCAACAGCAGGGTGTCGCGCTTCGAGCGCCGCCTCCAGGAAGATCTGACGCTCCTCGATGGCTCGGGCGAGGTGGTCGCCGGCACCACCATCGGACCTACGGCGGAGCTTCCTCTCGAAGATCTGTCCCGAGATAGCGTGACCCACGAGTTCGGGCACGGGGCTCTCGCGGTCGATCTCCAGATGCGACGCACGGACATGGTGCTGTCGTGCGGCGCACGTGGCGTGTCCGAGCACGTGGCAGACACCTATGCCATGTTGGCGGATGCAACGGCCGCCGAGCCCATCGACACCCAGTTGTGCATCGCCCGACGCGATGGAGTCTGTCGCCGCTACCATGGACGCTCGGGAATCGCCGCCGGGAGGTGCCGGTCATTCGGTCACCTCTCCGATCTGGACGACGGCATCGACCCCCTCGACCCAGAGTGCGATGACGGCCTGTACGAACGAGGTTGCGTGGCGAGCCGCATCTACGGCCTGGGCATCGAGTCGACCGGCACCGCGGCCAGCGAGCCGTACCACGGCGTGACTGTGCTCGGCCCATCGCTCGAGGAGACCAAAGGCCTCTTCGACACCACGGTTCGCGCGACGCTCCGCACCGAGACTGACCTCCTCGGCTACGGTTTCGCGCACCAGATGGCAGCCTTCGGCGTGCTCGCCACCTGCGCGACCCGCACGTGCGAGGCAGAGCTCGCAGAGCGGTTCGCCACTCCTTTCTGGGCGAGCGGCCTCTGGTCTGCGGAGCAGGTCCTCGGTCCTGGATTGGACTCCTCGTTCGGCCCTGCCGCCCTCGACGTGGGCGGAGCGGCATGGGTGTTCTTCGTTCCGCCGACGTCGGCGGGCGGTCTCATCGCCGGAGAGCTGTCGGTGTACACCGACACGAACGTGCTCGACGATGTGCCCGGCACGGCCATTCCCATGCAGGCACTGCTCGATGGGGAAGTGGTGCGCCCGAACACCGACATTGCCGCCGCGTCGGGTAGCGCGTTTCCCATCGTCCTGGTCGGAGAAGGGCCACACACTGCGAGCGTGCTCTGGTCGCCGACGGCCGGTGCCACGTGGGAACGTGTCCCCGTCGTGCTGCCCGAAGGCAGGACTGCGCCGGGTGGGCTCGCCATCAGTCAGGTCGGGAGCGACCTGCTCATCGCGTACGAGAACACGTCTGGCACGGTCTCGATTCTCGTCTCGGCGTTCCCTCCGACTCCCGGTCTCGGCTTCGTGACCGAGGTGGGACCTGCCGGCCTCTCGAGCCCCGCGTTGCTCCCGGTGGATGGGGGTCGCGTCGCGCTCTGGGCGCGGTTTGATGGCCAGTTGCGCACCGCGACCGGTCGGGTCGAACGAGGGACCGGAACGCCGGTGGTCGTCTTCGACCCAACGACCGAGTACCGCGTCTCCCGCGGCGAGAGCACGCTGGTCGCCGCTGCCGGAGGCCACGAAGGCGGGGGCACCGTAGTCGCGCGGTTCCTCGGTAGGTCCCAGTTCTACGTGCCGCGTGGCGCTGGCGAGGTGTCGGCGGCCGCGGTCAACTTCGTGGATCAGCTCGAGCCCCGGCTGCTCTTCTACCGGCTTCGTTCGCGGTGGGGTGGCCGGCCGGCGACGGTCAACGTCATCGACCCGGCCACGGGCATGCCTGTCCACGTGCTGATCTCGGTGGGCTCCGAGGCCCGGGGCCTCCCGAGGCGGCTCGTCTACAGCCAGAAGCGGAGCGACTGATGCGACGCGCGGCGGTCTTTGGCGTCGCCTGTCTCGGTCTCGCCTGCGTTCAAGCTCACCCGCTGGACTCGGGAATCGACGCGGCGACGACGATCGATGTCATCGATTTGGCCGATGGACGGATCGATCCCGATGCAGGTCTTGCGCACCTCGACTCGTGCTCCCTGACATCGCTCGACGTCCTCCAAGCCGAGCGGAGGTGGGTCCGCGATGACTGGTGTCGCGACCCGCTGAGTGGCGGCGTCCCGCTGGCAGATGGGCTGTCTTGGTATGTGGTCGACGCGTTCGTGCCTCTGACCATCACCCAAGACGGCGAGGACCTCTTGCTCGAAGGGCTCCTTGCCCATCGTCCCGACGACGCGTTCCAGGCCATCTGTGGGGATCCGGACTGCCCATACTTGCTCGGCTTCCGCGTGCGCTACCGAGTCCGGCTCGAGGGCGCCGCGCCGTTCGCGGCCCTCGAAGAGGCCACCTCCATCGATCCGAGAGCCGTAGTCGACGAGCTGCACGCCGCCGCGAGAGAAACGGACTGCGGCTTGGGCTCGCGCAGCGGGCGCCTCGTCTGCGGGAGCGCAGGACGCTGGGACGCCTGGTCGCACGCCCGAGCCGTCACGGAGCCGGGCGGCGGTGACCCCATCACGGATGCTCTTCTGTCTCGTCGCGAGGCCACACACGTCTCCCTGGCGCTCGTCGATCGCGAGGCCCGCGAGGTGTGGTGGGTCGGCCTCCAGGGCCTACCCGATTCGTGCGAGCACCCCCGCGACATGCCTCCGGCCGAGCCGTGTCGCCCCCGGCTCGGCCCGGATGGCGCTCATGTGATGTTCGCGATGCCCGGAACAGCCTTCTGCCACGGCCGAACACCTTGTTCCGTGAGCGGGCCCGCGTACTGTCCGCTCGAGCTCACGTGCCTTTCGTGCTGTCCACCGCGCTCATCCATCTACGAGTGCCGCGACCGTGGTTTCTGTCAGGGTGATGTCGATGCTGCTTGGCTCGCCGAGGCGTGCGCCGCGACGCGGATCCAGGAGGTGCCACCCGCCCCGACGGTGCCTTGCCCAGCGACACCGCGTGATCTCGAACACCCCTGCCTGCGCGACGTCGCAGACGGCGTCTGCCCGTGAGCGCGACCTCACTTGGGCGCAGCCGCGGCGCGCCGCCTCCGTGCGCGTCGTAGGGGCCGCGTGCGGTCTCTCGCGATTCACGGGTTGGCGGGACGAGGGGGACGAGGAGTGGGGCGGAGGCCGCGTTGTTCCCTATCGCCGCTCGACCGGCGAGCCGACAGCTGTTTGAATCGCACCCATGACGAACCGGAAGAGCTCGACGAGTTGGCGAAGAGCGTCCCGCTTGTCTCCACATCGACGTGCTGGGTCTCGTCGACCCCGTTCGTCCCCCCACGTCACCTCAAGAGCCGCGGCAAAGATGACCTCGCGGGCCAAGTGCGGGCGGAGCTGACGAGCCGAGGCCTCCAAGACGCCGAGAACGTCCGCGTGGAGGTCGAAGTGCTCGACGCTGCCCGCGTTCCCGTCTGGGTCGATGCCTTTGGCGTTCCCACCCCTTCCCCCCGCTATCGGGCACACCGAAGGGAGCGGATCGATCCGTCCCGTCGTCCGCCTCAACGCGTCGGCTACCACCTGCGCTTGACCTTCCGCGACACTGTCCGCGGCCCGATTGCGCTCGGCTACGCGAGCCACTTCGGGTTGGGCGTGTTCGAGCCGGCGTGATGCGCCGAGCTCACCCCAAGATCGATGGATCGAGCGCGGCGAGCTCGTTCTCCGCGGCCTCGGCCCAGCCTCGGTTCGCGCGGGGATTGGCGGGGCTCGGGTGGAGGATGGCGCCGAAGCGGAGGCCGCTCCGCGCGCCGAGGGCGGCCTCTGCGCGCTCCTTGCCGAAGGCGCCCACACCCACGATCCACGCGGGCTCGAGGGTCTCGACGATCGCGACGAGCGCGCGATCGCAGGCCTCGTAGAGCGGCGCGCGCTCCTCGACGGGGAGCTTGTCGGGCGTGAGGTTGCGGCCGCTCTCCTCCACGAACGCGAGTGGGCAGTAGTTCACCACGAACGCACGCTCGAAGAACGTGCGCGGGTCGGGGTGACGACCCTTCACCCAGCCCCAGAAGCGCGCGCCCGACACCTCGGAGCGCTTGCAGGCGAAGCCCTCCACCGGGCGCTTGGGGTGCGCGTCGATCACCTCGTCCACGGGCGCATCCACACGGAGGTAGTCGCGCGCGAGGCCCACCTCGCCGAAGGGCACGCCCGTCTGCGCCATGCCGAAGGGACCGGGGTTCATGCCGAGGAAGATCACCCGCTTGGTCCCTCGACCGTAGGTCTCGAGGTAGCGCTCGTGCGGACGGCGCGCGTAGTCGAGCGGGTTGTACACGTAGGCCACGGGCTCGTGGAACGTGAGCCGCGAGACGGCGCGGCTCAGCGCTCGGCTGATGGCCACGAGCGGCGGCGTCGACCGACCGCCGGACATCAGCCGACCTTGAGCTTCACGTTCGCCATCGCCACGGGCTTGTGGCGATCGTCCTGGTAGGCCGAGACGGTGAGCACCACGAAGCGCCGGCCCTGCCTCACGACCGTGGCCTCCGCGAACGTGTCCACGGCGCGCGCGGAGCGGAGGTAGTCGATCGTGAGCGAGATGGTCTTGGGCATGCCCGTCACCTCGCTCACGAAGAGCGCGTGAAACGACGCGGTCGCCTCGAGCAGGCCCGCGAGCGTGCCGCCGTGGAGCGCGGGGATCGTGGCGTCGCCGATGAGCGAGGGCGCATAGCGCATGCGCACCACGAGGCGCTCCCCTTCGCGCGTGCAGCCGAGACCGAGGAAGCGCGCGTAGGGCACGAGGGCGAGCAGGCGCTCGGGATCGCCCGAGGCGCGGCCCTCGCGCACCGCGGCCTCGAGCTCCTCGAGGCTCGACGTGATGCCGGGGACGGGCTCGGGCTCCGGCTCGCTCATGGACGCTCCTTGCCGTCGCCGCGCTCGCCCTTGCGCGCGAAGGTCGCGGCGCAGGTGGCGATCGGGTCGCTCTCGTCGTCGTGGTAGGCCACGCCGCGCACGAACGCCACGCTGCGACGCGCCGCGTAGCACTCCATGCGCACGAGGATGTCCTTGCCTCGCTCGGCCGCGCGCATGTAGTCGATGCGCAGATCGAGCGTGGCGATGGGCGAGGGCCGCCCGAGGCGCGTGGCGACCGCGAGCCCGCCCGAGGCGTCGAGCAGGGTGGAGAGCGCGCCGCCGTGGATGACGCCGGTGGCCGGATTGCCCACGAGCGCAGGCGCCCAGCGCAGGCGCGTCCACACCTCGCCCACACGGATCCGCACGACCTCGATGCCGATCGCGGCGTTGTGCGGAACGAGATCGCGCCAGGCGTTGTCCACCTGCGCGGCCATCTCGTCGGACCACATGGACTTGGGCTCCTCGCTCATCGCGCGAGACTGTCGCACAGGATCTGGAGATCGGCCGCTGGCGCCGTGAGACGCGAAGGCGGCGCATCGGCTGCTCGAACGCTCACTCGAGGCCGTTGGCGCGCATCGAGGACACGCGCCACTCGGCGCCCTCGCGGCGCAGGACGATCTCGTCGCCGAGCGGCGTGAGGGCGCGGGCCTCGTCGCCGTTCACGCGCACATCGAGCGCGTCGGGCTGCGCGGTGCCGTCGCGATAGCGCGTGCGCTCCTCGAGCCAGAGGCGTCGCTCCTCCTCGGTGAAGAGGGCCCCCGGCCCCGAGTCGATCTCGCGCGACAGCGCACGATGGAGCGCAGCGATCGCGCGCTCGGGCGTGTCGAGCGCCGCGAGCCCGAGGATGCCCGCCTCCACACGCAAGAGGCCGCCCTCCTCCACGAGCACCACCGTGCGCAGCGCGCCCTCGTCGCCCGCGATTGTCGCCAGCGCGCGACGCTCGATCGCCGCGTGCTCGAGCGCGTCGGCGAGCTCGCGCCGCTCGAGCGTCGTGCGGCTCGTGGGCGCCTCGTCGCCTCCCTCGCTCGCCGCGCGGAGCGACGTCGCGCTCTCGCGGAGCGCCGTGGCAGGGCTGCTCACCTCGTCCGCGCAGCCGCCCGAGAGCGACGCGACGACGAGATACGAAGCGAGCAGGGGCCGGGACACGCGACGATGGTACCCGCGGCGAGCTGCGACGAGACCTCCAAAGACGACGACGCCCGCGTCCCAGAAGGACACGGGCGTCGAAGGAGGGAGGCGAGCGCGCCGTCAGCGGCAGACGCCGTCGACGCACTGGCCGCTGGTGCAGTCGGCGGCGCTCATGCAGTTCGAGGTCGCCTCGTTCGTCGTCGCGCAGACGTTCATGAGGCAGAAGTTGTACTGCACGTCGAAGCGGAGGCACTCGTCACGCGAGCTGCAGGGGATGCGGCAGCTGCCGTTGAGGCAGACCGAGCCCGCTGCGCACATCGCGGTGGAGCCGCAGCTCGGGCGAGGGCGATCGTCGAGGCGGCAGCGGCCCTCGAGGCAGTAGCGACCGTCGCCGCACTCCGCGTCGAGCGTGCACTCGTCGAAGCAGCGCGTGTCGCGGCACACGCGACCCGCACCGCAGTCGGCGTTCGTGCTGCACTCGCCGGGCATCGGGGTGACCTCGACGCAGTAGCCCTCGGTGCACTGCGAGCCCTCGGGACACGGGTTGTCGAGGCCGCACGCGGTCGTGCAGTGCTGGTTCACGCAGACGCGGCCCGCGCCGCACTCCGACGAGAACTGGCAGGTGTCGGACGGCTGGCGGCACTCGCCGTCGACGCACTCGAGGCCGTCGGCGCACGGGTTGGTCGCGCCGCAGGGCGGGTTGACCGTCGGCACGCACGAGCCATCGACGCAGGTCTGGTTCGCGTCGCAGTCGCTCGCGTCGGCGCAGCCGCGGACGCAGGTGCCGTCGCGACAGATGACCGCGTCGCCGGGGCAGTCGGACGTGGTCGTGCACGTGCACGCCGAGTCGCTCGCCGTCTCGGCCGGGGTGAGGCAGAAGCCCCCGCGGCAGCGCGTCGACGCGGGGCAGTCCGCGTCGGCGTCGCAGGTCTGCGTGCAGCCCAGCGTCGTGCAGGTCGTGCCTGCGACGTTGCACTGGTAGTCGCACGTGCAGGCCGAGCGAGTCGGCGGGTCGAGGCGGCGACAGCCGTAGCCGTCGCAGTAGTAGCAGGCGGCCTCGTCGCAGTAGTTGCTCTCTTGCGAGCAGCCCGACGCGACAGCCGAGAGGATCGCGGCGGTGGCTGTCAGCGCGAGCGGCAGGTGATGGGCCCAACGTCCGAAAAGCTTGTCCACGGCACACCCTCCCCCGCCGGCGTGGCGGGTTGGCTCCCGTTTACCAGGATCCGTGCCAGCGGCGAAACTGGCGCGAATGAGGGAATCGTGGCCGATCCGCTGCGCCCGCGCCGCCACACGTGACCGTGCGTTCACACGAGACGAGGTCGTTCCGTTCACGGCACCTGGAGGTCGAGCCCCTCGAGGGCCTCGAGCGCCTCGAGCGCGTCGCGGAGGGCCTCGCGCGAGGCGCCGTCCTGAGCTGCGGTCGCACGCGCACGTCGCGGCGAGGGCGCCGGCGCACCGTCTCCGAGCACACCGTCTCGGGGCGTGGCCGGCGATGGCCACTGGAGCGGGGGCGCGCTCGCGGCGCTGCCGTCGCGGCCGGTCACGACCTCCACCATGTTCGCCGGCTCTCCAGGACCAGCGAGATCGACCCACCGCGTGACGCGCGGGCGCACGTCGACGTGGAGGAATTCGCTGGTGGGATAGAGGCCGACGCCGCTGTCGTCGAAGCCGAGCGCGAAGGCGTGCACCTCCTCGAGCGAGGCGCCCACGACGCGCAGATCGAGGGCGTGACCGGTGCGGTGGCGGCTCGTCTCGCGCGCGTCGGGTCGATAGCCCGAGGTGATCTCGATGTCGTGGCCCGGGAAGCGATCGGCGATCGCGCGGAGGCGCACGAGGAGGCCTGGATCGAGGCGGCGGATCTCGGAGGCGAAGTACTCGGGATCGCCCGCGTGGGCGGCGAGATCGCGTGCCGTGGGGCGCTCGGCGGTGCGGGGACGCGCGAGGATGGAGAGCTCGAGGAGATCCTCGGCGCTGGGCTGACCCTGACAGTCGGTGAGGTGAAGCAGCGAAGCGTCGCGTGAGCCATCGGTCGTGCGAACGAACCGAACCGGCGGAGGGGGGCACGAAATCGATCCGGCCGTCGAGGCCGCGGTGTGCGTGGCGGTGAGCGCGGGCTCGACCGACGGCGCGAGCGCGGGCTGGACGGGCATGAGCGGGGGCGCGGACGTGGGCGTCGCGATGGGCTGAAGCGGCGCGATCGGCGAGGACGCGACCGCAGCGAGCTCGGTGACAGCGGGCTCGGCCGGCGTGGGCACGGGCGGCGCGGTCTCCTGCGCCGACGACCGCGCGACGGGCACCGCGACGAGCGGCGCGCGAGGCGCAGGCTCGGGATAGAGGACCGTCACGTCGGCCTGCGCGGCGGCGGGCGCCGCAGCGAGGACGAGAGCAAGAACGATCGAGGCCCGCATGTCGGCATCGTCGATCGCGGTCCCGGCCGCGATCCAGAATCCGGCCTCGATCTGGGGCGATCTGCGCATCCGCGCAGTGGCAGCGGCGAGAGAGCCTGACTGGGCGTGGGCGCGACGCACACGGGGGAGGTCGCGCTCTGCGGATCCGAGGGCGGATGCGAGGGCTGGATCAGACGCGAGCATGCCGAGGCTCACGCACGGTGGCGTCGCGGCGCGTACCTCCATG
>JAIBCE010000380.1 GCA_019694315.1 Sandaracinaceae bacterium
TAGTCGAGCGCTCCGCCGAAACCAAGGGAGATTGCACGCTTGACCTCCCTCCGGGGGGACAAGCGCGCTCGCATCTCGTCGTCGCGACGCTCGACGTGGAACTGTGCAGCTCCGAAGTCACCCCTAGGGGTGGCGCAAGGACTCTTGCGTTTCGACGTCGTGGCGTCCGTGTTAGTCGCGATTGGACACCATGGAGAATCCGACCGTTCACATCGGAGAGCACACGTTTCGTCTGCACCCGCCCTCGGTCGTGGTGCTCCGCTACGTCGGGACGCTCGAAGAGGAGCACGCGCAGCGCATCACGGATCTGTGCCGCGAGACGTCGCGCCGCCCGTTCGCGATCGTCTGCGACACCGCGCAGCTCGCGGGAGTGTCGCCTCCCGCGCGGCGCAAGTTCGCCGAGGGCTTCAAGGGAGTTCCCCTCGTCGCCGCCGCGTTCGTGCGTGCCTCGATGCGCACGCGCGCGCTCGCGACCTTCGTCGTCACCGCCATCAACATGATGCGTGACACCAAGATCGCGACGGGCTTCTTCGAGGACGAGGGGGCGGCCGAGACGTGGGCCCTGGGCATCGTCGGCGAGCTCGAGTCGTGAGCCGAGGGAGCGCGCACGCCGCGTGGGCGCCGCGCGCGCGAGAGGCGGGCGTGCCGTGACACGGGGCGCGTCGAGGGAGGGCCACGGACATGTCGCCGGTCGCGGAACGGGTGCTCGCGGTGCTCAGGGACTCCGTCTCGCCGATCAATGCGGCGGCGGTGTTCCGACGGGCGATCTCGGTGAGCCGGCTCGACGAGGACACCCTCGAGCCGAGCGAGCTCCCGCGGCTCCTTCCGGCGCTCGAGACCTCGCTCTCGGTCTTCGTCGCGCCAGCGAGCGCGAAGGCCATCGTGGATCGGCTGCGAGACGGGCCGCGATCGCAGCCCCGCGCGGGCACGACGCTGCCGCTCGAGACGGACGAGGACCTCGGTCGCGCGCGCATGCTCGCGCGCTCGATGGCCGCCGAGGAGAGCGCCTCCTCCTACGTCGCCCAGAAGATCGCGACGGTCGTGAGCGAGCTCGGTCGGAACGTCCTCCGCTACGCGCAGAGGGGCACGATCGAGATGCGCGTGCTCGAGACGCCGCGCGTCGTGCGCATCGTGGTGATCGACGGCGGGCCGGGCATCCCGAACCTGCCCGAGATCCTCGCCGGAAGACACCGCAGCAAGACGGGCATGGGGCGCGGCCTGCTCGGCACCGAGCGCCTCGCGCAGCGCTTCGAGATCGAGACGGGCGCCTCCGGCACGCGCGTCCTGGCCGAGGTCGCGCTGTGACGACCCTCGCGACGCACGCCTGCTCGCGGCCGCGCGCCGGCGAGTCGGTGAACGGCGACGCGGTGCTGGTGCGACGCGAGCGCGGGCGCGCGCTCGTCGCGGTGATCGACGCGCTCGGGCACGGCCCGGTCGCGCACGCGGTGGCCCAGAAGGCGGTGCAGCTGCTCGGGGCCACGCCGCTCACGGTCGGCCCGGCGTCGCTCATCGAGGCGCTCCACGCTGCGCTGCGCGGCTCCCGAGGCGCCGCGGCCACGCTCGTCGTGATCGAGGACGGGCACCTGCGCGGCTGCGGCGTGGGCAACGTGGAGGTGCGGACGCCGGGCGCGGCCTCGCCCATCGTGCTCTCGCGTGGCGTTCTCGGCGGGGCGGCGATCCGCGCGCGGGCGTTCGAGGCTCGGCTCTCCGCGGGCGAGCGCTTCGCGCTCTTCACCGACGGGATCACGCGACGCCTCGATCTGCGCAGCGTGCGCGACCTGCCGCTCGTGACGGCCTGTGAAGACCTCTTCGCGCGCTTCGCGCAAGACATCGACGACGCGACGCTCGTCGTCGGGGAGATCACGTCGTGATCGGCGAGAGCCTCGTTCGCGCCCCCATCCTCCGTCTCTGGGGCCACGTCGTCGTGCCCGTCCAGGGCGACTTCAAGGACGACGAGGCGGAGCTGCTCTGCGCGTCGATCCTCCAGCACGTCGAGCGACGCGGCGCGCGGAGCCTGATCGTCGACATCTCGGGGATCTGGCTGGTGGACAGCCACTTCTGCTCGGTGATCGTGCGCCTCGCGCGCGGGGCACGGCTCATGGGCACGCCGACCGTGCTCTCCGGGCTCAGCCCCGAGATCGCCGCGACGATCGAGACGATGGGGCTCGAGCTCGACATCGAGCGCACCGTTCTGAACCTCGAGGAAGCGCTGGAGTCGGTGGGGATCGGGATCGCCGCCATGGACGAGATCGACCCGCTCGCGCTGCTCCGCGGCTTCCTCTCGTCCCAAGAGACCGCCACCGAGGAGCCCAGCCGATGAGTGAAGCGCCGATGATCTCCATCTCCCGCGAGCGCCTCGCGCGCATCACCGAGGCGCTCGGCTCTCTCTCGGTCGGGGAGACCGACCTCGACCGGATCCGGATCCCCGTCGGGGACGTCGACGAGTTCGCGCCCTTCGAGGAGATGTTCAACATCTTCATCGAGGAGTACGCCGCGGCGCGCCGCGAGAACCAGCAGCTCAACCAGCAGCGCCTCGACGTGATCGAGCGCCAGCGCGCGGCGATCGCCGATCTCTCGGTGCCGATCATCGACGTGTGGGACGACATCGTCGCGCTGCCGGTCGTCGGCATCGTCGACACGCAGCGCTCGGTGGAGATGACCGAGCGCCTGCTCCGGCGCGTCGCGTCGGGGGGAGCGCGCTGCGTGATCGTCGACCTCACGGGCGTCGACGTGGTCGACACTTCGACCGCCGATCACCTGATCCGGATGATCCGTGCCGCGCAGCTCCTCGGATCGTTCTGCGTGATCACGGGCATCTCTTCCAACATCGCGCTCACGCTCGGGCAGCTCGACGTCGACCTCAAGCGCGTCCTCACGCTCCGCAACCTGAAGGAGGGGCTGTGGGCGTGCTTCCAGCACCTCGAGACGATGCGGAAGGAGCGCCGTCGTGCGCCCACGTGACGACGGTCGCGTGATCGTCTCCATCGTCACGATGACCGATGCGTCCGTGGCGGCCTCGGCGGCGATGCAGCTCGCGCGCGACGAGGGCTTCGCGCCGCGCGCCACGGCCGAGATCGGGATCGCCGTCCGCGAGCTCGCGACCAACATCGTGCGGCACGCCGGGCGAGGCGAGGTCGAGGTCGCGTTCCGCGCGCCCGATCTCGTCGTGTGCGCTCGCAATCCCGCGCGCGCGACGCCCGAGCTGGCGAGCGCGATGACCTCGGTCCGCACCGTCGGGATCGCCGTCAGCGAGGACGGGCGCCCGCGCGCGGGATTGGGTGTCGGGGCGGCCGCGGTGCGCCGCATGACCGACGAGGTCGAGGTCGATCTCTCGGAGGGCCGCGTCGAGGTGCGCGCGCGCCGCCGAAGGTCCTGAGCGAGAGCGAGCGATCCGAGACCGCAGTTCGTCCCACGAGGAGGCAGCCATGTCCCCATCGAGCCGTGCGAGCGCGAGCGTGGAAGGGGCCCCGAGCCAGGCGTCGGCCGCGGCACCTTCGTGGGTGCACTATGCGTGGCCGGTCCGCATCGCCGGCGATGCGGATGCGGTGGAGGCGGCCACGCGACAGTGGGTCGTCGATCGTGGTCTCGCGCTCGCCTCGCACGCGCGCGCCCGCTTCGACCGCGTGCAGGTCGGGCTGCTCGTCGCGTGCACCTACCCGGACGTGTCGCACGCAGATCGGCGGCTCGCGGCGGACTTCCTCGCGTGGGTGTTCCTGCAGGACGATCGCCTCGACGAGGCGCGCGACGGGCACGACGCGGGCGCGGTGGCCGACGTCTTCCGCGGCTACCTCGACGTGGTGGGCGGCCGGCCCGCGCGGCCGGGCGAGCCGAACAACGTGCGGGTGCTCGACGAGCTCGCCACGCGCCTGCGCGCGCGCGCGTCCGACGTGTGGATGGACCGCTTCCGCGAGTCGCTCCGCGGCTTCTGGCTCGACGGAGTCGTCGTGGAGACGGCCTACCGCCAGCGGGGCGTCGTGCCGACACGCGCCGAGTACCTCGCGCAGCGCGTCGAGGCGATCGGCGTGCTCCAGGTGCTCGACCTCGCCGAGCTCTTCCGTGGCACACCGCTCCCGCCCGAGATCCGCCACGACGAGAGCCACGAGGCGCTCCGCGACGCGGCCGCGCGCATCATCGCCTGCGCGAACGACCTCTACTCGTACGACAAGGAGCGCCGCGCCGGCGATCCGAACAACCTCGTGACGGTGCTCGTCCAGCACGAGGGCATGACGCTCGAGCAGGCGCTCGACGAGGTCGTGCGCGTCCACGACGAAGAGGTCGTCGTGCTCGAGTCGCTCGCGGCCGGCGCGCTGCGGCGCTTCCCGCAGCATCACGTCGCGGTGGCCGGATGGATCGAGGACGTGCGGGCGTGGATCGTCGGCGCGCTCGAGTGGACCGAGCGCGCGGCGCGCTATGCGTCGGGGCGAGAGCTGCTGGGCGAGACCCGGCGGCGATCGAGCCGACCGGCCGGCCGAGCGAGCCGCTGACCTCGGGGCGGCCGACGCCGAGCGCGCGTGGGAGGCCAGCCGGTCAGACGACCGCGCCGTACTCCGAGTCGTCGGCGCTGACCGTGCCGCTCTTCACGCCGCCGTCGATCCACGGCTCGTCCTCGCGCGGCGGACCGAGCACCACGGGCGTGCCGTCGTAGCGCATGCGCTTGCCGGGGAAGATGTACTGCTTGAAGAGGAACAGAAGCAGCGACTTCTGCTCGAGGCGCGGATCCATGAAGGGCTTGAGCTCCTTCTCGTGCGCCGCGGGCGTGAGGCTCCAGTGGAGGCCGGCGTGGATGTGGTGGATGCCGTGGAAGCCGTTGTTGAACGTGAACCAGTTCACGAGCTTGCCCGTGAAGTTGCGCGAGTGGTTGTACGGCGAGTCGCCGTCGCAGCCGTCGTGCTGGACGAAGTTGATGCCGGCGATGCCCCACACCGCGTACTGGTGCGGCAGGACCACGAACACGAGGAACTTCCAGATCTCGAACGTCGGCCACACCGAGACGAAGAGCGTGATCGCGAGGAACGCAGCGTACGCGCCGAGCTCGAGCATGAGCTGGCGGTACCAGGCGGGCTTGCGGGTGCGCATCAGCACCGCGTACTCGTAGTTGTCCTTGAAGATCGCGCCGCCGACCGCGAAGTTGAACAGGAGCTGGTTCAGCAGGTTCCACCGGAAGCGCATCTTGTCGGTGCGCATCCGGTCCTTCGGCGTCTGCATGTACTTGTGGTGCGAGAGGTTGTGCCCCGGCACGAACATGCTGACGGGGTGGCCGTACGTCAGCGAGAGGAGCATCTGGAAGATGCGGTTGTGCGTGCGGTTGCGGAACACGGGCGCGTGCACCGTGTTGTGCGTGGCGACGGCACAGAAGAACGACAAGAAGCAGATCGCCGCGCAGAGGAGCGCCGAGCCCCACCACGGCATCGCCACCGTGTACCCGATCGTGACGAGCACGAAGTAGGTGATCACGAACCCGACCGTGCGGCGGTCGGCCGTGTACCGGAGCAGGCCCGTCGTACGGGCGCCGCTGTGCGTGTACTTCGCGTCGATGTGGTCGGAGGTGGCCATGACGCGTCGAGTCTTAATCCCCGCCCCCGCCTTGTCCATTTCCGACGGAGGCTCTCTGCATCGATGATCTGAGGCCCGTCACACGGTGCGAAGCGCGCTTCACGCCGCGCTCGAGCAGCGTGGGATCGCCCAGGATCATCGCGGACTTTCGGGCCCGGGTCAGGGCCGTGTAGAGCAGCTCGCGGCGCAACAGGAGCGGAACGTCCTCGTCCGGCAGGACGAGCGCGACGTGATCGTGCTCGGAGCCCTGGGCCTTGTGGACCGTGGTCGCGTAGGCGCGCTCGACGGTGCCGAGCACGGCGTCGAGCGGGTGCTGGACGAAGCGCTCGGCGCGCCGGAACACGGCGGCCCGCAGCACGCCCGCCGACGTGCGCAGGCGCGCCACCATGCCTTGATCGCCGTTGCGCAGCTCGCGGTCGTAGTCGTTGCGGTGCGCGAGCAGGGGCTCGCCGGCGACGAACGTCTCTTCCCGCCCGCCGTGGCTGATCGCGAGGCGCCCGAGGCGCGCGTTGACGCCTTCCGCGCTCGAGGGCCCGCCCGTGCGCGTGACGGTGAGCAGGCGCATCCGCGAGAGCCGATCGAGGCACGCATCGAGGCGCTGCCGGCCGGCCTCGAGCGCGAGGTCGAAGGGCGCGTGGGCGAGCGCGAGGACGGGCTCGAGCCAGGTGGCGAACAGGGCGGTGTGGAATGCCTCGGTCGAGCGGCGCGCGGCATGGAGGCCGACGCCGGAGGCATGCCGCGCCGCCTCGGTCGGATCCGCGACGAGACGGAGCGTGCTCGCCGCGAGCATCCCTTCGCGCAGAGCGCTGGCGGTGCGGCGGACCTCGGCGCCGCCGGGATCTCGCGCGTCCGTGCGGTGGCTCGTCGTCAGGCGCGCGATGGGCACGGGGCTGGGCGCTCCGCCCTCGAGACCGCGCACGAGGTCGGCGAGCACGGCGCCGGGGTCGACCGAGGGCAGCTGATCGGGATCGCCGAGCAGCACCAGGCGCGCCTCGGGCGAGAGCGCGCGCACGAGACGCTCGGCGAGCGCGAGATCGAGCATGGAGGCCTCGTCGACGACGACGAGGCGATGGGGAAGCGGGTTCTGCGCGTGGAACGTGAAGGTGCCGTCGGAGGGGCGATAGCCGAGCAAGCGATGCAGCGTCTCGGCGCGCCCCAGGCGCGCGAGCAGGGCCGCGTCGCTCCGGAGCGTCGCCGAGAGCGAGGCGAAGATGCGATCGGCGGCCTTGCCCGTGGGCGCGGCGAGCGCGACCGACTCGGGCGCGACGAGAGGCGCTTCCCCTCCGGCGAGCGCGCGCGCGATCGCGGCGACGATCGAGGTCTTGCCGGTGCCGGGGCCGCCCGCGATCGCGACCTGGCGGCCGAGCACGGCCGCGCGCATCGCGGCGATCTGCTCCTCGGCGAGCGGGACGGGGCCCTCGGGGGTGGCGAGCACGCCGGCCGCGGCGATCCGCGCATCGAGCTTCGCGTCGCGCACGATGCGGCGGCGCGCACGCCGCGCGAGCGCGCGCGCGCGCCGGTCGCCGAGGGCGACGTGCCGCGCGAGCGCGAGCCGCTCCTCGGCGAGCGCGAGCGGGCGCGCGTCGCCTCCCTTCGAGACGAGCGAGCAGAG
>JAIBCE010000381.1 GCA_019694315.1 Sandaracinaceae bacterium
CCAGGGCGGGCACGAGCCTCGTGCCCACACCGATCGCGACGAGGAAGACGAGCCCGGCGAGCGCGAAGCCCGCCGCCACGCCGAGTGGACCGTCGGCGACGAGGCTCACGCCCACGAGACAGCTCGCGGCGACGGCGAGCGTGGCCGCCTCGAGACGCGGCTGTGCGAGGCCGCGCAGCGTCGCCAGGGTGACCGCGGCGGCGTGCTGCGCGATCGCCCCGAGCACGAGGAGCACCACGAGCGCGGGCGTGTCGGGTCGCGCGCCGAGGCCGAGGGCGAGCGCGATCGCGGCCGCGACGAGCACGGTGCCGAGGTCGAGGCCGTGGCGCGCCTGCGCCCTCGTGCGCTCGGTCGTCTCGAGCGCGCTCCGCACCATCGCGAGATCGGGTAGCCCGAGGTGGCAGAGCGCGGTGACGATCCACGTGGTCGTGAGCACGGCCGTCACCGCGCCGAGGAGCTCGGCGCCGCCGAGCTGACCGAGCCGCGCCTTCATCACGAACATGGCGGCCTTGTGCGCGCCGCTCGCCAGCGTGAGCAGCGAGAGGCCCGCGGCGAAGCGCCTCACGCGGGCTCCGAGCGTGGTGGGCTCTCGCGCCTCGCGCGCCTGCTGCGCGAGCGCCTGGTCGAGCTCGCTCGCGCGGCCGCGCCCGGAGGGCTCTGCCCCACCCGCAGGCTCACCTCGGCGTCGCGCAGTCGCTCGATGGTCCGGCGCCGCTCGCGCACGGGCCAGAGGTCGTAGAGCACCAGCTCGATCGGCCTCCAGAGGGCCACCCAGCTCACGACGACGAGCCCCTCGTCGAGGATGCGGCGCGCGTCGCCGGGCGAGAGCTGCACCACGAACACCTCCGACACCACGCGGAGCGCCGACATGAGCGTGATGCCCAGGAAGAAGCCGTTCCGCGCGGCGCGACCCGCGGCGCGCACGTTGCGCTGCGCGCGCGCCAGCGCGTACTCGAAGTGCCGGCGGAAGGCCGCCGCGATCTCGCCCTCGCCCAGCTCGCTCGTCTCGCACCAGAGCACCACGCGCAGCGGCTCGCTGCCCACGTCGGCGGCGCACTCCGTCAGGTACGCCACGACCTCGTCGTCGAGGTCGCGCTCGAGGAAGGGCATGGGATCGCGGTTGTCGAAGATCTGCGCGACCGTGCGCACGTTCACGTCGATGCAGGTGCGCTCGCCCTCGCGACGATAGCGAGGGCGCGGCTCGGACGACGAGGCCATCGCCGGAGCATGCCAAAGACCTCCGGCGGCGGCAGCCCGGAGGAGCGCGGTGGTGCCGTCACGCGTGGTAGGAGGCTCGCGCATGCGAACGATCGACAAGCCCGGAGTGCTCCCGATCCGCCACCTCCTGCTCGACCCGAGCATCACCGAGATCATGATCAACGGCCCCCATCAGATCTTCGTCGAGCGCGGCGGTCTGATGAGCGAGGTGAAGGGGCTCTTCACGAGCCCCGCGCAGCTCGAGCAGCTCGTCGACAACCTGATCGGGCCCACGGGACGCGCCGTCACCGCGCGCTCGCCCATGGTGGACTTCCGGCTCGAGGACGGCTCGCGGGTGAACATCTGCATCGCGCCCATCTCTCTCCACGGCGCCACGCTCACGATCCGGAAGTTCACGCGCTCCATCCGCTCGCTCGAGGATCTCGTTGCGCGCGGCACGCTCACCACGCGCATGGCGCGCTTCCTCGCGCTCGCCGTGCGCGCCCGCCTCAACCTCGTCTTCTCGGGAGGCACGGGCTCGGGCAAGACCACCCTCCTCGGGGTCCTCGCGGGCTGCGTGGGACCGCGAGAGCGCATCGTGGTGATCGAGGACACGGCCGAGCTCGACCTCTCGCTCCCGCACTGCGTTCGCCTCGAGTGTCGTCCGCCCAACCTCGAGGGCTCCGGCGGTGTCCCGCTCGGCGAGCTGCTCCGCAACAGCCTCCGCATGCGCCCCGACCGCATCCTCGTCGGCGAGATCCGCGGCGACGAGGCGTTCGAGATGGTGCACGCGATGTCGAGCGGCCACGACGGATCGATGGGCGTCCTGCATGCGAGCACGCCCGCCCACGCCATCGGGCGGCTCGAGCTCATGCTCCTCTCGCGCGGCCTGTCGCTGCCGCTCTGGGCCATCCAGAAGCAGATGGCCGCGAGCCTCGATCTCGTGATCCAGCACGCGATCATGCCCGACGGCGTGCGTCGCGTGACGCACGTGACCGAGGTGTCGCGCGCGGAGAACGACGAGGTCGTGCTCCAGGATCTCTTCACGTACCGCCTCCACGGCTTCGACCCCGACGGGCGCGCGGTCGGCGAGTTCGTCAGCACGGGCGTGCGCCCGAAATTCCACGAGAAGCTCCGCCTCGCGGTGGGCGAGGACGAGGTGGCGTCGCTGCTCGCGCCCGGCCCTGCCTGAGCGGCTCCGCGCGCTGGGCCTCGACGCGCGCGAGCCTCCCTCGCTCGGGGCAGCGCGCGGCCGACGGTGTGTCAGCATCGCGTCGATGCGCGGCTACCTCCTCGTCGATCACGGCTCGCGCCTCGAGGCGGCCAACCAGCTCGTCGAGGACGTCGCGCACGCGCTCGGGCGCCGGCTCGGCCCCGAGGCGCGCGTGGCCTTCGCGCACCAGGAGATGGCGTCGCCCTCGATCGACGAGGCCATCGCGGCCCTCGCGCGCGAGGGTGTGCGCGAGCTCGTCGTCGTGCCGTTCTTCCTCGCGCCGGGCCGCCACGCCACGGTCGACGTCCCCCGCCTCGCGCGCGAGGCCGTCGCGCGACACGCGGGCCTCTCGCTCGAGCTGTGCGCGCCGCCGCTGCCCGCGCGCCCCGACGATCTCGCATCGCTCGTCTTCGCGTTCCTCGCTGCGCGATGAGCGCGCGGATCGAAAACCCACCTCGCGCAAGGGGTGGCGTGATGCCCGACACGGCGCGCGCCGACGAAAACTCGCGACCCCCGATCCCGCGACTTAGCCTGACCTCATGGTGATGCGACCGCTCTTCCGAGCCACCGACTCCTTCCTGCGGGCACGCCTGCGCGCGCGTGGGTACGTGTCCGACGAGGTCGCGACGAAGCTCGGGACCATCCACATCCTGCGCGCCCGCGGCGATGGCCTCGCTCCCCCGCTCGTCGTGCTCCACGGCCTCGCCGCCGCGGGTCACTTCTACGACACGGTGTTCGAGCCCATGCGGCCCTTCGTGCGCGCCGTCCTCGCGCCCGATCTGCCGGGCCACGGCAAGAGCCCGCTGCCGCACCACGTGCGCCCCGACGAGCTCGCCGCCGCGCTGGGCGACGCGCTCGCGACGCGCCTCGACGAGCCTGCGATCTTGTTCGGGAATTCGCTCGGTGGGGCGGCCGCCGTCCGCATCGCGCACCAGCGCCCCGAGCTCGTGCGCGGCCTCTTCCTCGTCGCCCCTGGCGGCGCGCCCATGAGCGCCGAGGAGCGCGATCGCTTCTTCGCGCAGTTCGATCTCCAGAGCCACGCCGACGCCCTCGAGTTCGTCGACAACCTCTTCGCGGAGAAGCACGCGTTCCGCCACGTCCTGGCCTGGGGCACGCGCCACAAGTTCGCCCGCCCCGAGACCCGCGCGCTCCTCTCGCGCGTCGACGAGAGCGCGTTCCTCTCGCCGCACCACCTCACGGATCTGACCATGCCCATCCACGTCGTGTGGGGCGGCGCCGATCGGATCCTCCCTCCGGAGCACCTCGCCTTCTTCCGCTCGTATCTCCCTGCGCACGCGCGCATCGAGGTCGTCCACCACTACGGCCACACGCCCCAGATCGATCACCCGCGCGAGCTCCACGGACGGCTCCGTCGCTTCGTCGAGCGTGTCGCGCAGGAGGGTCGCCGCCTCTCGGAGCCCACGGTTCGGGCGTGATTGCGCCTCTTGCCTCCTCGGAACACGGGGGGGCGGGCCCGTCGGCCTCGTCTGCGCCAGAGTCTGTGCGTAAGGATCCCGCCATGGGCGTCCCGCTCGACCTCGCGCTCCTGCTCCAGGTCGTGGGCAGCCCAGGGCTGCGCCTCGCGGCGATCCTCGGGGTGGTCGTGCTCGTGGCAGCGATCGTCGCGTTCGTGTCGTGGCGTGCGCGCAAGCAGCGCCAGGCTCGCGAGGCTCCGCTCGTCGAGGTCGAGCGCCTCGGGCCCCGCAGCATCGCGCCGCCGCCCCAGCAGGTGACGCGGGAGCTGCACCCCGGCTCCGATCGACGCAGCGTTCATCCCGCCGGCGGGGTCGCAGAGACGGCCGTCCGTGACGGGCGCGCCCCCAGCGTGCGTCCCGTCGCGGCCCCCGCGCCGGTGCGCGCCTCCGAGCGCCCGCCGCAGATGCTGCACCACGAGCCGCCGGCGCGCGCCCACAGCGTCCACCCGCCGCGTCCCATCTCGCTCGACGAGCTGCCGCCTCCGCGCGACTCGCTCGAGTGAGCCTCGAGGCACGCTCCCGAGCCCAGAGAAGAGGGCGCGATCGAGCGCGCCCGATCAGGCGATGCGCAGCACGATCGCGGCCGCCCCGACCCCCGCCTGCGCCGCCGGCTCCGTGAGCAGGCTCGCCAGGATCGGGGGCTCGGTGCGCGGGTCGTCCTGGAGCACCGTCACCACCTGCGCGATCGAGCGCATCGAGAAGGCCGTCACCGAGCCAGCCATCACGAGATCGCCCGGCTCGAGCGGCGTCGTGCACTGCGTGACGCGCGCGTGGAGGGCGCCCTCCTTCGTCTCGTCGCGCGGCGTGAGGCGCTGCGGCTTGCCCGAGCGGTGGAGATACACGCGGCACGGGCCCGCGCTGACGACGTGCAGATCGCCCTCGTCCATCGCGATCGCGGCGAACGCGGCGTCGGGCATGGTGCGCTCGACCAGCGTGTCGCACGCGTCGGCGAGCTCGCGTCGCACGCGATCGGCCGCCGCCACCAGGCGATCGGCCCGCGCGCGCCGTCCCCCGCCTGCCTTCTCGTGTGCCTCGTCGAGCCCGCGCTCGAAGCCGCGCAGCACCGCATCGAGCGCGAAGGGCCACGTACGCGGAAGGCCCAGGCCCGAGGCCACGAGGAACACGCGCCCGCCGTCGAGCTTGATCCCCGTGTGCCGCGTGATCTCGCCCTCGCGCACCTTCGAGCGAGCCACGCTGATGTGCGACTGGGCTCTCATCTCAGGCCTTGCCGAAGCCGAACTGGCTGGTGCGCACCACGAGCGAGGCGCCGCCGAGGAAGACCAGCGTGACGACGCTGACGATGACGACGGCGATCCAGGTCTCGACGTCGGGCACGGTGTCCTCGAGGAAGCCACCCTTGGGAAGGCCCGCGATCTGCGTGGCCCAGTAGTTCATGGACACGAACCGGATCGCGAACGGCATCATGCCGAGCGCGAACTCGACCGCACCGAGGTGCAGCGTGGACATGAGCCCCGAGGCCTCGGTGATGAGCGCGCCCCAGAAGAGGCAGATCGCGCTGTAGCAGAGCGTGAGGAGGGCGAGCGCGCCGATCATGCGCAGCGTCTCGTCGATGTTCTCGATCATCGCGCTCGGCTCGGTGACGTACGCGCCCGCGTGGAGCAGGAGCACGCCCACTGCGAGCAGCGCGAAGGCCAGCGTCGCGCCCGAGAGGTACTTGCCCAGCGTGAGCCCGAGCCGGCCCGTGGGCCGCAGGAGCAGGTAGGGAAGGGTGCGCGTCTCGACCTCTTCGGCGATCGCGCCCGAGTTGAAGAGGAAGGGAAGGAGGTAGGCGAGGAGGCCGAAGAAGCCGGTGCGGATCGCGTCGCGCACGAGGAGCTGCGGATCCTCGGGATCCACCACGTAGCGGGCCGTCAGCGTCGCGCCCACCACGAGCACGAGCGCCACGAGCGCGAAGCGCAGCTTCTGCTCGCGCAGCATGCGCTTGAAGTTCAGCCGGAAGACCGCGGCCACGCTGGTCGCGAGATCCGGCACCGGGAGGATCTTCTCGCTCACGCGCCCGCCTCCTTGCCGCTCTTCTTCGTCTCGCTCTTCGGAACGCCGCGCGCCTTGCCCTGCGCGGCGTCGGCGCCCGTGCCTGCCATGCCCGCGCTGCGCTCCACGAGGTAGTGGAAGAGGGCCTCGAGGGTCGCGTCGGGGCTCGTGAGCGCCTTGATCTCGAAGCCTCCGTCGATCGCCTGCTTGGCCACCGTCGTGTAGACGTCGTCGGGATCGTGCGAGAGGAACTCGACCTCGCTCGGGCTCGGGAAGGTCACGGTCGAGACGCCGGGCGTCGCCGCCAGCACGCGCGCCGCGAGCTCGCGCGGCTTGTCGCACTCCACGCGCACGTGGTGGGGATGCTCGCTCAGGAGGTCGCGGATCTCGTGCACGTTGCCCTGCGCCACGAGCTGACCGCGCGCGATGAGCAGCACCTGCTCGGTGAGCGCCTCCACCTCGTGAAGGACGTGCGTCGAGAAGAGCACGACCGCGCCCGCGTCGGCACGCCGCTGGATCTGCTCGAGGATCACGTGGCGTGACGTCGGGTCGGTGCCCGTGAGCGGCTCGTCGAGGAGGATCACGTCGGGATCGTGCACGACCGTCTGCGCGAGCTTGGCGCGCTGGCGCATGCCGCGGCTGTAGCCGCCCATCGCGCGATCCATCGCCTTCTCGAGGCCGAAGTCCGTGAGGGCCTTGGCCGCGCGGTCGCGCGCTTCTTTGCCCGGCAGGCCGCTCAGCTCGGCCATCGCCGTGACGAATTCGAGGCCCGAGAGGTCGTCGTAGAGGGCGTCGGCCTCGGGGCAGAGGCCCACGCGACGGAGCACGTCGGGGTTCGCGAACGGCGCCTGATCGCAGACCTTCACCTGGCCCACGCTCGGCGCGAGCAGGCCCGCGACGAGGCGCATGAACGTGGTCTTGCCCGAGCCGTTCGGACCGAGCAGGCCCCACACGCCGGGGGTGCACTGCAGGCTCACGTCCTGGAGGGCGGTGACCTTGCCGTACCACTTGGACACGCGGACGGCCTTGATCGACGGGGCGCTCACTTCACCACCTCCGCGCGACGAAGGCGCTCGTGGGCTGCCCAGAGGCCGAGCAGCGCGAGCCCGAGGAGGATGGGCGCCGCGTGGAACCACTGGAGATCGCTGTCGCCCTCCACCTTGAAGAGCGCGTCGGCGACGGTGCCGAGCAGGCCCGTGAACGACGCGAGGTAGAGCCACGGGAAGTCGCCGCTCGCGATGCCGTCGACGATGGACGCGATCACGTGCGGCAC
>JAIBCE010000382.1 GCA_019694315.1 Sandaracinaceae bacterium
CCCCTCGTCACGGGACGCCAGCGCGGCGAGCAGCGCCTCGCGCGTCTGGGCCCATGCGTGCTCGAGCTTCGCCACGCGGCAAGCGTAGTACGAGGCGCGCGAGCACGTGCGCCCACGAGCGTCAGGCGCGAACGGCTCGCGCGAGCCTTTCAGGCGCTCGTACCACTCCGACGAGCTTCGATGCCGGGAGCTCGAGCTTCGACTTCGTGACCGACTTCATCCGCCTGCCGGCCGCTCGCTACGATCACGTCGCCTCGACCTGCGCGATCATCGCCGCGCGCGGCGAGGGCACCCAGCTCATGCGCGACGGGTATCCGAGCGACATGCCCTCGCGAGATCTTCGGAGGCCTCCGGAGTCGGCCCCTCCGTCAAAGGCGACAGGTTCTGCTCCTCCGTCCAGCTCGAGCCTGAGCGGCTGAACACGCGCGCGCTCCCGCCGTGCCGGGAGAGGCGTGGAGGTCGTACGGAAGATCCTGCTGCGAGTCGTCCATGGCTGGCAGGAACCCACGATCTCACGTTTCCGGACGCCGCGATCGCGCTTCAAGAACCTTCGGTCGACACGGGAGAAGCTTCGGTACACGGCAGCTCCGCGAGCGGCTCGGGGTCGCCGAGCCACGCGGGCGCGTGGAGGCGGACGCGACCTCCGGTCCGCTCGACGCGCAGGCGATCGCTGCCCACGGTGAGCTCCTGCACCTCGCCGCGACAGGCCGACCCAGCGGGATCGTGTGCGAGCAACGTCGGAAGGAGCGCGATCGCGAGGTCGGCCTCCGCCGTCAGTGTCGCGGCGCTGAGGTAGCCCTCGCGGGTGTCCGAGCACTCCGCGACGGTGCAGCGATCGAAGCGAGGCCCGAGGAGGACGCCGAGCACGGGGCTCGGAGGATCCACCATGGGCATCGCCTCGATCGCCGCGAGGCAGGCTCGCGCACCGAGGGCATCGCAGCCTCGCCCTCGTCGGCGAGCGGCCACGTGTGCGTCCAGCCCACGAGCGCGAGCGTCGTCGCCACGAGGGCGACGAGCGCGGCCCACACGCCGCGGCGCACGGAGGGGCGTGCTCGCTCAACCCGCATGGCCCGAGGAGTATGCGACGCCTCGGTTCGGCCTCGATCTCCCCTTCACCGCACCGACGACCTCTCCCGAGCGCTCAACGCAGGAGCGCCGCGAAGGCCTGCGCGGCAGGCGAGAGCGGGCGGCCCTGCTTGTGGATCCGCGAGGCGGCGGTGGATCGAGACGCCGCGCACCTCGAGCGCCACCACACCCACGTCCTTCTTCCCTTCGACGCCGAGCTGGCTCACGAAGCCGAGCAGCTCGGTGTGCGAGACCATCTCGACGATCGCGGCGGTCGAGCGGAGCTCCATCTGCACGTTCACGCTCTGCCTCGCGCTCTCTCGCTTCGCAGCGCGACGCGACACCAGCACGCACGCGCCAGAAGGCACCGACCCCGACCACGACGGCGAGCCCGACTGGAAGCTGAAGGCGGTCTCGGCGTGCACGTGTACGGTGCCGAGAACGACGGCGCGCTCGACGCGATCGGTCTGACGTTTCACAAGCCCTGTGTGCTCGTCCTGGGCCACGAGCGCGAGGGCATCCCGGAGCGCGTCCGCGCGCAGTGTCACGCGATGGTGGCGCTACGCGGGACGGGCGCGATCGAGTCTCTCAACGTCTCGATCGCGGCGAGCCTGCTGATCTCGGAGCTGGTGCGCGGACGCTGAGCCGCGGTCAGTCGGACCCGATCTCATGTTTTGTCGCGCCTTCGGCGCGGTCGGGGGGAGTCGGCAACTCCCCCCCATTCCCCCCTGCTCGACGCTCCCAAAGCCTCGCTTTCTCGCGCGCTCCTGGGGTTGCTGCGCAACCCCGCCGCGTGGCGTCCCCGACGGCGATTCTTTCTCCCTCTCTCAGTCGGAGGCGATGCGGAGCGGTATCGCGGTCATCATCGCGCCGCTTCCGAGCGCGCCGCTGCCCCAGCAGACGACGTCGCCGCGGCGGCGCGTCACGCAGAACCTGTCCGCGAAGGCGGAGATCTGCGTCGCGTCGTCGATGCCGGTCGCGTAGGTCCCGTGCGCGATCTCGGTCGCGCACCCATCACCGCGGAGCGCTCCCGCGCACGCGCCGGAGCAGCGCACGCGACCATCGGTCATGACCCCGCAGAGGACGTTCCCCGGGCCCCCGATCGCGAAGTCCGTGACGCCCGTCCACAGCGCCGGATCCGCTGTGCGCGGCGTCTCCGTCGCGGGCGCGCCCGCGTCCATCCAGTCGTCGCCCACCCCCCAGCACTGCAGGGCTCCCGTGCGCAGGAGGGCGCAGCCGTTGGAGTTGTGGCTGGTGCGGACGAGGGATACCGGCCCCGCGAAGAGCGCCGTCACGTCCCGCACCGCGGTGTCCGAACCCCCGCCCGAGAGGGCGGCGCCTCCCAGCACGTAGAACCAACCGCTGGCCGTGACCGCATGCAGCTCCTCCTGGAACGCGAACATCTCGATTCTCTGGACATCGTCGAGACCGGGGACCTCACGCGGGTGTGGGCCTGTCTCCACGGAGCCGAACCGTGCCCTCGCGCCACCGCCCCAGCACATGACGCGTCCGGACGCGCGGAGCGCACAGGCCTGCTGGAAGCCACACGCGACCGCCGTCGCGTCGCTCAGGCCGGGCACCGCCACCGCCTCCCACTCGGCCGCCCCTTCAGGCCCTCGGCCGCGCTCGCCGGAGCTCGAGTAGCCCCAGCACCAGACCTCCCCGCTGCGTCGGCGCGCGCAGGTGTAGGCGTACCCCGAGCAGAGCTGCGTGGCGTCGTCCACGGCGGGCATGGCGACCGGTCCATCGGCCAGGCCCGTGACGGTCGGTGGCAATGCCAGCTGACCCGAGCGGTTGTCCCCCCAGCAGAGCACGCTCCCCCCGGAGCGCCACGCACACGAGTGGTTGTAGCCGACGCTCACGCCGACGATCGGATCGCAGACACCCGCGTCGCACCGGCCCGCGATTCCGCATTGATCGTGGCAGCGACCGCAGTTCAGCTCGTCGGTCCCCAGCGTCGCCTCGCAGCCGTTCGTCGCGTCGCCGTCGCAGTCGGCGGTGCCCATCTCGCAGGTGAAGCTGCACTCGCCGGCCACGCACATGCCGTGATCGTCGCCGGCCACGCAGAGCTCCGCGCCCGCCTCGTCGACGTCCCCGTCGCAGTCGTCGTCCGAGCCGTTGCAGGACTCGGCGAGCTCGGGGTGCCGCGAGTCCACGAGGTCGTTGCAGTCGTCGCCGCGACCGACGTCGCCGGGCGCGCACGCGCCGACGACGGGCGACATCGGATCGCCATGCCCGTCGCCGTCGACGTCGTGGAACATCTCCTCGTCCACGTCCATGTCGCAGTCGTCGTCGATGGAGTTACAGAGCTCGTAGAGGCCCGGCCCGCGGGTCGGATCCGTGGGCGCGCAGTCGCCCGGGAGCTCGGTGAGCCCGGGCGGCGCGCGACACGCGAGCGTCGGCATCCCGGCGCCGTCGTGGTCTCCGTCCGTGTCGAGGTAGTACGCGAGCGCGACGCCGTCCTCGTCGAGATCGCCGTCGCAGTCGTCGTCGACGCCATCGCAGCGATCGACCGCCCCGGGGTGCCGTGTCGGATCTTCGTCGTTGCAGTCGCCTCCCCGCGTCATCCGTCCAGGCTGCGGCTCGCACGAGCGGATCGCCGATCCCTCGGCGCCCCAGCCGTCCTGGTCGACGTCGACGAACCAGTCGACCTCGTCGGTGGTGTCCGCCATCGCTCCCGCGGGCGGCATCGGCCCGAGATCGCTGAGCCCGTCGCAGTCCGAGTCACGGAAGTCGCAGAGCTCGGGCGCACCGACGTACGCCGCGGGATCCCCGTCGTCGCAGTCCGTCCCGCCGCACGCCGCGTCGGCGTGCCCGTCGCCATCGTCGTCCTCGCGATCGTTCACGCCGACGCGGAAGTCCGCGAGGCCATTGCAGTCGTCGTCGAGGCCGTTGCAGATCTCGACGCCCGCCGGGCTGATCGAGCGGTTGTCGTCGTCGCAGTCCGTCGGCAGGAGCGAGAAGCCCTCGAGGGGCGCGCAGCTCACCATCGTCCCGCTCGCCGCCCGGCCGAAGCCGTCACCGTCCATGTCCCGGTACCAGGTGAGCGGGCGCGCGTTCTCGTCGATGCGACCGTCGCAGTCGTTGTCGACCTCGTCGCAGATCTCGAGCTGACCTCCGTGCATCGTCCTCGCGACGGCCACGCGCATCGGGTCCCCGCTGTCGTTGCAGTCGTCGCTCACGACCGAGAAGCCCACGGTCCCCGGGCACGCCATGGCCATCGCGGCGCCGTGAAGGTCTCGATCGCCGTCGGCGAACAGCGGCACGAGGACACCGTCGTCCTCCATGCCGTTGCAGTCGTCGTCGAAGCCGTTGCAGAGCTCGATGCCCGCCGGGCGAACGCTGCGGCGCGTGTCGTCGCAGTCGTCGCCGCAGCTCCGCGTGCCCGTCGCGTCCTCGTTGCAGCACGCGGCGTCGATCGCGCCGTCACGGTCCATGTCGCGCGGACCGAAGGTGGTCGGGTCGCAGTCCTCGTCGTGCCCCTCGCCGTCGCACACCTCGACGTTGCCCGGGAAGCGCAGTGCGTCGCCGTCGTCGCAGTCGCGGCCTCCGCACTCGGCCGCGTCGAGTCCGTCGCCATCGGCGTCGCGCTCGACGCCGCAGTCGGTCACGCAGCGGTCGTCGGCCTCTTCACAGAGCTGCGCGTCCAGGCACGGCCGGCCCCGCGCCCCCACGCAGCCGCGCCCGTCGGCGCCCTCCGCCATCGGCTCGCAGCGCTCGCGACCGTTGCAGAAGAGGCCGTCGAAGCATTCGTCGTCGCCGGTGCACGCGGCCGTCCGCGTGTCGGCGGGGCCCCCGGAGTCCACCGCGGCGGGATCGCTCGGACAGCCGGCGAGCGTGAGCACGACGAGGCCGAACAGCACGAAGACCAAGCACCGCATGAGCCCTCCCGCACGTGACGAGGCGTGCGGCGAAGGATACGGGACGCCGAGCACCGACCGGAAGCTCGCTCGGCGCCTCAGTCGGTCACGATCGGGACGGGCCGGTTCAGGGCCGCGCCGTTGAAGGGGAACGATCCCCAGCAGAGCACGCGGCCCGCTCGCGTGACCGCGATTGTCTTTCGAAGAGGTAGTCGTCTCCTCGCCATGCAGCGCGCCTCATGAACGCGAGCAGTCCCTCGGCCGACCACGCGACTGCGAGCACGTTCCGCATCCCGCGAGGGTACTCGGGACGCGAGGCGCCTGGCGCGATCACCTCGGCGACGGGCCGAGCTCGCGCTCGAGCCCGGCGAGCACGGAGCCCACCTCGCGGAGCTGTTCGCGCAGGGCCGCGGTGGCCTGCATCCCCGTGACGGTGAGCGCGGTCTCGCGCGAGCCCTTCAGGCGCTCGTACCACTCGTTCATGCGGCCGCCGCCGCGCTCGAGGTGTCGCACCTTCTCGACGCTCGCGATCGCATCGGTGAGGTGGCGCTCGGCCGACGGAAGGAGCTCGCGCACCTGCTCGTAGAGCTCGGTCTTGCGCATCGCCTCGCCCCGACCGATCGGCACGATCTGCTCTCCCGCGCGGAAGGCGCGCTCGGCCATCTCGTAGTCACCGCGCGCGGCGCCGAGCTGCAGCTCCGCGTCGGCGCGCGCTCGCGCGAGCAAGGCCGCGCGGTCCGCCTCGCCGAGGGCGGCGAGGCGCTCCGTCTCGAGCTTCCACGCGTACGCGCCGAGGCCCGGTCCGCCGCGGAAGCCACATCGACACACGTACACGCCCTCCGCGGGATGCGTGACGTCCTTGCTGCCGCACGCCGCACACGTGCTCGCATCGGTCTCGGTGATCTGCTCGAGGCTCGGCACGCGCTGACGCAGGCCGACCGCCGCGAGCACGACGATCAGCACGAGGGCTGCGACGACACCGATCGCGATCATGTCCATGGACGGATCCTCGCCTTTCGTGCCCTCGCGCACGAGAGGGACGACGAGGCAGACGCGCGGCTCTCCTCGAGCGCACCGCAGCCCGCCGGCATCGACGAGCCGCGCGATCAGCCCTTCTTGAGGCCGTAGCGCTCCATCATCCGGTAGACGGTGCTGCGCGCGACGCCGAGCTGACGTGCCGCCGCGCTCACGTTGCCGCCGAGCTCGTCGAGGGCGCGGCCCACCACCGAGGCCTCGATCGCCGCGAGCGGATCGGCCACCACGAGCTCGGGCTCGTCGTCGATCGCGACGGGCGGCGCGAGATCCGGCGGGAGGTGCGTCACGTCGAGCTCGAGCGCCTCGCCCGCGAGCACGCGGACGACCTCGAGCACCGTGCGCAGCTCGCGCACGTTGCCCGGCCACGGATGCGTCTCGAGGAAGCGGACCAGGGCCGGCGTGAGCGGGCGCTGCTCACCCAAGCGCGAGAGGAGGTGCTGCGCGAGCGCGACGCGATCGCGGCGCTCGCGCAGCGGCGGGATGCGCAGGATCACGCCCTTGAGGCGGAAGTAGAGGTCGTTGCGGAACGTGCCCGCCCTCACCATCTCGACGAGGTTCTTGCAGGTCGCGCACACGACGCGCACGTCGGCGCGGCTCTCACGCGTCTCGCCCACGCGGAGGTAGGTACCGGACTCGAGCACGCGCAGGAGCGAGGTCTGCATCGAGAGCGGCATCTCGCCGATCTCGTCGAGGAAGAGCGTGCCGCCCGTGGCCGCGTGCAAGAGGCCCGTGCGGCCCTTCGGAGCCGCGCCCGTGAACGCCCCCGGCGCATGACCGAAGAGCTCGCTCTCGAGGAGCGAGGGCGCGATCGACCCACAATTGAGGGCGACGAAGGGCCCCTGCGCGCGCCGGCTCGCGCCGTGGATCGCCTGCGCGAAGAGCTCTTTGCCCGAGCCCGTCTCCGCCAGGAGCATCACGGGGAGCTCGCTCGCGGCCACCTTCCTGGCCAGATCCACCGCAGAGCGCACCGCGCCGTCGCGCGCGAAGATCGGATCGAAGGCTCGCTCGGCCCGCTGTGCATCCTTGGCCAGATCGGGATCGCCACGGCGCGTCGGCGTGGCGCTCGCGCGCTCGAGGAAGGCGACGGCGGCGAGGAGGGTGCCGTCGGCGGCCTCGACCGGCTCGGCCTTGAGCCGCCAGCTCGCGCGACGGAGCGCATCATCCACGAGCAG
>JAIBCE010000383.1 GCA_019694315.1 Sandaracinaceae bacterium
GGGGGGATCTCGATGTTCGCTCGGTCCGGAGTGTGCGGGGGGGGGCATGCGCCGCCTCCCCCGCGGGGGGGGGCCCCCTCCGCCCGCCGCTCTTCGTCGTTGCCGCGATCCCCTGCGCGGGGATCGTCACGGGCTCACTGGCAGGAGGCGGGCACCGTCACGCCGATGGCGCCGAGGCCCGTGCGGTAGCCATCGATCGCCGACTGACAGCCCGGCTCCGCGCTCGGGCCCATGCCGCCGAGCGACGCGTAGGTGCCGCACTGCTGGCGGACCTGCTCCATCGAGCCCGCCATGGCCTGCGCGGCGATGTTGCCCTGCGCGTTGGTGATCGCGTCGACGTACGCGTTGCAGCACTCCGTCGCACGGCCACACACGCCACCACCGCCCGCGGGCGCGGCCGTGGGCGTCGTGGGCGCCGTGGGCGTCGTGGGGACGGCGACCGGGGGGACGGTCACGGAGGTGGGCGCCGGCGTGGGCGCGAAGCAGCAGCCCTGCACGGCGGCGGCCGTGCCGAGGACGAGGATCGCGGCCACGAGCCCGGCACGCGTGTGGTTGGTGTTCGACTTCATGGGCATCCCTTCTGGCGCGCGAGGATCGCGCAGCACGGCGCCCCTTGTACCAGAGGTCGGGCCCTGCGCGGGGGACGCTCGACTCCTTACGCACACGAAACGCGCCGGAAACAATCATCGCGGAGGATGCGGGGCGATGGACCCGACCTCCGCGATCGACCGCGCCGACACAGCATGGATGCTCGTCTCCACCGCGCTCGTCTTGCTCATGACGCCCTCCCTCGCGCTGTTCTACGGCGGCCTCGTGCGGCGCAAGAACGTGCTCTCGACCTTCATGCACTGCTTCTTCGCGCTCGGCCTCGTCACGGTGCAGTGGGTGGTGATCGGTTACTCGCTGGCCTTCGGCCCGACACGCGGCGGTCTCGTGGGCGGCTTCGATCACGTGCTCCTCGAGGGCGTGGGCCTCGAGCCGCACGGGACGATCCCGCACCTGCTCTTCTGCGCCTACCAGCTCATGTTCGCGATCATCACGCCCGCGCTGATCGCCGGCGCGTTCGCGGAGCGCCTCAAGTTCTCGGCCTACGTCGCGTTCACGCTCGCGTGGACGACGCTCGTCTACGATCCGATCTGCCACTGGGTGTGGGCACCCGGCGGCTGGCTCGGGGCGCGGGGCGCGCTCGACTTCGCAGGCGGAACCGTGGTGCACCTCAGCTCGGGCGCGAGCGCGCTCGTGTTCGCGATCGTGCTCGGCAAGCGTCACGGCTATCCGCGCCAGAAGATGCTCCCGCACGATCTCACCATGACGTTGCTGGGCGCGGGCCTGCTCTGGTTCGGGTGGTTCGGCTTCAACGCCGGCAGCGCCCTCGCGTCGAACGAGCTCGCGGTGCTCGCGCTCGTGAACACGCACGTGGCGGCGGGTGCGGGCGCGCTCGTGTGGGCGGGCATCGAGTGGGCGCGACACGGAAAGCCCTCGGCCCTCGGGGTCGCGTCGGGGCTCGTCGCCGGGCTGGTCGCGATCACGCCCGCGGCGGGCTTCGTCGGCCCGGTGGCCTCGATGGCCATCGGCGCGATGGCAGGAGGCGCGTGCTTCGGCGGCGTGCTGCTCAAGGGCCGCTTCGGCTACGACGACGCGCTCGATGCCTTCGGCGTGCACGGCCTGGGCGGTGCGCTCGGCGCCGTGCTGACAGGCGTGTTCGCGAGCACGGTGTGGAACCCGGGCGCGCGCGATGGTGCGCTCTACGGCGGCTGGGATCTCTTCGCGGAGAACGTGCTGGGCGTCGTCGTGGCGGCTGCCTACGCGGGCGGTGCGAGCTTCGTCCTGCTCAAGGCGATCGATCGCGTGATCGGCCTTCGGCCCGACAAGGACACCGAGCTCGAGGGCCTCGACGTGACCCTCCACGGCGAGGAGGCGTACTCCGCGATGGAGGGCTCGATGAAGCGCGAGCCGTCCGAGGCGGAGGAGGCGTCGCGCGAGCTCGTCCCGAGCGAGGCCTGATCGAGCTGCCACGGCGGGATCGTCGGTCTATGCTGCGCGCTCCATGCGCCTCTCCGATCGTTCGCGCGTCGTGCTCTGGATCGGCCTCGCCCTCGGAGGCCTCGGCTGTGGTGGCTCGACGCAGCACGGCGGCACGACGCTCGTCGAGCGCTCCGTCGACGACGAGAGCTACGCCGAGATCCGCCGCCGCTACCTCGAGCTCGCGACGGACGACCCGACGCGAGAGACGGTCCGCGCGCACCTGCTCGCGCACCTGGGCGCACGCAGCGACGCCGTGCTCCGTGGCGGCGACTACGACGAGATCGTCGCGCTCCTCGGCGAGATGACCGCCCTCCTCGCGAGCGAGGACTTCGGCCCGGGTCGGGCGCTGCCTGCCGAGCTCCGGCCGCTCGCGGAGCACGTGGCGGTGCACGGTGCGCGTCGCGGCGACGAGCCTCGGGTGCTCGCCTCCGAGCTGCTCTTGTCGTGGCTCGACGCCGAGCACGCCGAGGCCCACCGCGCCGAGTACGAGCGCGTCTCGGCGTGGGGCCGCGAGGCACGCATGCCGCCGACCGACGACGTGATGGCCCTCGTCGAGGGCGGGATGGGGCTCGTCCACGTGTGGGAGGAGCACGCGCGCCTCACGCCGTCGCCCGAGGTCCTCGGGCGTCTCTCGGGCATCTACCTCGGCCTCCGGGAGGCGGTGCGCGGCTCGACGTTGACGGAGGGCTTTCGGCCTCCGCGCTCGCTCGGCGACATGCAGCACCTCGAGATGGCCGCCGTGATCATGCAGCGCGCTCCGCTCGAGGCGGCGGCCGTCTTCCTCGCGCACGGCGACCTCGAGGGTGCGATCGCGCAGCTCGAGAGCCTCGGCGAGCGCGGCGGAGACGTGTGGCGGGTTCGACGCGTGCTCGAGGAGGCTCGCGGGCAGGACACACGCGGCGCCGAGGCGCTCTCGCAGATCGCCAACGGCTTCGCCGAGGGCCGCCCCGACGTGGCGCTCGGCCTCTGTCGCCAGGGTCTGCGGCGCTTCCCGCACGACGCGCGCTTTCCGCTCTGTCTCGCGCGCACCTCGTCCGCGCTCGGTCAGGTGGGGGACACCGCGGACTACTACGTCACCGCGCTGCGCATGGACGGCGGCGACCTCGAGGTGTTCGACGAGGCGCTCGAGGCCTTCGCCGACATGATCACCCACGGCGCGCTCGCGGACGCCCACGACGTCGGTCAGGTGCGCACCGCGGGCCACGCGGCGCACGAGATCATCGCGCTCCGCGCCGAGCATTTTCCGCGCGCGGAGGCGGGTCCCCTCGATCAGCCCACGCTCCACCTCGCGCTCGCGCGCGCCGAGCTCGCGAGCGGTCACGCCGCTGATGCGCGCCGAGAATTCGCGGAGTCGATCGCCGAGGCGCGCCGCATGCCAGAGACCTCGCCGGCCGCGATCGATGCGCGCCAGGAGCTCGCGGCCCTCGAGCTGCGCGCAGGCTCGCCGGAGGCCGCGCGCACGCTCCTCGGCGAGGCGCTCGACCTGCTCTCGCAAGGGCGCGAAGGAGACGAGACGCGCGCACGCCTCCTCACGGGCCTCGGCGATGCGCACCGCGTGGCCGGTGACGGCGCCGCCGCCCAGCGCGCGTACCACGACGCGCTCGCTCGTCTCGAAGGGCTCGACGAGGCGCGCGCGGAGGTCGAGGCGCGGCGCGCGCTCGCGCGTGGCGTCGTGCTCCGACGCCTGGGCGATCGCGATCGCTCGCGTGCGGCGTTCGAGGCCGCGATCACGCTCGCGCCCACGCCGGAGAACGCGGCGGTCGTGCTCCAGCACCTCGTCACGGACGCGCCGGACGCCGAGCTCGCCGAGCTCGTGTTCCGCCGCGCGCGCGTGGGCTCGCCCATCAGCCACGCGTGGAAGGTCTACCTCGCGCTCTGGGTCGAGGCGGTGCGCGTGCTGTCGCAGGCGCCCACGAGCGAAGAGGGCGAGCGCGTGCTCGCCGCCGAGTCGGCGCGCGGAGGCTGGCAGGCGCGCCTCGCGAGCCTCGCCCGCGGCGAGCTCGACGAGGGCTCCGTGCTCGCAGCGGCCGAGGGCAGCTCGGAGCGATGCGAGGCCCACTTCTATTCGGCGATCCGCGCGCTCCGCGCCGGCGATCCCGCGGCGGCGCGCCGTGCGCTCGAGGCCTCGGTCGACACGGGCATGGTGGGCCGCGACGAATTCGGCATGGCCCAGGAGCTCTTGCGCAGCGCTGAGCTCGGGGGCGCGCGATGAGCGACGAGCGTCGCCCAAGCACTCGAGAGAGCAGGCGCGAGGCCTCCGCGATCCGGAGCGAGGAGCTGCGTCGCGCGCTCGACGACGCCGCCAAGCGCAAGCCTTCGCGTCTCGGAGAGCTCCTCGCGCGCCACTCGGGCCTGCCGGGCCCCAAGCCCAACCTCGCGCTCGCACAGGCCGTGGCCGAGGACCTCGCCACGCGCCCTCCGCGCGAGGCCTTGCTCGTGCTCGCGCCGCTCGCCGACGACGACGCAGCTCCCGACACGGCGCACGTGTTCCTCCCGATGGTCGCGGCGTGGGGCTACGTGGCCCTGCACGGTCAGGCCGAGTCGTGGAGGCGCCTCGCGACGCTCGGCGCCGACGAGCGCGCGCCGGTGCGGCTCTCCACGGGTCATGCCCTCGCATCGTTTGCTGCGCGCACGCCGCAGGGCGGCGATCGACTCGTGGGCGCGATGGCTGCGTGGCTCGGCGACGACGGCTTCCCGGTGGAGGATCGCGACGTGCGCTGGGGTGCTCTCGCCACGGCGCTCGACGCGATCGCCGAGCGCGGCGCGCTCACCACCGTGAGTGATCGGGCCCGGCTGCTCGAGCTCGTCTCGCGCTGGATCACCGAGCTCGCCGACGCGCCTCGCGCGGCCGAGCGCTCCGACGCACGTCGCCGGAGCCTCGCCTCGATCAGCGTCGCCGCCGCCCTCTTCGCGAAGGACGTGCACGGCGTGGCCGATGGTGTCGCCTGGCTCGAGGCCGAGTGCGCGCGGGCCCGTCACCCCGATCTGCGGCGCGCGTTCGAGGGCAGCCTCGAGCGTCTGGCCAAGCGAGGCGCCTCGGAGCGCGTGGAGGTGCTCACGCGCCTCAAGGGCGCGCTCGAGTCGAGCGCCAAGCCGCCGCGCGACCCCACGCTCGAGCGCAAGGGCACGCGTCGACGCGGGCAGGGTTGAGAGCGAGGACATCGTCGCTCGGGATCGAAGGGTGGAAGGGGTTCCGAGCGTGGAGCGGGCTCCTCACGGTCCCGTCTTCCGCGAGCCTCGGGCGGGCGCTAGCCTGGGGCTCGTGCAGCGCGTCCTGCCTGGATCGACTGGCGACGTGATCGTGTTCGACGACACGCACTTTCCCGTGATCATCGCCACGTGGTTCGGACGCGCGAGCGAGGCCAGCGTGCGGGCCTACTACGCCGCGCTCGGCGAGCAGCTCGCGCGCGCCCTCGCGGACCGCCTGGTGCTCGTGAACGTCGTGGACACCGGACCCGCCGAGGTGCCGCCGGCCGACGTGCGGCGGCTCATCGACGAGCTGAACGCCGAGTGGGAGCGCAAGGGCGCCACGGACGAGACGGTGCGCGCGATCGTCGTGATCGAGAGCTCGGCGATCCGCGGCGTGCTCCAGGTGCTCGGCTGGCTCCACGCGCGCGGGCTGCGGACGGTGAACGTGTCCGACGTCGCCACCGCGATGCGCACCGCGAACGACACGCTGCTGGGCCTCGGCCACGCTCCTCCGCTCGGGCTGTCCCGCGTCCATCGCCCTGTGCGACCTCAGGCACCGTAGCGCTGTCGCGCCACGCTCCTTGCCGCGCGCTTTGCGTCAGTGGCTCGGCCCGCCCACGACGGGCTCCACGCCGAGGATCTCGAGCCGCGCGCCCTGACGCTCCACGCGCTCGCGGCTGTCGTGCACGGCCTCGCGTACGTCGAGCTCGACGTAGTCCGCGCGCCCCGCGTCGACGACCACGAGCGTCGTGCCCGAGGGAAGGCGATCGAGGGCGGCGAGGATCGCGGCCTTGTGGAAGAAGAAGATGTCCTTCGTGAACGAGATCCTCCGCACCTCGCCCTCGTCCTCCACGGTGAACGCGTTGCGCATCGCTGAGCGCACATTGAAGGCCTGACCCACGACGATCCCGAGCACCACGCCCTTGAGCAGATCCGTGAGCACGATCGCCACGATCGTGACCACGAAGGGGATCAGCTGATCGGCGCCGCGCTGCCACATCGTCCGGAAGATCGTGGGATGCGCGAGCTTGGCGCCCGTCCACACCAGGATCGTCGCGAGCGCGGCCAGCGGAATGCGGTTCAACACCGACGCCAGCGCGAGGATCGCGCCGAGCAGCAGCGCTCCGTGCGTGAACGCGGCCGCCTGCGTGCGCCCTCCGGCGTCCACGTTCGCGCCCGAGCGCACGATCACGCTCGTGATCGGCAGCCCGCCACAGAGCCCCGAGAGCGCGTTGCCGAGCCCCTGGGCCACGAGCTCGCGGTTCGTGTCGGACCGACGTCGATAGGGATCGAGGCGGTCCACGGCGTCGAGCGAGAGCAGCGACTCGAGGCTCGCCACCAGGCCGAGCACCACGCCCAGCACCCATGTCTCGACGCGGAGGAACGACCCCATCGAGAGCACGTCGAGCGAGCTGCGCAGGGCCTCGAGGCCCTCTTCGGGCACGGCCACGAAGTGTCGCTGATCGAGCGCGAGGGCAGGTCGGAGCGCTGGGTACGCGTACGCGAGCAACGCGCCCCCCACCACCACCACGAGCGCCGCGGGCACGACCGGCAGGCGCTTCTTGAGGCCGCCGGCCTCCCAGCCCCACAGCACCGCGAGCGCCACGACGCTGATGAGGAGCGCACCCCACTCGAGGCGCGAGAGCGCGTGCCAGAGCAGCGCGAACGTGTTGCCCTCACCGGCCACCTCGAACGACTCGCCCGCGAAGTTCTCCGCGTCGTAGCCGATCGCGTGCGGGATCTGCTTGAGGATGAGCAGGATGCCGATCGCCGCGAGCATTCCGCGGATCACCGAGCTCTGGACGAACGAGACGACGAAGCCCGCGCGCAGGAGCCCGAGCCCCACCTGCAGGACGCCTGCGATCACCGTGGCCGCGCACACGGTCGGAAAGCCGTGCTGCTGCACCGCG
>JAIBCE010000384.1 GCA_019694315.1 Sandaracinaceae bacterium
CGAGATCGCGCGGCGGCCGGCGCTCGAGGACACCTACGCCGCGTGGCAGGCGCGCCTCGAGCGCATGCTCGAGGCGGAGGCCGCGCGCCTCGGCTCGCCGCCGCCGCCGCTCGATGCGCGCGTGGCCCTCGCGACCCTGCGCGGCCTCGAGCTCGAGGCCCTCTCGCGCCCCTCCCGACGACGCACCGACGCCGAGATCCGCGAGGTCTTCGCGCGCCTCCTCTCCGCGCTCACCCCGCCCGCGCCCTCCCCTCTGCGCCACGCGACGAGCACGACACACGCCGAGCGCGCCAAGCGCTGAGCGACGCGCCGCGCCGGCATCGATCCTCGAATTCGCCTTGTTTCGTGGGCGTTTCGTGCGATCAGCCGGCGGCGCGCAGGGCCGCGATCGTGTCCTCGAGCGCGCGGGCGTCGGGCAGGGTGCTCGCGGCGGCGGCGTGGCGGCGCGTGAAGGCGTCGGCGTCCTCGAGGCGCTCGAAGACCTCGAAGGGAAGACGCGCGCGCGCGACCATGCGCACACCGCCGACGAAGGCACGCACCACGGCGGCTGCGAAGCCCGCGGGGATCACCACGGCCGCGCTCGTGAACACGCGCTCGCCCTCGCGCGAGAGCTCCACGAACGCGTCGCGACACGCCTCGTCGGGCACACCCATCACGCTGCCCTCGAGCACGTAGATCACCGCGAGGTGCGCCGGCTGGGGGCGCGTGCGCGCGTGCGTGACGAGCGCGCGAACCGTCTCGGCGACGATCAGCGTGGCGCAGCGCACGACGACGAGATCGCCGCGCGCGGTCCACGCCTGCCCAGGCGCCGACCTCTGGATCTCGAGAGGCGGGAGCGACGAGGCCATGGCTCAGCGCGGGATCTCGACGCGCACGCCCCCCACCCAGAGGCGAACGCGGCTCGCGGTGAAGTCCTCGTAGAGGCCCGCCACGAGGAGCGTCACGCTCAGCACGTCACCGCCCGTGTTCTCCACGGCGAACGCGTAGGCGTCGAGGTCGAGCAGCGAGTAGCGCGCGCCCTCCACCTCGAGCGTGCTCTGGCCGAGGGCCTCGAGCGTGCTTCCGTCGTCGTAGCCGGGGATCACCGTCAGGTCGCGCGCGAGCGCGCGGAGCACGATGCCCTCCGAGTCGACGGTGAGGAGCGCGTAGGCGTTGCGCAGCGGCGCGGCCGCGAGCGTGGTGGCGTCGGTGCCTCCCGGCGTGGGCAGGAACACCATCGCCTCGCTCACGCACTCGGTGGCCGCTGGGCACGAGAGCTGGTGCAGCGTCGTGCTCGGGCCGTTGGGCGCAGCGATCATCGCCTCGCTGCGGAAGAGCGCCGACTGCGCGATCACGGGCGGCGCGTCCGACGCGTCGAGGAAGCCCACGCGCTCGTAGGCGGTGCGGAGCGTGCCGCCCTCGCTGCGCAGGCGCAGCATCGTGCTCGTGCGCGACTCCGGATCCCACACGAGGGCGTAGTCGGGCAGGCCCCGCATGACGAGCACGTCGGAGCTGAAGATCGACGCGGTGCGATCGCTGCCGGCCGTGCGCGCGCCCACGTCGAGCACCGAGAGGAACGCATCGCCCGGCGTGTAGCCGTAGGGAGGCTCGGTGCCCGTCTGGAGGCGCTCGCGCTCGCGCACGAGGTAGCGCAGATCCTGATCGGGGCCGATCGTGCGAGACCCGCCGGCGATCGTGGCCTGACCGAAGGTGTACACGCCGTACGAGAAGAGGCCGACGTCGTGATCGTAGGCCGTGGGCGCCGAGCCCTCGGTCCAGGTCCAGCCGGCCTGCGTGGTGATCATGTCCTCGGTGCGGTTGCGCAGGAGGAGGCCGCGCACCACCGCACCGTCCTCGATGATCGCCATGTCGATGAGGTGATCGGCGGCGGCGAGATCGCTCGAGCGATCGACGGCCTCGCTCGGCGCATCGCCGGGGAAGCGGAAGAGGTGCGCGGTGCCCGCGCCGTCGACCGTGCCCACGAAGCCCACGCCGCGTCCGTCGGCATCGGAGCGCGCCGTGAGCGTGACGCCGATGGGCGCCAGCATGCTGCCCACGACGATGTCGCGCGCGGGCATCGACGGCGAGATCCAGCTCGGGAGCACGCGCACCGTCTGCGACGGGAGCGGGTTCGCGGTGAAGGCCTGCGCGAGCTGCGTCTGGCTGCCGCGCGGTCCGCCATCGAAGCGCATGTACCAGGCGTCGGGCACCGCCACGCGACCGGCGTCCACGCCCGGCGCCACGGCCGCGTCGACGAGGCCCGTGCCCATGGGCTCGTCGCAGCTCGAGTCGACGCAGTGGCCGCCGGGGCCGCACTCGCCGTCGGTCGTGCACTCGGTGCGGCACTCGCTCGCGACGCACACGAGGCCGTCGGTGCAGTCGGTCGTGTCGGTGCACTCGTTCTCGTCGGGCAGCGCGCAGCCGAGCACGCCCATCACGTTGAGGCATCGGCTCGCGCGATCGCAGCCGCCCTCGCACGCGGGCCTGCAGCGTGAGGCGCCGCAGAGCGATCCGGTGAGGCAGCCGAGATCGCTCGTGCACGGCGAGCCGTCGGGCATGGACATGGAGACGGGCTCGGTGCACGCGCTGCTCGAGCAGGTGCCGCCGGCGCAGTCGGCGTCGGTGTCGCACGCGGTGCGGCACTCGCCGCGCGTGCACGACAGCTCGGCCGGGCAGTCGGAGGCCGCGCGGCACGTGTCGTCGGTCTCGAGCGAGCAGACGTTCACGCCGTCGGGGTTCGCGAGGCAGCGACGACCGAGAGCGCAGTCGCGCGAGCTCGTGCAGTCCTCGCGACAGCGACCATACGCGCAGGTCAGCCCGGCGCGGCATCCCGCAGCGGCGCCGCGACCGGGGCGCGAGCACTCTCCTCCGAGAGGCGAGAGCGTCGTGCCGGGGCACGCGACGAGGAGGGCAGAGGCCAAGGCGAGCGGGACGACGAAGGAAGCTGTCGAGCGCATCGCTCCATCATGCCCGAGGACGCCCCAGGCGCCCGAAGGAGAATCGCGCAGGCGCACCCGCGAGGCGGCTCCTGGGGTGAATCCCCGCCCGACGAACGCACGCCTGCGACGCACGCTACGCTTTCCCGCGGGCGCTGCTTCGCGCTACCTTCGAGGCCGCTCGATGGCCCCCGTGGCGCAGTCCGTTCGTGCTCGCTTCCGCCTGCCCCCGTGGGTCGGCGGCCTGCTCGCGGCTGCGTGCCTGGTCGCGGCCCCGGCCCTGCTCCCCTCGAGGGTCCGCGCGCAGGAGGCTCACGAGCCGCCGCCCGAGGCGATGCAGTACTTCGAGCATGCGCGCGAGGCCTACCGCGCGGGCCGCTACCCCGAGGCCGCCGAGGATCTCGAGCGCGCGCTCGTGCTCGATCCCAACGCGCCCGCGCTGCTCTTCAACCTGGGCCGCGTGTACGAGCTGATGGGTCGCTACGACGACTCGATCGAGATCTACACGCGCCTTCGCGCGTTCACGCCGCCCGACGCCACCGCCGAGCTCGCGCGCACCGACGAGATCCTCGAGCGGCTGCGCGGCGCACGCGAGCACGCGGCACCGCCTCCGACGGTGGAGATCGTGGGCGCGATCGAGCAGGGCCCCACGTTCGTGCGCGAGCGCGGCGTGGCGGACGAGGCGTTCTGGGGGACGTTGATCGCGGGCGGCGTCGTGGTGATCGGCGCGGCGATCGTGGGCGGGCTCGCGCTCTCGATGCACGACGGGCTCTCGCAGCGCGTGCTCGGCAGCGTGGACGACACGGGCCATCTCTACACGTACGACGACTTCACGGCCGAGCTCGCGAACGCGCAGACCCTCGGCCTCGTGGCGGACATCGGCTACGGCGTGGGCGGCGCCACGATGGTGGCTGCGCTCATTCTGTTCGCGGTGCGCGAGCGCGTGTACGAGCAGTGGCCCGACGGGCGGCAGGTGAGCCTCGACCTCGGCCCGGGCTCGGTCTCGCTGCGAGGGGTCTTCTGATGCGGCAGTACGCGATCGTCGTGGCTGCGCTCGGGCTCGCCCTCGCGAGCGGTTGCAGCGCGATCGTGGGCGGCGAGCCCCCGCTCCGCTGCGATCCCGACGCGACCGAGTCGTACTGTCCCGACGGCCAGATCTGCAACGCGCAGGGCTTCTGCGCGCCGGACAGCTGCGATCCGTCGGGCAACGATCGGTGCAACGGGATGGACGACGACTGCGACGGCGAGACCGACGAGGGCACGCTGACGACGCCCGCGTGCCCAGTGGGCATGTGCCAGGACGGTGTGTGTCGACCGGAGTGCCGCGACGAGGTCTGCAACGGCGAAGACGACGACTGCGACACGCGCGTCGACGAGGACGTCACGGAGGACCGCGACGCCGACGGTTTCGCTTCGTGCAGCTTCGACGATCCGAGCCGCCTCGACTGCGACGACAACAACGGAGAGGTCAACCCCAGCGTCACCGAGCGCTGCAACGGCGTCGACGACGACTGCAACTCGCGCACGAACGAGGACTCGGGCTGCGCCGCAGGCGAAGAGTGCGTCGTGGGGGAGGGCAACACGCGCCCCTCGTGCTTCCGCATCGACGACTGCCGCCCGCGCCCGACCGTGTGCGGCACGGGCACGATGTGCGGCGCCGAGGGCATGTGCGTACCGTCCATGGACTGCCGTCCCGGGACGAGGTGCGAGGCCGGTGGCGGCTACTGCGACGACTCGTTCGCGTGCGTGGCGCTCAAGGATCTGGGCGATCCCTGCGCGAGCGACGTCGAGTGTGCCTCGGGCCTCTGCTATGCGGAGGGCGCGATCGGGATCGCGGGCGTCGGCGCGCGCTGCGGAGCCCCGTGCTGCACGGACCTCGACTGCACGGGTCTGGGCACCGGCCTGCGATGCTTCGCCAGCGGAACGGGCGCGCGCGCGTGCCTGCCGCCGTCGGTGATCGGCAACGACGTCCCGGAGGCGTGCACCACCGCCGACGACTGCAGCGGCGGCGCCAGCTGTCGTGTGCTCAGCAGCGGCAGCCGAGCCCTGATGGCGTGTGGCAGCCCCCCCGGCTCGCGCGTGTTCTGCGACTCCGGATCGGACTGCGCGTCGGGCTTCTGCTCGGGCGGCGTCTGCGGCACCCCGTGTGGCTCGGGCAGCGACTGCGCCGATTTCGCCGAGTGCACCTACCAGCCGCTCGGCGGCGATGGCTGGGGCTCGTTCTGCATGCTCGCGGACTGGACCGACTACGCGCCGGGCGAAGCCTGCAGCAGCGCGTACGAGTGCCACGACGACTTCTGCTTCCTCGGCCACTGCCGCGCCAATTGCTGCCGCAACGATCAGTGCCGCCCGGGCGAGCGCTGCGCGCCGATCGACAACTCGGGCTGGGAGATGCGCTGCCTGCCGATGCCCGACTCGCTGATCTGACACGGCGAGGGTCGACAACAGGCTGATCCGAGACAAAGGGGGCCCTCGCGAGGCACGCGACGATCCGCGCCCGCTTCGGCTACCATCGGGCCGCTCGGACACCCCGTCCGCCACCGCCCTCTCCTCCCCCGGACATGCGTTACTGCCCGACCTGCGCCACGGCGTACCCGAACAAGACGTCGGGAACCTGCCCGAAGGACGGCTCAGTCCTCGTGACTCCGCAGCAGTTCGAGGCGCTGCAGCACGATCCGCTCATGGGCACGCTCATGGCCGGCCGCTACCACATCGTGGGGCGCGTCGGCACGGGCGGCATGGGCACCGTCTACCGCGCGGAGCAGCGCGGCCTCGGTCGCCCGGTCGCGCTGAAGGTCCTCAAGGCCGAGCTCGTCTCGGATCGCGAGACCGTCGGGCGCTTCCAGCGCGAGGCCAAGGCCATGAGCCTCCTCGTGCACCCGAACACGGTGCGCGTCTTCGACTTCGGCGAGGACCCGGCGGGCCACCTCTTCCTCGCGATGGAGCTGCTCGAGGGGGAGCTGCTCACCTCGAAGCTCGAGCGCGAGGGCGCGCTCGACGTGCGCGAGGCGGTGTCGGTCGCGCAGCAGATCCTGCGCTCGCTCCACGAAGCGCACACGAAGGGCCTGGTCCACCGCGACCTCAAGCCCGACAACATCTACCTCGCGCGCGTCGAGGGACACCCCGAGCCCGTGGTGAAGGTGCTCGACTTCGGCATCGCGAAGATCTTCCGCGACGACGCCAAGCCCATCGACCAGCTCGAGACGCAGGCGGGCACCGTCTTCGGCACGCCGCGCTACATGTCGCCCGAGCAGGCCCAGGGAAAGGCGCTCGATCCGCGCTCGGACCTCTACTCGGTGGGCGTGCTCCTGTTCCAGCTCCTCGCGGGCGCCGCGCCCTTCACCGACGAGGACGCCGTGGTCGTGATGGCCAAGCACATCCGCGAGGAGGTGCCGCCCGTGACCGACGTGGTGCCCGATCGGCCCATCCCCCTCTCGCTCGCGAACATCATCCGCCGCGCGCTCGAGAAGGATCCTCCGCGTCGCTTCTCCACTGCGGAGCAGTTCGAGCAGGCCCTCAGCGCGTGCCTGCCCGACATCGAGCGTGAGCGGACGCTCCGCGCGCAGGGACGTCGCTCCGGCGGCGTGATGCAGGATCGCCGGTACGTGCCGCACGCGATCGCGGGCGCGGTGATCGTGCTCTTCCTGCTCGGTGGCGTGACCATCGCGCTCCTGCCCGACGACACCGAGCACGTCGAGGTGCTGCCCACCACGCCGCCACCGACGACCACCGTGATCGTCGCGACGCGTCGCGTGCTCGTCGACAGCACGCCGACGGGCGCGCAGATCTGGCGCGGCACCGAGCAGATCGGCACGACCCCGATGACCTTCGACTGGCTGCCGGGCCAGCCCTCGGTGCTCGAGCTGCGCCTCGATCGCTTCGCGCCCGCGCGGCTCGATCTCGCCACCGCGCACGACCAGGAAGTGGTGCCGCTGCTCGCGCTGCCGGAGCCCGCCACGCCACCGCCCACGACGAGCTCGGTCGATCCCGGGCCGCGCACGCCCCGCACGCCGCGGGGCCCGCACGAAGGCGCACCGGACACGATGGCGGAGGGCATGGTCGCGACCACGGTCACGATGACGCCGCCTTCCACCACGGGCGGCTACGAGATCTTCCAGTGACGCGAGCGCCGCGCCCTCCGGCCGCGCGCGCCTCGCTCGCGCTGGCGATCGCGCTCGTGCTCGTCGCGCTGAGCC
>JAIBCE010000385.1 GCA_019694315.1 Sandaracinaceae bacterium
CCGTGTCGCCCTGGATCTTTCCCCCGAACATGCTGCGCGCCGTGTTGCCCGAGCCCTCGAGCGCCGCGAACGCGATCCGCACGACGTCGCCGTGCCGCGCGACGCTCGGATCGGTCGTCTGCGCCTCGTCGAGGCCTGGCAGATCGGTGCGGAGGAGCGCGCCCCCGCGCACGAGGCCAGCGAGCTGTGCGCACGCCCCCTGACGCAGCGCGAGCGACGTCAGGCGCGTCGTTCCGCCCACGGCGTCGTCGTTGTCGACGCGACCGAACACGATCGGCAAGGACGCGGTGTCGGGCAGCGGCACCGTCACCGTGCCGAGCTCCGTCCCGTCGATCGAGATCGTGGCCTCGCCGCTCGGGCTCACCGCGATCGTGTACGCGTGCTCGCCGGCCACGCGGGCGGTGTGGAGCACCACGCGGTTGCGAACCACCACGGACACGTCGTTGCGCGTGGCGCTGACGACGACCGCGACGATGGGCTCGATGCTCGTCGCCGGCAGCGACGGCGCCCAGAGACCGAATGCCGTCGCGTCGAGCTGTCCGGTGGACTCGGGACCACGGATCGAGGCCTCGAGCGTCACGGTCTCCGCGCGCAGACGAAGCGGGTGCTGGGGGAAGTCGAGCGCGCCGTCGAGACCCGTGCGGGCCACCGGAACGACCGAGTGATCCGCCGCGATGAGGGGCGTCCCCGAGACCACCCGCGCGCCCAGCGTCGTGCACGCCGCGGGGCTCCCCGAGGGGCACGTCGCCAGCTCGAGCGTCGCGGACACGTCCTCCGCACAGCAGGCGGCGCTGGTCGATCCCACGCAGCACGCTGCGGTCGCCGCACACGCGCTCTCGGCGCAGTCGATCAGCCCGTTGGAGTCTTCGTCGACCCCGTTGAAGCACTGGCTCGCGTCTGCGACGCCGTCGGCGCTCTGTCCTTCGAAGCTCGGCACCAGCGGGCCCCCGTCGAGCGCCGCGACCGCCCCGTCCTCGGCGCTTCGCGCCCCGCCGTCGAGGCTGAGGCCGGGCGAGGCGTCGAGGGCACGCCATTCTGCGCTGCCGCACGCGGTCAGCCACGGCGCGAGCCCTGCCTCGAGGACGAGGGCGCCGACGCCGAGGTGTCGGAGGGCGCGTCTCACGACGCCGTGCCCTGCACGACCGGCTGCACCGCGAGCCCGATCCCGCGCCGCGCGCCGTCGCTGCCTGCGAAGTAGAGCCAGTCGATCCCGCCGCGACGCACGAGCTGCGGCTCGCTCACACCGAGCGCATCGAAGCCCGCGCCGCTCGGCTCGAGGAAGGGCGTGTTGCTCACGGGGATGAAGAACTGGAAGTCGGGCGAGGCCACGATGCTCCCGAGCGCCCAGCGCGTCCCGCGGCGACCCGCGAAGAGCACGCGGACGACGCCGTCGGTCTCGACGATCTGCGGATCGGCGACCTCGTCGCGATCGAAGGCGTCGAGCCGCGTCGCCTGGTTCGCGTGCACGAGGCCGTCGGTCGTCACGCCGCTCGCGTCGCGTCCCTGCACGTTCGGAGACGCGAAGTCCGCCTCCGTCGCGAGCAGGCTCTCGGCCGGCGCGATGCGGATCTCGCTGTGTCCGTCCTCGAAGCGCACGCGCACGGCCATCACGAGCGAAGCCTCGGCGCTGACCCACGCGACGCTCGGGCCATCGACCGACACGGCGGTCGCCCCCATGCGGCTGAGCTGCGCGGCGGTGAGCACCACGGCGGGCGTGCCGAGCGTGCCGGGCATGCCGGCGGTGGTGCTCGGCGTGTACTCGGTGCTGACGATCTCGAAGACACCATCGTCGCCACGCGCCGCCGCCAGGAACACCTGGTGGACGCCGCCATGCACGACCACCTCGATGTCCTCGAAGTGTCGGTAGTCGTGCCAGCTCGGCTGGATGTTGTCCGCGAACGGATCGCTCGACACCGTCGAGACCAGCCCGCCCGAGCCCGCCTGCACCGACATCCAGTAGATCTGATCGTCGCTCGTCACGAGCGCGTCGTGGGTCGAGGCCCCCACGGAAGAGGGGAACACCGCGATCCCGGTCACGTCGTGCGCACCCGCGGCGCGCACGGTGGGCGCGGCGGCGCGCGCGGGGGCGAGCCGGTCACAGCCGTTCACCGTCACCGCGAGCTCCGACACCCACGCCGCCGGCTGCGCGTCGGGGTTGGGCTGCTGACCGAACATGGCGATCCTCGCGTGCGGGACCGCGTCGAAGGAGCCGCTCGCCACGGGCTCGCCCCAGCCCGAGCCCGAGACGCCCGGATCGCGGCGATGCACCGTGAACCGTCCGTCCGGCGTGAGCGAGAGCTGCACCGCCGAGTCACGTGCGCACGCGCCGTCCGGCAGATCGATGGTCGTCACCACGCGATCGCCCACGATCACGCGCAGGTCGTTCGAGGTGACGCTCGTGACGACGCCCACGAGCGGCCGCGCCATCGCGCCCAGGCCCTGCTCGGTGAACACGCCGAAGCCGGCTGCGGCCACCTCGCCGCGCGGCGTCGAGGCGCCCATCCCGAGGCGCGCGCTCACCTCGACCCGAGCGCTCAGGAGATCGAGGTCCTGGCTCGCAGGAAGGGCCATCCAGTCATGCGTGACGGCCGTCCCGATCGGCGCATACGCCGCCGCCGTCGCCGCGGTGCAGCCGCCCGGCAGATCCGCCGCCGCGAAGATCTGGCCGTGCGCGCTCGAGAGGCTCTCGCCGGCCACCTCGAGGCACGAGCCCGAGGCGCACGTCGTCACCACCGAGATCTCCTCGGCCGTGCAGCACGCCTCGGCCGTGCTGCCCACGCAGCACGACGGGTTGGCGAGGCGGCTCTGGCATTCGGTCTCGTCACAGTCGAGGACGCCGTCCTCGTTGTTGTCGACGAAGTCGAGGCACGCCGATCGGCCGTTGTCGTCGCCGAAGCTCGCCTCGCTCCGCGGGGCCGGGGCGCCCGCGTCGGGGCCCGCGACCGCGGCGGCGCCGAACGACGGCGGCGGGCCGGTGTCCTCCGCGCGGAGCGCGCCGATGTCCGCACACGCCGTCAGCCCCAGGAGGGCGCACGGCGAGAGGGCCCCGAAGGTGAGCGCGCCGAGCAGCTTGAGGTGTCGCATGAGAGCTCCTGAGCCTGCGACCGCACCAGAGTGGCACAGTCGTACGCCGTCCCAACCTTGATCACGTTCCGTGCCACGGGCACGGGGCAAATCCCGTCAGGGACCGCTGAGGGCGCTCGGTGCGAACTGGGTGCGGGGGACGAATTCGTAGACGGTGGCCGTGTCCGTCGCGCGCGTCCGCGCGAAGAGGAACCGCAGGAGACCCGGGCCCGCACGCGACGAGTCGAGGCCCACGCCGAAGCTCGTGATCTCGCAGGCGCCCGTGCACTCCTCGTCGAGGTCTGCCTCCTCCAGCACGGGGTTTCCTGCGTAGGGGACCAGCGCGGGAAAGGTCGTCCCGTCTTCGGGCCCCGAGCCCGCGAAGAGATGGAGCGATCGCGATCCACCCGTCTCGGCCAGGATCCACACCGCCACGTAGCGCTGTCCGCCTGCGGCCCGGCTGAGCACGTCGACCGCGCGCACGTCGTGCGCGATCGCGGGCGCGACCATGGCGAGCAGGTCGGAGGCGAGCGAGCCCACGACGTATTCCCCCGCCGAGGTGAGGCGCAGCACATCGAGCCGCGAGTCGGTGCCGTCCGTGTCGTCGCAGCGCGCGAGGACCCAGTGACTGCCCCCGGGCCCGTCCGAGAGCGCTGGTTCGCGCCACGAGCACTCGGGCGGAAGTGCGAGGATCGAGCCGGCCCACCGGCCCGCGCCGCCGGTCGCGACTGCCTGGTAGAGGTCGAAGTCGTCGCTCGTGCCGCGTCGCCCTGCAAACACGTAGCGCATGCTGGTGGCTCTGCCCGAGGGCTCGCGGATCGCGACCCCGTCCAGGCCCGTGCCGGTGACCGCCACGGGGACGCCGTCGTCGTCTGGCTCACCGACCCACGCGAGGAAGTTCGACGACGTGCTCTGCCCGAGGCGGAGGTCGAGGTGCTGGAAGATCTCGGAGCTCCGGTCTTGTCGTGCGCCGTCGTACGTGAGCCACCAATCGGTGCCGTCGTGATCGAGGTCCGGCGCGCCGATGCCGCCCGCGGCGAAGTCGGTGTCGACGCCTGGGACCGTCGTGGAGAGATCGGCGCGCACGAGGATCGGCCGCTCGACCGCGAACACCGCAGGCGAGGCGCACTCGAAGCGCTGGAGCGTGATCTCGGTCCCGATCTCGAAGGCCGTCCCGTGCCCTGCCAAGACGACGTAGAGGCCCGGGCTCTCGTCGCACGACTCGGCGCGTCCCTCCGTGGTTCGCACGAGGTCTCGCATCTCGATCGCGGCGTCCACGACCGGCCGCACGCTCGTGCACGCGCCGAAAGAGCCGAAGACCTCCACGTTCACCAGCATCACCGACCGCTCGCCCACGACGCCCGGCCGAACCTCGACCGTGACGCGGCTCGGCGAGTCGAGATCGTAGTGCGTCGGGTCCGTGAGCACCTCGGGGCACTCGCTCGGACCAGGGAGCGCCTCGTCGCGCCCTGCGCGCGTCACGCGGAAGCTGCCGCCGGCCGCGTCGAAGTGGAGGCCGATCTCGTCGAGGAAGCCTGTCGCCGAGGGGGCGTCGGCGGGGGTGAGGACGATCGAGAGGTCGCCCTCGGCCACGCCCGTGACGCGGCGCAGGTCGAGGTCGAGGCGCGCTCCGGCGGCGAGCGGGGTGCACGCGCGGCGCCGCAGGTAGCCCGACGATCCGAAGTCGAGGATCACGTGGTCGGTCGAGCCGCTGCGGATCGAGGTGTTCGGGTGCTCCCAGCCCGTGGGCGGGATGGTGCCCATGAACGCCCCTCCGAGCGCGACGCCCGCCGACTCCGAGCAGCACACCTCGTTGCCGTAGCAATCGGGGTCGCCACAGTCGTACAGCCCGTCGTGGTCGTTGTCCTGGCCTTCGGGGACGTCACGGCCCCCCGAGAAGACGGAGCAGATCTCGGGCGGCGGCCAAGCGTCCGGCGCGTTCCACGCATCGGGCACCGGGGCGTCGGTGCCGCCGTCCGGGCCGAACGCGTCGGGGCCACCATCAGGATGGATGGGCGTCCAGACGAGGCTGCAGCCCGCGAGCGGCGCTGCCAGCCCGATCGCCACGAGGCGCGTGAGCGCGCCCCGCCAGGAGTCACGTCCGCCCGCGCTCACAGCGCACCTCCCAGCGAGCCACGCAACGAGAGCGTCGCCCCGCCCGGTGTCGGGCTCACGGAGAACGTCGCGGTGCTGTCGCCGCCACCCGCGTCGAGCGCCAGGAAGAGGATCGCGAGGCCGCCCATCAGCGCCGTCGCCGACCACGACAGGTCCACCGCGAGCGTGAGGCTCTCGAGCGACGCGGCGTTGTCCACCGTGGGTGCGCTCTGGTTCTGGTCGTGCATGTTCGCCGCGAGCGCGGTGAAGACCGTCGAGGTGATGATCCCCGCCACGGCCAGGCCCCCGAAGATCCCGCGGCCGGCGAGGATCCCGCCGCTCGCGCCCTCCGCGAGCGAGACCTCGAGGCGCGCCGGAAAGAGCTGGAAGTCGGGGCTTCCTTCGTACGCACTGCGCCCGCTCGCGGTCACGCGTACGAGGTGCGGGCCCGGGCTGAGCGTGCTCTCCACCGAGCTGCCCTCACCTTGCACCACCCCGTCGATCTCGATGCGGGCCGCCGTGTCGACCACGACCGTCACGAGGCCGCCACCGAGCCCGCCCGCACCGAGCGCGCTCGTCATGTCGATCACCATCGGGGCAGAGCCGGGCATCACCTCGAAGCGCCGCTCCGCGAGCAGGCGATCCCCCGCCGAGACGCGCGCGAGATGCGGTCCTGGCTGGATCGGCACCGACTGCCCCGGCGTGACCCGCCCGCCGTCGATCTCGAGGATCGAGCCCTCCGGCGCCAGCACCTGGAGCCACACCGGAAGGAGCTCGAACGTGACCGAGACCCGCGCGGTCTCGCCAAGCGCGGCGGTCGCGCTCGCCTGGGCCTCACGACGTCCGGCCGCCGCCAGGAAGAACGTGTGCTCTCCTGGCGCGAGCGCGATCTCGAGGGGCGTTCGCCCGCGCGAGCCGAGATCGCGACGATCGATCCACACCTCGGCGTCCGCGTCGGCCTGCACCTCGAACGCCGCGACGCGAGGGCGAAGGGCCTCGCGGTGCTGTCGGCCATCGGCGAGCTCCGCCTCGGTCAGGCCCTGGATCGCGAGGTACTCGGTCCAGTGGTTGTAGGCCTCGGGCGCGCGGTCGAGCGCCTCGAGCACCAGCGCCGTGTTGTAGAGCACGTTGCGCGACCGAACGCGCTGGAGGCTCGCGAAGTACTGCTCCAGCGCAGCCTCGAGCTCGCGCTGGCGACGCGCGCCGCGCAGGCGCATGGCGCGCTGGAAGTGCTCGTTTCCGCTCGCGAAGAGCGCGCTGGCCTCGGCCACGTCGTCGGCGCGGCTCGGCGCCGGGGCGCTGAGCACGACGAGGAGGGCGGCGAGGGCGAAGGCGAGGAGCCGCAGCGTTGTCGCGAGACGGCGGGATCCAAAGGGAAGGGGAGTCGAAGTGGCCATGGCAGCAAGAGCCCGATCCTAACCCGAGGGCGCGGCCGCCCTGCGGAAACAGGTCGAGGAAGCGATCCTATGCCGGATCGTGGCCGGAGCGCGAACCTCCCGTGAGCCGGGATCGCGGCGACTGGCTCAGACCGTGAGTCACTTGCATCGACTCACGCTCTTCCTTTCTTCCCGGAGGGTCTGGCCGCAGACCCTCCCTCTCGCCGAGTGAATCGGCGAGAGCCTCCCTCCCGCCGATTCGAGCCCGCGGCACTCGCAGCGAGTGACACGTGCTCTCCGGGACCGAGAAAGAATCGATCCGGGGCGCCTCGCGCCGGGTGAGCGCAGCTCACCCCTGGAGCGGGAGCGAGGAGGAGTCTTCGACGATCGAGCGACGCGGGGTCCGGGGGCGCCTGAGCCCCCGAGCGCGCGCCGAATGGCGCGCAGAAACTCCGTTTCTGCGCGGCGCAGGCGCCGCGCGTCGGGGGCTTCACCCCCGAACCCCGTACGACCATTCGATCCCGAGAAACGATTGTTTCTCGGTCTCTCAG